>DATGXA010000119.1:0-7897 GCA_035299125.1 Opitutaceae bacterium
GTAGCGCCCCGCCACGAATTTACCGTGGTCCACCGCCGGCACGATCCGCGCCTGGTGCAGCGCCTGGCTGATCGGTTCGAGCAGATCCTTCGGGCAGGTGGCGCCCGGCGCGATCTCGACGGCGGTGATGGTACCGTCGGCGGAGACGTCAATCGCCGCCTCGAAAGCCTCGATGCCCAGCTCGTGCGCCTTGGCCACGTTGAGCGGATCGCCGACGAGCTGCGGATCGCAGGTGTCGTTCGCATGCAGCACCGGCTGCGCGGCCATCCAGTAGTGCATGGCGTCGTTCCAGCCCTTCGGATTGTCGGGGCGGATCACGTCGAGGAGTTTGCCGATCTCGCCCATGAAGGCGGTCCCCATCTCGTCCGTGTCCATCTTCGAGGCGAAGATCGGCACGCCGTTGACATTGCAGAACACGACGCCGTAGCCCCAGCCGGGGATCAACTCCGCGACCGAGTACATGTGCGATTGGGAGTCGAACGCGGCGACCAGGAACGGGACCTTCATCGTCACGGCCATGTTGCGCTGGTCGCTGTTGCTGTGTTTCAGGCCGAACATCAGACCCTCGATCATGCCCGGGTACTGCTTCTGCATGTTCTGCATCTGCCAGCCGGCGCGGCCGAGCACGCCCCAGGATTTGCCTTCGCCGTTGCTCACGAAAAAGAGCGCGTAGAGCGGCGGTTCCTTGCGGCCCTTGAGCGAGACCGGTTTCAGGTCGCTGCCCTCGACACGCACGACGTTGTCGTAGATGTCGTAGCCGATTTCGGTCTTCGTCTTCGACCAATCGGCGGCCGGCTGCGGGACGTTGCGCATCTGCGTGGCGAAGCGCACACAGTCCTGCGTGCTGATCTGACCAAACGGGACGAGCTTGCTGGAGTTGCCGGGGATCTTGAACAACGCGAGCGGGCCGAGCGCTTGGGCCGGCTCGCCCTTGAAGGTTTTCCCTTGGGCGTCGGTCCACTGCTCCATCTTGGCGAAGCCGAGCGAAGCGAGGGTGCAGCACGCCGCGAGCAGCGCGCAGCTACGGAGAGAACGATTACGTGTGGGCATGGTGGGAGGTAACGGCCCCGAGTTTGCCGCCGCGGAAACAGGAGGCAATCGGAGGATTGTCGTGTGAACAGAGGACGACCGGCGCGGCCGGCGTCAGGGCGCCACCGGCAGGCCGAGCAGTTCGCGCACGAGCGGCACGAGCACCGACGCCCAACGCCGGTACCCTTCCGGCGAGAGGTGCAGCCCATCGGGCATCACCGCGGGCGCGATCGAGCCGTCGGCCTCGAGGAAGAGCGGGCCCACATCGCGGAACAACACTTGGCCGTCGCGCCCGTCGAGGTTGCGCAACTGCGCATTGAGCGCCGCCACGCGGCCGCGGATCTCCGCCTTCGGGGAAGGATCGCACGGAAACACGCCGTGCGCGATGATCTTCGCCGCCGGGAAAGCCGCGCGCAGCTTCGTCACGACCGCCTCCACGCCGCGCGCCACATCGGCGGCCGCCGCGTTGTCATGGCCGAAATTGTTGGTCCCGATCAGCAGCACCACGACCTTCGGCTGCAACACGCCCACGCTGCCGTGGTCGAGCCGCCAGAGGACGTTCTGCGTCTTGTCGCCGCCGATGCCGAAGTTCGCGACGCCCAGCGGCACGAAATGTTTCTTCCAGTGCTCGCCCTCGTTCCACTCCCAGCCCTCCGTGATCGAGTCGCCGACGAACAGCACATCGACGCCGCCCTTCGCCGCGATCGCCACATCCTCGTCGTGCATCTTCTGCCACGTGGCGATCGACATCCATTCGTAGTCGATCGCGCGCGGGGCGGGCGTGGCGGCATCTTCGGCGCGGAGGGCGTTGGTGGGGGAGCTCAACATGGCGAGAAGGAGAAGTGGGAGAAACGGTCGCATGGGGAGCAGACGTGTGAGCGCGCGCCCGACGGTTTTCAATCCCGCAGCCACCCGCATTTTCACGACAACGACACCTCCGCCTCGAGCGGCAGATCGAGGTGCAGCCCGCTGTGGTTCAACGCCCCCGCGCGGGTCGCGGTGAACTCATACGCGTCGCCGAGCGCCACGTGCGGCAACGCGTTCTCGTCGAGCAACGCGTGTCGGAAACACCGCCCCGTGCGCGCCACCGGCGTCGCGCCCTCGACCAACGCCACCTCGCCCAGCCGACACGCCCCGCGGTCCGCCGCGAGCACGCGCTCGAGCAACTCCGCGCCGACGCGCGCCCGCGCGCGCACCACGTCGCCGCCGCGGAACTCCAGCTCCACCCCGTCGATCACCGCGCCGGCATGAAAAAGCGGACGCGCCACGCGCAACCGCCCTTCCGCCGACGCGCGGTGCGGCGCCGTGAAGACCTCCTCGGTGGGCAGGTTCGGCGCGAACGAACGGCCGTCGCGCGTGGTCAGCAACGCCGTGCACCAGCGGTGCGCCGCCGGCACCTCCAGCGTCAGCTCCGTACCCGGTCCATGGAAACGCACCCGCCGCGGGCGGCGGGAGTTCAGCTCGTCGCGGCGCCGTGCCAGCTCCGCCGCGCGCGCCGCCCAGGCCGCGAGCGGATCCGGCGCATCGGCGCGGCCGGCCGCAAGCACCGCCGCCCAGAGCCGCGCCAGCCGCTCGCCCTTCGGCACATCCGGAAAAACGACATCGGCCCAGGCGGGCGTCGGCGCCGCAGCCGCCGTCCAGTTGGTCGCAGCGGCGAGCAGTTCCGGCGCGTAGCGCGCGTACGCCTCGCCGCAGAGCCGCCGCACCCGCGCCGCGCCGACGAGCGGCACGCCGTCAGTGAGCTGCGGATTCACGCCGACGAGAAACACCAGCGCGTCGCCGCGGGCGATCGCCGTCTCCAGTCGCTCGGTCGTGCATTCGAGTTGCGCCGCAAATCCGGTTGTCCCGCCCTCCCGCGCCGCCGCGCGCCACACCGCCTCGTCGCCCCACAGCGTCTCGACCTCGCCGCCGCCCGCGCTCGCCACCGCCGCGGCGACCGCCTCGACCAGCGGCGCAGCTGCGCGCGCGACGCCCTGCAGTTCGTACGGCTCGGCCAGCAGCACCTGCTGCCCGGCCCGCAGGTTCAGCCCAAACCGCACGATCACCTCGGCGTAACAGCGGAGTTGTTCATCGAAACCGGGAAACACGTCCCAATCCCAGTCCCCGCACCCGCCGCCGACAAAACCAAAACCGACCTCCTCCCCGGCCGAATCGTACTGCGGCCCCTGTGCATCGCGCGCCCCGCCACGGCTGTCGTTCGCCAGCCGCGGCTCGTCGGGGTCGATTCGACCCGCCTCACGCAGGGCCATTTCTGGGGCGGATCGGGCGGCCCCGTGGCGCCATTCCTGTTCTTGCACCGCTCGCGCCGGCTGCTGCTTGATGAACCTCCCGCATGAAGATCCTCGTCGTTGTCGCCCACCCGAACCGCGCCAGCTTCAACCACGCGCTCGCCGCCGCCGCCACCACGGCGTTGCGCGAGGTCGGTCACGAGGTCGTCACGCAGGACCTCTGCGCCGAAGGTTTCGAACCGTGCCTGCCGGCCGCCGAGTTCGCCAAAGACGCCGCCCTGCCGCCCGACATCGTGCGCCGTTGCGCCGAGCTCGCGTCCGCCGATGGCCTCATCGTCGTGCACCCGAACTGGTGGGGTCAGCCGCCCGCCGCGCTCAAGGGCTGGCTCGATCGCGTGGTGCGCCCGGGCGTCGCTTACGAGTTTCGCGTCCGTGCCGACGGCAAGACAGGCCCTGTCGGCCTGCTCAAGCTCCGTGCCGCGCTCGTGCTCAACACCGGCAACACCCCCCTCGAGGCCGAGCGCACCCTCTACGGCGACCCGCTCGAAAACCTCTGGAAACGCTGCGTCTGCGGCATGTGCGGCATCCCGCGCGCCGAGCGGCTCTATTTCACTTCGGTCGTCGTCAGCACCCCCGCGCAACGCGCCGCTTGGCTGGCCGAAGCCGCCGCCGCCGCCGTCGCGCTGTTCCCGCGCGAGTGACCGTAGGCACGGGCCGCGCCGTCTCCCAGCGCGGCGCTTATTGACCGAAAATTCGGGACACGCCGGCGCGTTTCGGCGTCGCCAGCAGGCGCACGAACGGCCAACTTGCCCCGCATGTCACCCCGCATAGTCGCCCTGAGCGTGCTCCTGTCGCTCGGTGGCGCCGCCTCGGCCGAAGATACCCCGCCCGCCGTCGATCTTTTCGCCGGCGACACCTTCGCCGGCTGGAGCGTCGTCACCGCGGAGCCCGTCGATATCCGCAACATCTGCACCCGCACGCCCGAAGGCATCGCCATTGCCGGCAACCCGCTCGGCTACCTCGCGACCGATGCCAGCTACGAGAACTACCGGTTGCGCTTCGAGTATCGCTGGCCCGCGGCCACGACGGCGCGCAGCAACGGCGGCGTCCTGCTGCATGTCGCCTCCGCACCGGTCGCGCCGAGTCCGTGGCCGACCTGCATCCAGCTGCAAACAAAGATCCGATACGCGGGCGACCTGCTCCAGATGTCCGGCTCGAAATTTGCGGAACCGATCACGACGCCGGCCAAGGGCAACACACCCCCGATCCGCGCCCACCAACAGTCCTCGAGCGAGCTGCCCCTCGGCGAGTGGAACACCGTCGATATCCTCTGCAACCGCGGCACGATCGAGGTGCGCATCAACGGCGTGCTCCAGAATCGGGTGACGCAGGTCGAGCCGCACGCCGGCCGCATCGGGCTCCAGCTCGAGGGCGCGCCCTTCGAGGTGCGCAACCTCCGCCTCACGCCGCTCGCTTCAGGTTGAAGCGGCGCGCGGCCGCTCGCCCCGCTTTTTCCGCATCCCGGGCCGTGTTCACGCGAACACGGCCCGCGTGTTTTCAGACCGCGATGGGCGCCTTGATGGCCGGATGCGGGTCGTAGCCGGAGAGCGTGAAATCCTCGTAGCGGAAGCCGAAGACATCCGTCACCGCGGGGTTGAGCGTCATCGTTGGCAGCGGGCGCGGCTCGCGTGAGAGCTGCAGCTTCGCCTGCTCGAGGTGGTTCGAGTAGAGATGCAGGTCTCCGAACGTGTGCACGAACTCCGCCGGTTTCAGCCCGCACACCTGCGCCACCATCAGGGTGAGCAACGCATACGAGGCGATGTTGAACGGCACGCCGAGGAACAGGTCCGCGCTGCGCTGGTAGAGCTGGCAACTGAGCTCGCCGTCGACGACGAAGAACTGGAACAGCGCGTGGCAGGGCGTGAGCGCCATCTGGTCGAGCTCGCCGGGGTTCCACGCGCTCACGATGTGGCGACGGCTGTTCGGGTCGCGTTTCAAGCCGTCGATCAGTTTCACGATCTGATCCACCGAGCCGCCGTCGGGCCGCCGCCAGTCGCGCCACTGCGCGCCGTAGACGCGGCCGAGGTTGCCGTCCTTGTCGGCCCACTCGTCCCAGATCGTGACCTTGTTCTCGTGGAGGTAGCCCACGTTCGTGTCGCCCTGGAGAAACCAGAGCAACTCGTGGATGATCGAGCGCAGGTGGAGCTTCTTGGTCGTGAGCAGCGGGAAACTCGAGCGCAGGTCGAAACGCGCCTGCGCGCCGAAGACCGAGTAGCAACCGGTGCCGGTGCGGTCGCCCTTGTAGCGGCCCTTGTCGAGCACGAGGCGGAGAAGCTGGTGGTATTGCTCCATCGCGCCCACTCCACCGCCCCGCCGCCCGCGAACCAAGGAAAATTCCGCGTCCCGCGCGCCGCGTAGGCGGCCAAGTTTCGCTCGTCGCCCGCCGCCGCGCCCGACACGCTCCCCCCATGCCCCGCCACCCCAGACTCGTGCTTTTGGGACTCTTCGCGTTCACCGTTCTCCCGGTCGCGTTCGCCAGGAAGGAACCCACGAAAACGCCTCCGCCGGAACTGGGCGTGGTACTGCTCAACCCCGAGATCTATTTCTCGGAGAACTTCGCCGATGTGACCACGTTCGCCGAGGGCACGAAGCCGATCCTCGAAACGGCGCGCGCGGCACTCGCCGCCGAAAAACACCCGCCGCGACTGCTCGTGCAGGTGACGTTGCGCCGCGCGGGCGAACCGCAGATCGAGCTCGCCGGAGATCCCGCGTTACGCGCCGAATTCGCCGAACCGCTTCTCGCCAAACTTCGGGCGCTCCCCTTGCCGCGGCCGTTGCTCTGCGATATCGCCGTACGATTCCAGACGCTTGCGAAAGGCGAGGAGCCGTTCGGCGCAGCCGCCGCCTATTCGCCGCGACTCCCACTCCCCGCCAACGCGGCGATGGATCGTTTCACTACCGGCGATCTCGCCGGGCAGTTCGCCCAGCTCCGCACCTGGGCGCGCGAAGAAGCGATCCCGCTGGCGGCCAGCCGTGCCTGCCGCGTCGACCCGAAATTCGTGGGCGTCATCAACACCGGGCGCACGCTCAGCCATCTCGACCGTTCCACGGCCGCCGATGTTGGCCAGCTCCTGTACCGCAACCCGGATTTCTGGCGGGGCGTCATGGAGATGGCCCCGGGCGACGAGCTGATCGGCGCGATGCCGCTGCTGCTCCATGTCGCCAATGGCGAGATCGCCAAGGCCATCCACCTCTATCCGATCAACCGCTTCCATTCGCAGCCGCAAAGCCCGATCACGCCCCTGCTCGAGCGGCTCGGGTTGATGCTCGAAACCTTCGCGCGCCAGCACGGCGAACGCGTGCAACGCGGCATCGCGCTCCACGACAAGGGCCGCTTCGACGATGCGATCGCCACCTACCGCCAAATCCTCGCCGACTATCCCGGCTCCGCGTGGGCGCGCTACGAACTTTACTACTCCCAGGCGCATCTCACCGGCCCGCTCGCCGGGGCTTCGCCCGAAGCCCTCGAGCAGGCGTGGTTCGCCGCGGCCGACGAGATCTACCGGCTCGATCCGCTCTATGAGATGCAGGCCACCGGCATCCGCGGCCGGAACTTCGGCTCGATGATTGATCGTCTGACTCTGCGGTCGTTCCAGGAGAACAAGTCCGCCGATGTCTCGCTCGTCCTCCCCACCACCGCCGAGATCGCACTGCACCTCGAGTGCTACGGCGAAGCGGCGCTCCTCTTCTGGCATACGCTGCACCGAAAAGGCGAGGCCCGCGTGAAACTGATGCTCGACAAGGAGCCGCGCACTCTGACGACCGATCAGGTGATCGCACGTTACCTCTACTGTCTCGAGAGACTCGGAGTGCCGGAGTGGAAGAGCCAATTCCAGGGCGACTTCGCGGCCCGGTTCGCCGAGCTCGATGCGGCGCTCGAGAAACACCGCCGACAATAGGCTCCACCCGCTCCCGCATCCTCCGCGGTGCGAAAACTCGCCGACGCGCCGCACCGAGTCGCCGCGCCTGCGTGGCGGTCGGCTTGACCCGCCCCGTCGCCCGGCGCATCGCGGACGCGTCATGCATCCCCTCCGCTTCCTGCCCCTCGCGCTTGCGTGCGGCCTCGTGGCCCGTGTCGCGTCGCAACCCGCCAACCTGATCTCGCCCGAGCTCGCGCCCGACGGCGCCGTCACGTTCCGTTTCTACGCGCCCGAGGCGCGCCACGTCTCGCTCGCCGGACTTCGCCGCCCCGCGCCGTTGCCGATGGCGAAAGCCGCCGACGGCGTCTGGAGTCTCACCGTGTCCGGTCTCGCGCCCGACATCTACAGCTACGTTTTCAACGTCGATGGCGCCATCGCGCTCGATTCGCGCAACCGCTCGACGAAGAAATGGATCAACTCGGAGAACGCCTTCGAGTTCACCGGCGGCACCGCGCCCGCGTGGTCGCTCCAGCCCGTGCCACACGGCGCCGTGCACCACCACACGATCACCTCCGCTGTCGCCGGCCGGGAATACTCGTTCCAAGTCTACACGCCGCCCGGCTACGATGCGCGCGCGGCCCGGACCTATCCGATCGTCTACCTCTTTCACGGTTACGGGGACGACGAGGACGCGTGGGTGGCGAACGGTCGCGCGCACTG
>DATGXA010000120.1:0-18641 GCA_035299125.1 Opitutaceae bacterium
CGCTTCGCGGCGTCGAGACGCTCGGCCGGCGCCTTCACCGCGGCGTTGATGGCGCGTTGCAGGGCGAGCGCCGTGGCGTTGGCCTCGGTGCGGGCCGTCTCGATCTCTTTCGCGAGCGTGGTTGCCTGCCGCATGTAGCCGGCAGCAGTCTGCGCGGACTCGGCATCGGTGACCGACATCACCGCAGCGGTCGCGACGAGGTCGTCGATGCGGGCGATGATCTCACCCTTCAGCAGGACGAGCGGCAGCTGCGGGAGTGGGACGGTGACGGAGAGGTCGGCACTCACGCGGCACCTCCCGCCTTGAGCGTCGCGCTGACGCTGCTCCATGCGTTGATGATCTTCTGAGCGTCGGAGTTCTTCGACGCGTTCAGCCTGCGCTTTTCGGCCCAGCCCTCGACCTGGTCGAACGGGATGCCGGCCTGCGCCGCGAGCTTCACGAGCTGCTCGGCGGGAGAGAGCGCATCGGCTGAGGGCTCGGCCGCCAGCTCGGGTTGCTGCGCGGGGGCCGTCGGAGTTACTGGCGACTCCGCCTGCGGCGCGGGCTTCGCCGGATCAGCGGTGACCGCGGGCGGCGCGCCAAGGTCAATCACCGTGGCCGGAGCAGTCGGCACCTTCGCCTCGCGGATACCGCCGCCGGGCGTGACGTTGATCTCGGGAATGTCGGCGAGCTCCTCCGTCGTGCGGAGGCCCTTGAGCACGTCCCCGAAGGCGTCGCGCAGGGCAAAGCCGCGGGCACGGAAGAGCAGCATGCGGCGCGGGTACTGCGACCACGGACCCTGCTTGCCCCAGAGACCGGCAGCCTTCGCGTCGGCGACACCAAACTCGCTCGTGATAGCGACCGGGTCGCCCTTGCGCTTCACCGTGACCGAACAGACGAGCTTGTCGGCATCGCCGGTGTACTTCTGCTCGTATGATTCGAGCAGACCGGACGAGCGGACGAGCGCCAGCGCGGCGTCTCCGAAGATCCCGGGGCGGCCGTTGATGACGCCGATGTTTTGCAGCGCCGACATTGGCGTGAGCCCGAGTTCGGTCCCGAGCTGCATAGCGACCATGACGCTCTCGGGCTTATCCATCCCCTTCGGGGCAAAGCCTGACGCCACGACGGCATTGGAGAACCGGTACGCGTCCTCGAGGGTTTGGAGCTCGATGCCTTGGCGGCCGAACGCGATTGGCGCGCGGGTTGGGGCAGCGGGCGGTTGCGGTTGAGCCGGAGCGGCCGGCGTGGAGGTGGAAGATTGTTCGGACATGGTGGTGGTCAGTTCTGGTTCTTGGATTCGTCGGGATCGCGGAGGTCCTTGCCGTCGCTCTCGCATGCGACGACGCCGGCGGCGGACTGCCGGCGCTTCGGGGCGGCCTTCTCGGCCTTCAGCCGGCGCTCCGTCTCGGCGAGCACGTCGAAGAGGATGGAGTCGACCTGCATGGCGCCGGCGCGGTCGAGATGCGCGGTCAGCCAATCATGCCAGCGGAGCAGCTCGGACGCCTTGAGCCCGCGCATGACGGCCTTCGCGGTGTCGTCGCTGATGACGACGTCGGTGACGAATCCGGTGCCGTCGTCGCGGGTGATTTTCGCGCCAGCAAGCGACTGCGCGAGCAACTCGGCGAAGCGGACGTCTTCATCCGATCCGGGCTTCGGGGCCTCGGGCTTCTCCGTCGGCTTGCCGGACTTCGCCTGCTCCTCGGCAGCCTGCTTCTCGATCGACTCGAGGATCGTCTGGCGATCCGCGATCGTCATCTCCTCTTCGCAGATGAGATCCTGCGGAGGCTCAACGCGGTAGAGAGACTTCCGGCCCTTGCTCGGGTGGTCATACTTGTACGCGCAGACGTATTCGCGCATCTCGTACCCGGTCGACACCTGCGTCGAGAGCAGGCCGATCTCGTTCTCGAGAGTCGTGATGCGCGACTTGTACTCGCTCTTCACGCGATCCAGCTCCTCGTTGACGGAGCCGAGCTTGATGTGCGTGTCGGCGAGCTGCTGGCCCTTCTCGCGGCGCTCGTCGGGAGTGTAGTTGTACCGCAGCTGGCGGCGGACTTCGTTGGCGGCGAGAGGCTTCACTTGGCCACCTCCTTCGCTTCCGCTGTCGCGGCATCTGCGGCCTGCTGAGCGGCGGCGCGGGACTCGTATAGGTCGGCCGATGTGACGCGGAGACAGACGTCAACGTCGCCCTCGGCGAAATAGAACTCGCGGTACGTCACCTGCGAGTACGTCGAGTTGTACCGACGCACTCCCTTACTCAGGATGTCGACGAGGCTCAGCGCCTCTTCCTTCGTGATGCTGGGATCGAGGGCGTACTTCTGCCCGTCGATGTCGAGGACGAGGCGCTTGATCTGTCCGGTGGTATTCGTATTCGTGTTCATGGTTCCTTTCATCTGCGCCCTGGCCGTATCCACCGGACGGGGCTTTTTGTTGGAGGTTTGCGGCCGCTGAACTTTCGCACCCGCGCGGCTCGGTCGGAGGCTCCGCAGAGGGCAGGGGAGCGGCTGCGTCGGGGAAATTCAGGCCCCCATCGCTCGGTTGAGCGCTGCTACGCGCCAGCGGCCGCGCTCGATCGGGGCAATACGGCGCCGCTTTGCCCAGCGGCGGAAGGTGTCGACCAAAGCGAAGCCGCAGTACTTGGCGGCCTCCTCGGTCGTGAGTTCAGGGCGGACCGGTGACGCCGTCTGCAGTTCGAGAACACGCTTGGCGACGGCGTCGACGGACTCAGGGGCGAGTACGACGACCGCGCTCATCGCGTTGTCCTCCCGGTCGCGCGGTCGATCCATGGCGGGCACGGACGGCTCTTCGGCTTCGCCTGCGCCGGCAGCCGGTAGCCGCAGCGCTGATCATGGTCGAGGCCAGCCACGATGCCTCGCCAATCGGCAACGATCGCGATGATGCCGGCCGCGATCGTCATGCAGGCCACGCCGGCGGCGATCTGGGTGAGGAGATCCTTCATGCCGTCGCCTTTCTCATGCGGTCATTTTCGCGGACTTGCTCGGCTTTCAGAAGACGCTCGCACAGGGCGGAGAATGACTCGCTGAAGCGGGTCTTTGCGTATCTAGTAGCCCAAGACTTGAGGTCCGGATCGAATGTGCAGTTCGTGGGGACCTTGTTAGAACGCTTTTTCATCGGGGAAACTACTGGTTGGATGGCCGGAGATATGCGCATGCGTATGCGCATATCAAACAGAAACTTGATTTTCATGCGCATTATGCGCATAACCGACCAATGAGCCGTGCCGGAATTAAGCAGAAACGTAATCCCGCTGATGAGCGCCGCGTTCCAACAAACCTGACGCTGCCTGCTGATTTGCGTGACTGGGGAGTAGCCCACGCCGCAAAACTTGGACTTCCGAAGGCATCGCTATCTGAACTGATAACCCGCCTGCTCGAAGCCGAACGCGAGAGCAAATCATTGCTCGGAGAATCCTCAGCGCATCTAGTCGATGAACTGGGGTATCATGCTGGCCAGATAGCAACCGAGAAAAGGGCAAGGGTTGACCGACACGGAAAAGTGAGTACGGTGACCACGCCTATTCACATGCATGAAACCCGCGGCCGAAATCCTAAGCAGGCTCATGCCTGAGATTTGTTCCATCCTTTTTCCCGCGCCTCAGCTTCTAGCGCAGTCCACTTCGGCGGAATCTCTCCGCCATCGCGCACCCACTCTCTCAGTCGCTCGAATTCGGCGACGAGCGCCAAGCCGATCTCACGCAGCTCCTTCGGATCATCCGTCCTGCGAAGCGCCTTCCGGTAATACCACGCCGAAGGCTTGTAACTCACTATCCCATCTTGCATGCTGGGATTATCGAGACGAGCTAGGACACTCTCCGTCCAATGCCCCGGAAACTTGCTCACTACTTGTTCACATGGAACCGCAGAGCCCCCCGATTTCGAATCGCACGCGGCCGACGCGCAAGGCGTCCGCACTTACGAGTCTGATAATTTCGGTCGTGATTGTCTGGGCCGCCATCGGCTTCGTTAGGGGTTTCGTCGGAGCATCTGTGGATGGCAAATCGGCTGTGGCATCGAATGCAGAGCGGCAATACGAGATGGCGAAGCGTCACGGGTCTGCGATGGATCGCTACACACGAGCAGCTCTCGTTGCAGAGACGTACCTTCAGGCTGGTGACGAACCGAACTACAAGAAGTGGCGCGCCATCCAGAGGGAAGAAGCGACAGCGGTTGGTATGCCGTTCGATTGACTCACGGCCTGAGCCCGAAGAACGCCTCGGCCTGCGCCTTCGTGGCCAGCCCGCGGTAGGTCGTGTGGAGTAAGGTGGGGCGGCCTTCGTGGCCGAGCCAGAGCGAGACCTTTGCGGGATCGCCGGTGAGGGCGACGGCATAGGTCGCGAACGTGTGCCGCATTACGTCTTGCGGCCACTTTTTCAATCCGAGGGCCGATCGCGCCGCGCGAGCTACCTGCTGGGCGGCGGCGACGCCAACGCTCTCGCCTCGTTCTTCCCTGGGAATCGTCGCCAGCCAAAGCCAGAGCGCCTCAGGAAGGCCTTCGATGATCCGGGCGCGGCGGGTCTTCGAGCACTCCGCCGGAATGCGAAGGATCCGCTCCTCTTCGTTCACCGCGGACCACGGGAGCCAGGTCTTGCCCTTGCCGGCGATCTCCTCGGGTCGCACGCCGGCGAAAAGCGAGAGGGCGTGCGCCGCGCGGTGTCGGACGTCCTTGCGGAGGACGGTCTCCGCCTCTGCGACAGTCAGGAACCGGATCGTCTTGTCCTTCCGCACCTCCTCGATCTCGACGTTGGCGGTCGGGTCCAGGCCGACGAGTCGTGTTTCCTGAGCCGCGGCCCAGCGGAAGAGTGCGCGGACAACACGGAAGTAATGCGGCTGCGATCCGGCCGAGCGGCCCTTGATCCACGCGAGCAGTTTCGGCCGAGTGATGTCGTCGAGCTTCTTCTCGCCAAAGTCGCGGGCGAACACCGCGAGCATTTCCTCGTACCATGTCACGGTCTTCGGGCGTGCTCCGCCGGCGCGTCGAGAGGCGAGAAAGAGGGCGCCGGCCTCGTTGACTGTAACCTGTCTTTGGGCACGCAGGCCATGGACGGCGCGGCCGGCTGCAGCGGTCAGACTGATCCCGGTTCCCTCGAGGATGTGGATCGCCTTCCGAGCGTCTTCGCGCTGTTCTGGGGTCAGAGAAAAGTTGGACCGCATTCCTGCGGAGAGTCAGGCGGCTTTCACGAAATGGCAACGATTCCTTCCGTTTTGGTCCGGTTCTGTCCGCATTTGGAGCATGTCCAGCGCAAGAAATGCGCAGCCGATTTCCCCCACTGAAAAACGCAAAACCCGCTGGCTAAGCGGGTTTTAGTGGCGGAGGAGGAGGGATTCGAACCCCCGGTGAGCGTAAGCCCACGCCTGATTTCAAGTCAGGTGCCTTAGTCCACTCAGCCACTCCTCCGAAATTGCGAAACAAACGCGGGCGAGCATCGCCGTCCGCGTGAGCTTGTCCAGTGCGTTGTCCGCGCGTCCGTCGGCGACAGCGCACAGCTTCTTGCGGCGGCCCTGTCCCGATGTCAGCGTTTCTTGCCCGACGCCACCAGCGCCCACACCGCGAGCGCGACGAGCACCACCAGCCACCAGTTGCGCCGGACCGCGTGCAGCAGGATCGAGACGCCGTCGAGCACGTAGGGCAGCAGCACCGCGGCGCCAACGACGATCACGGCGAGCGCGAGCAGGCGGACGGCGAGGCGGGTCTGGCGATTCATCGGCGCGAGCGAACGCGGCCGGCATGCTGCGCGCGAGCGAAAACTCGGGCGCGTCGCCACAACTCCACTCGCCGCCACGACGGGGTTGCCACGCTCCGGGTTGCCTCCAGAATGCCGCGCGTCGTGGAGTTTTCCCAACACCTGCTCGTGGACGGCTACAACATCGTGCACGCGTGGCCGGAGATGCGCCGGTTGTTGACGAAGGAGGGGCGCGATGTCGCCCGCGGCCGGCTGGTCGAGCGGCTGCGTGTGCTCCACGATTTCGAGCGCATCCGCGTAAGCATCGTCTTCGACGGCCGTGGCGCCGACATCGCCATCGAGCGGCCCACGCCGCACACGACGTTTTCGGTGCTCTACACGCCCGCCGGCATGACCGCCGACGACCTGATCGAGCAGCTTACGGTGCAGAGCGCCACGCCCGGCGCCGTGTCGGTCGCCACGGCCGACCAGGCGGAGCGCGACACCATCGAGGCCGCCGGCGCGCACGCGCTCCTGCCGGAACAGCTTGCTGCGTGGGTGGCGCGCGCCGAGCGGGCGCAAGGCGCGGCGCTGGGCGAACACCAGCGCCAGGTGGAATCGCAGTGGAGGAAACGCGACCGTTCGTAACTACGTTCATGATGCAAACGGCACAGCTCGGCACGGGACGTGTGGAGGAGATGCAGGGGCTCTACGGGCCGTACGCGTTTTCCGAAAAGCTCCTGCAGAAGATCTGGCTGCTGGGATTGTTCGAGAGACGAGCGGCCCGGCTCACCGATGGGCGTACGCTCGAGGTGCTCGCGCCAGGCCGGTGGAACCTGCTCGGCGGTCCGGACTTCCTTGGCGCTCGGGTGCGCATCGCCGGCCGCGAAGTGACCGGAGACGTCGAGGTGCATTTCCACGCCGCCGATTGGCAGCGGCACGGACACGACGACGATGCCGCGTACGACGAGGTGGTGCTGCATGTCGTGCTGTTCGAGCCCAAGCGAGGGGCCGAGCCGCCGCGCACGCGGGCTGGGCGCGAGATCGCGCAGTTCGTGTTGCTGCCTTGGCTGCACTGCAGCCTCGAGGAGTTTGCCGCGGACGACACCGTCGAGTCGCTCGCGCAACGCGATGCCTGCCGGCTCGCCGAAACGTTGCTCGCACTCGCGCCAGCCGAGCGCCTCGCCCAGTTGCGGCAGGCGGCGGCGAAACGTTGGCGACAGAAAGTGCACTTCGCCGGGGTGCGACTGGCACGACTCGGCTGGGATGCCGCCTGTCACCACACGGCGTTGGAGATTCTCGGCTATCGCTTCAACCGCGCGGCCATGTTGGCCGTCGCGGAGTTTTTCCCGCTCGCAGCTTGGACTCGCGGAGTCGACGCGGCTGCGGCGCTCGCAGTCGGCGAGGGGATGTGGCGACAGCAGGGCGTGAGACCCGCGAACTCGCCGCGCCGGCGGCTGGCGCAATACTGCGCGTGGACGGCGGCGGCACCCGATTGGCCGCAGCGTTGGTTGGCGCTCGCGGCGGAGTTGCCCGTGGGCATCGCGGAGTCCGCGCTCACCGACATCGCTCGCCTGCGCCGCGAGCATTCGCTCGCGAAATGGAGGGAGCGCATCGCAATGCAGATCATGGGCGATGCCGTGGGCGGAGCGCGGTTGGCGACGTTGATCGGGAATGGACTATTGCCGCTGGCCGCGACACAGACCGGACGCGAGTTGTCCGGATTCTGGTACTGCGGCGAGGCGGGTGAGGCGTCCGAGTTGATCGCGAAAACGCTGCGCTTGGCGGGCCTCGTGGGGCGGGGGGCGGGGCCATCGCATGAGGGCGCGATTCAGGGCATGCTGCAGCTCGTTTTGGATCGGCCGGCGGGGTGGGTCGATTCCGGATCGGAACCACCGGAAAACTCCCGAGGTGCTTCGCGATAACTCTTTTGGGCGCCGGGGGGCGTGGGGCTTGACATGGTTTTTCGCTGTGGGCTACGTTGCCCGTCCCTACAGTTCTCACTCTCACCAGGTGGGCTCACCAGCCCGCCTTTTTTTTCCCTTCAAACCACGACCGACCAATGAGCAGCGAAATTCTTTCCGTCCTCGAGTACATGGAAAAGGAAAAGGGGATTCCGCGCGCCGACATGATCCAAGCGATCATCACGGCGATCAAGAACGCGGCCCTCAAGGGAGTGAATGCCGGGCAGGAGCTCAAGATCGAGATCAACCCGAAGAACGGTCAGCTGCAGGCGTGGGCGGTGCTCAAGGTCGTCGATTCCGTGGCCGACCCGCTCAAGGAAATCCATGTCGAGAAGGCGCAGTCGGTCCGCTTCGGCGCCGGCGTAGGTGAAATCGTCGAGAAACCCATCGATCCGGCCTACCTCGGCCGCATTGCCGCTCAGACCGCCCGACAGGCGATCATGCAGCGGATCCGGCAGTTTGAGAAGGACCGGATCATGGACGACTACAAGGACATGGTCGGCGATGTCGTCAGCGGCATCGTGCGCCGCAAGGAGCGCGGCGATCTCTTCATCGATTTGGGCAAGGCCGAGGCGATGATGCCGGCCAAGGAGCAGGTGATGGGCGAGGAGTACGGCGCGGGCGAACGCATCCGCTGCCTCCTGCTCAGCATCGACACCACGCCGCGCGGCCCCGAGCTAATCCTGAGCCGCTCCAGCCCGCGCTTTGTGCGCCGCCTTTTCGAACTCGAAGTCGCCGAGATCGCCGACGGTACCGTGAAGATCGAGGCATTTGCCCGCGAGCCGGGTTACCGCACCAAAATCGCTGTGACCACGACGGACCCGAAGGTCGATCCGGTCGGCGCCTGTGTCGGTGCCCGTGGCGCGCGCGTGAAGAGCATCGTCCGCGAGCTCAACGGCGAGAAGATCGACATCATCCCATTTAAGGCCGACCCGCGCGAAATGGTGCTCGAGGCGCTCAAGCCCGCCGTGCCGCGCAGCATCCAGCTCGATGAGCGCAACAAGCGCATCGCGCTCGAAGTCGGCGAGGACGATCTCGCCGTCGCGATCGGCCGCAAGGGCCAGAACGCCCGCCTCACTTCCCGCCTCATTGGCTGGCGCATCGACATCATCCGCGCCGCCGCCGCCCCGAACACGATGGGCGACAAGGTCAAGGCTGCCGCCGGCTCGCTCCACCAGGCGCTCGGTCTTCCCGACGAGATCGCTCTCCGTCTTGTCGAGAAGGGCCTCCACAGCATCGAACTGCTCGACACCGTCGACGAGGAGACCCTCGTCGGTGAAGGTTTCTCGATCGACGAAGCGCAGGACATCCTCCAGCGCGTCCGCCAAGCCGGCCAGGGCACCGCGCCGCAGGCCTGAACTCGTAGCTAATCCCTAAGCACAATCTCCGCATCCTCTCGATGAGCGTCCGCATCCACGAACTCGCCAAACGCATCGGCATGGACAACAAGGAGCTGCTCGCCCTCCTCAAGGGCCGCGGCTTCGACGTCAAAACCGTCTCCAGCACCGTCGATCCGATCAGCGCCGAGGCGCTGGAAAGCGAGTTGAAGGAGCAACGCGCGGGTGCTGCCCCTGCCGAACCGGCTGCCCCCGAAGCCACGCCCGCCGAACCGCTGCCCGCGCCGGCCGAGCCCGCCGCTCCCGCGTTCGCAACGAAGCTGCCCCAAGGCGTGTTCGTGCGCTCGGCAACCGATATCGCTCAGGAGAAAGCCGAGGCCGAGAAAGCCAAACAGGCCGCCCGCGTGATCGCGCCGCCGCCCGCCCCGGTTTCCCCTGCTCGTCCGAGCAGTTTCCCGACGCCTCCGCCGCGCGCGCATGCGCCGGTCCCGCCGCCGCCTCCGGTCTCGCGGCCTCCCTCCGTGGCGCCGGTCCCTGTGGCGCCGCCGCGTCCGGCTTCGCCCGCTCCGCTTGCGCCGCCGCCCGCGGCTCCGCGTGCTGTTGCACCCGTGCCCGCGCCGGCCGTGTCGCCGGTCGTCCCTGCACCCCGCCCGGTCTCGCCTGCGCCCTTGGCGCCACCGCCCGCCGCGCCGCGCCCGGCCGCGCCGCAACCGCTGGCACCGCCTTCGCTCGCAGTCCCGCCGAAACCCGGCCCGGTCGCTGCGCCGGTTCCGCCGCCGATCCCGACCGCGGCCCCCGCGGCAAGCTCGGCGACCGTGACGGTCTCCGGCGACGTCAAGATTCTCCACGTCAAGCCGCCGATCATCGTCCGCGATTTCGCGATCGCGATTGGCGTGAAGCCGTTCCGCCTCATCTCCGAGCTCATGGAGATGGGCATCTTCGGCTCGCTCAATCAGGCCATCGAAGAGGCGGTCGCGATGAAAGTCGCGGAGAAGCACGGCTTCCTGCTCGAGGTGAAACACCGTGGCGATGCCGCTCCGGTCGTCCCCGCGAAGGAGAAGGCCAAGCCGGTCGAGGAGGACGAGTCGAAGTTCCTCGAGCCGCGCCCGCCGGTTGTCTGCATCCTCGGCCACGTCGACCACGGCAAGACCACGCTGCTCGACACGATCCGCAAGGCCAACGTCGCCGCGGGCGAAGCCGGCGGCATCACGCAGCACATCGGCGCCTACCAGATCGAGCACAACGGCCGCAAGATCACTTTCCTCGATACGCCCGGCCACTCGGCGTTCAACAAGATGCGCGCCCGCGGCGCCAACACGACGGACATCGCCATCCTCGTCGTGGCGGCCGACGACGGCTTCATGCCGCAGACGGACGAGGCCCTGAAGTACATCAAGGCCGCGAAGGTCGCCACTATCGTGGCGGTCAACAAGTCCGACGTGAAGGGCGCCAACTTCGACCGCGTGAAGCTCCAGATGCAGGAACGCGGCATCGCCCCCGAGGACTGGGGTGGTGAGACGATCGCCGTGAAGGTCTCCGGCCTGAAGGGCGACGGCGTGCCGGACCTTCTCGAATACATTCTGCTCCAGGCCGATGTCATGGAGCTGAAGGCCAATCCGAAGGCTCCCGCCAGCGGCTCCATCATCGAGGCGCAGGTCGAGGTCGGCCGCGGCAGCACCGCGACCGTCATCGTTCAACGCGGCACGCTCCGTGTTGGCGACTCCGTCGTCTGCGGACCGGCGTTCACCAAGATCAAGGCCCTCTTCAACGACAAGGGTGAGCAGGTGAAACAAGCCGGACCCTCGATGCCGGTGAAGATCATCGGCTGGTCCGCCACGCCCGAGGCTGGCATGCAGTTCAAGGTCGTGAAGAACGACCGCGAGGCCAAAGCCATGGCCGAGGAAGCCGAGGAGGCGTTGCGCAAGCAGGCCGTCGTCGCCGCGTCTGCGCCCAAGGACACCTCTGTCGAGAAGCTCTTCGCCGAGATCGCCGCCACCCAGAAGCCCACGCTCAAGGTCGTCGTGAAATCCGACGTCTTCGGCTCGGCCGAGGCCGTGCGCAACATTCTCGAGAACATCAAGAGCGACAAGGTCGCGCTCGAGGTCATCGCCTCCGAGGTGGGCCTCGTCACCAAGAACGACGTGCTCATGGCCAGTGCGGCCGGCGCGATCATCATTGGTTTCAACACTCGCCTTGAGAACGGTGTCACGCCGCTCGCCAAGCATCACGGCGTGGGTATCCAGGAGTACGACATCATCTACGAACTTGCCGACAAGGTGAAGGAGTCGATGGCCGATCTGCTCCCGCCGGACCTCAAGGAGGTCAAGCTCGGTGGCGCCGAGGTGCGCGCGGTGTTCCCCGTCGCGAAGGGCGTCGTCGCCGGCTGCCTTGTCACCGACGGCAAGATCACCCGCAACGCCAAGGCCCGCGTCCGACGTGGTCGCGAGATCGTGCACGAGAGCACGGTCGACACGCTGCGCCGCTTCAAGGACGACGCCAACGAAGTCCGCGCCGGCCTCGAGTGTGGCATCGGTCTGGCCGGCTACTTCGACTACAAGCCGGGCGATGTCATCGAGTGCTTCGAGGTCCAGAAGATCCGCGCGAGCCTCTGAGGATTGCGGATCGCGGATTGTGGATTGCGGAATAGCCTCGCGGAGATTGCCTCCGCTGAGGTTGTCCGGTCCGGCAATCCGCATTCCGAAATCTGAATTCCGCATTCTCAATGTCCAATCGCACCGTCCGCATCAACGAGCTGCTGCAGCGTGAGATCAGCCACGTTCTGCACACCAAGTGCGGGCAGGACGCCGTGCTCTACACCATCACCGGCGTCGAGATCGCGTCCGATCTGCGCACTGCGAAGGTCTTCTTCTCGATGCTCAAGAAGGACGCGGATCCGGGCGCTGGCGCGAGATGGCTGCGCGGCAAACTCGGCCTGATCAGCGAGCATCTGCGCCGCTACGTGCAGCTCCGGTATTTGCCCAAACTCGAGTTCGTGCACGACGAGTCGCCCGACCGCGCGGAGCGGGTGCTGCGGCTGCTCGACGAAATCGTCCCACCGACCGCCCCGGGCTCTGCGCCGACTCCGCCGGCCGCTCCGCCACAAGGCTGAACCGCGCCATGCACCGTTTCTTCCCCGAGCTCGCCAAACGCTTCGCGCAGGCCATCGCCCGGCTCGAGGGGCGCCGCGTGGTCGTGATCGGACACGCTCGGCCGGACGGCGACTGCATCGGCTCGCAAGTCGCCGTCGCGCGCATCCTCGCGCAGCACGGGATCGAAGCGCACTGCGCCAACGGAGACCCCGTGCCGCGCCGCCTCGCGTACCTCGCCGCGCAACATCCGTTCTACACCGCCGACACGCTGCCGGCCGGCGACTACGCCGCGGTGCTCGTCGACTGCGCGGATCTCGCGCGCATCGGGGGGAAACTCGCCGCGCGTTTCCCGCAGCCGGCGCTCAACATCGACCACCACCTCGGCGCGAATCACGGCGCGGAGGAAAACCTTGTCGAGACTGGCGCCGCCGCCACCGCCGAGATCATCGCGGGCATGGCCTTCGATCTCGAACTGTCGCTCGATGCGATCGCCGCGAAGGCGCTCTACGCGGGCATCATCACCGACACCGGCCAATTCCGCCACGCGTCCACCACCGCCCGCGTATTCGAACTCGTCGGCCGCCTGATCGCGTGCGGCGCCGAGCCCGTCGAAGCCGGCTTCCACATTTACGAACGCGAGTCGTTCGGCCGGATGAAGCTCCTGCAGCATTTCCTCTCCTCGCTGCGGCTCGAGGCCGACGGCCGCATCTGCGTCGGGATCCTGCCGCTCGGGATCTTCGAGCAGACCGGGACTACGGCCGAGGACACCGAGGGGCTCGTCGATTACGCGCGAGCCATCGACGGCGTGGAGATCGGCGTGTTGCTCGAGGAACGCGTGGGCATGACCAAGGGCAGCCTGCGCTGCAAGGATCCCGCGCTGCGCCTCGATCGCGTCGCGGCGCAGTTCGGCGGCGGCGGCCACGCCTGTGCCGCCGGTCTCAACCCGAAGGAGCCGCTGCCCGAAGTGCAGCCGCGGCTCCTCGCCGCGCTGCGCGAGGCGCTCGCGCGCGTCGACGCTCTCAAGTCCCAATGAGTCTCGTCCCGCAGAAGGAGTTCGACGGCGTCCTGCTGATCGACAAACCCACCGAGCACACGTCGCACGACGTGGTGGCGCGTGTCCGCCACAAGCTCCAGCAGAAGCGCGTCGGCCATGCCGGCACGCTCGATCCGATGGCCACCGGCCTCCTGCTGGTCCTGGTCGGCAAGTCCACGCGCCTCTCGCAGTACTTGATGAGCGGCGACAAGGAATACGAGGGCGAGATGACGCTCGGCGTCGTCACGAACTCCCAGGATGCCGAGGGCGAGGTCGTCGAGACGCGCCCCGTGCCGGCGGATCTCGATCGCGCGAAGATCGAGGCGGTGATGCAGACTTTCCGCGGCGACCAGTACCAGACCCCGCCGATGTTCTCGGCGATCAAGGTCGACGGCGTGCCGCTCTACAAGATGGCCCGCAAGGGCGAGGAGATCGACCGCGAGCCGCGGTTCATCCGGATCATGGCGATCGAGGTGCTCGGCGTGGAACTGCCGAAGGTGCGTTTCCGCGTGCGGTGCTCGAAAGGCACCTACGTGCGCACGATCGCGCACGATGTCGGCCAGAAGCTCGGCTGCGGCGCGCACCTGAGCGCGTTGCGGCGCACGGCCAGCGGCGAACTGCGCGTCGAGAAGGCGATCAAGCTCGAGGATTTCCTCGCGTTGCCCAACGGCGAACTGGCGAAACAGCTCCTCGCGCCCCACCAAGTGGCGCCGACGCACGCGCTCTGATCGGGACCGGGCGCGGAATGCCATGAGCCTCTCTCCGCAGCTCTTCCATTCGCTTTCGGCGGTGCGGCTGCCCGCCCAGCCGCTGCATCTCGCGATCGGGATGTTCGACGGCGTGCACCTCGGGCACCAAGCCGTGATCGAGTCGGCGCAGCATTCGGCGCGGCGCGAGGGCGGCTTGGCGGGGGTTTTGACCTTCGATCCTCATCCGAGCCGGCTTTTTCGACCGGAGAATCCGGTGAGACTGCTCATGCCCGTGGAGCTGAAGACACGGTTTCTCCGGGAGCGTCTCGGGATCGACTTCGTCGTGCAGGAGCCGTTCACGCGCGAACTCGCCGCGATCGAGGCGGAGGACTTCCTGCCTCATCTGCGCCGCGCGTTGCCGAACCTGCACGCGCTCTATGTGGGCGAGAACTGGCGCTATGGTGCGCGTCGGCGCGGCGACGCCGCGAGTCTCGTGCGTGCGGGTCGCGAAGCCGGTGTGCGCGTCTTCAGTGCGCCGCGGATCAATCTCGATGGCGAGCCGATCAGCAGCACCCGCATCCGCGCCCATGTGGCGGCAGGTGAGATCGCGGCGGCGAATGCGCTGTTCGGGTACGCGTACTTCGCCGTGGGCCGGGCCTGGCCGGGCCGGCGGCTCGGCCGCACCCTCGGTTTTCCGACGCTGAATCTGCCCTGGGCGCCGGAATGCGCTCCGGCAGCGGGGGTGTACGCGGTGCGCATCCGCGGTCTGGCGGAAGGTCCGGAGCGCGCGCGACCCGGCGTGGCAAACTACGGAGTGCGGCCCACAGTTGAGGCTGCGGCCGTGCGGCCGTTGCTGGAAGTACACGTGCTCGGCGACTGTCCGTGGACCGAGGGGGACGAACTGCACGTCGAGTGGCTGGAGTTCCTCCGCGCGGAGCAGAAATTCGACAACTTGGAGGCGCTGCGTGTGCAGATCGCGCGCGATTGCGAGGCGGCCGAAACGTTCCTCCGTAGTGCGATTTGAGGAGAAATGTGCAGAGTGAGCGGGGTGTTTTTCCAGTTAACTTTCGGGTCTGGAACCCGATGAACAAGCAGTTCCCTTTCAGCGAATTCAGCCCAAGATCCGTGCAATGAGCACCAATGCGATCCATATCCTCGTAGCCGACGACGACGACCAAGTCCGCATGCTGCTTAAGCGGGTGCTGGCGAAGGCCGGGTACGAGGTGTCGGAGGCGCGCAACGGCAACGAGGCGGTGCGCATCTTCAAGCAGAAGCCGGCCGCGCTGCTCATCACGGATCTGATCATGCCCGACAAGGAGGGGATCGAGACGATCCAGGAGTTTCGCCGTAACCAGACGCCGGTGAAGATCATCGCGATGTCCGGCGGCGGTCGCCTCGATCAGAACATGTACCTCTCGATGGCGAAGAAGATCGGCGCCGACCGGGTGCTCTCGAAGCCTTTCTTGCCGCAGGAACTGCTGAAGGTGGTGCAGGAGTTGACCGGTTCTGCGCCGGCGACACCACCCGCCGCCTGAACACGCGCCCGCCTAAAGTGGCGCAGGGGACGGGACTCGAACCCGTGACCGACGGTTTAGAAAACCGTTGCTCTATCCAGCTGAGCTACCCCCGCGGGGACACGCGGGGAGAATGAAAACCGGTCGGGCGCTGGCAAACCCGAAGCGGCCTTGGTCGCAATCCCCCGCGCCGGCCGGGCGCGGTTCAGGTCAATCGTTGGACGGCGGTCGCGCTCGTCTCGTTCGCGGGGCATGCTTTCTTCGCGTCGCTTCTCGCGAGTTGTCCCGGTCGGAGCCGGGCGTCGCGCGTGAACAGGTTCCACGCAACGTAGCGGTGGCCTCGCCGCCTTTGCGTTGCCCTTCTTGCTCCATATCCCCGTTGCAAACTCCATGACTCCTGTCCGTACCCCGTTCTCGCGAGTTCGTTGTTTCGTTCTGCGTTTGTCTCTGGCTGCCATGCTCGGCGTGCTGCCGGCGATCGCGGGGGCGCTCGGCGGCGAACGGCTCGTGAGTTTCGCACCGGCGACTGGTGCTGCGCCACTGGTGGCGGAGGGGGTCGCGGCGCCCTTGCTCGTCGACGCCGCGGATTGGCCGGGCGTGCAGCGCGCGGCGCGCGATCTGCAGGCGGACGTGGCGCGGGTGTCCGGTGTCTCGCCCGCGATGAATCCCGACGCGGCGGGCGCGCGGCCGTTTGCGGTGATCGTCGGCACGGTGGGGCGAAGCGCGTTGGTCGACGGGCTGGTGAAGGCGGGCAAACTCGACGTGGCGCCGATCGCCGGCCGTTGGGAGGCGTTTTTGTTGCGGACGGTCGAGCAACCCTTGCCGGGCGTGGAGCGCGCGCTCGTGATCGCGGGCAGCGATAAACGCGGCACGATCTACGGCATCTATGAACTCTCCGAGCAGATCGGCGTGTCGCCTTGGTACTGGTGGGCGGATGTGCCCGTCGTCCATCGCGACGCGGTGTACGTGCCGTCGGTCAGCCGCGTGGATCCGGGCCCGGTGGTGAAGTACCGCGGCATTTTCCTCAACGACGAGGCGCCTGCGCTCTCCGGCTGGGCTCAAGAAAAATTCGGCGGGATCAACAGCAGGATGTACGCGCACGTCTTCGAGCTGCTCCTCCGCCTGCGCGGCAACTACCTCTGGCCGGCGATGTGGAACAACGCCTTCAACGAGGACGATCCCGAGAGCCCGCGGCTCGCCGACGAGTACGGGATCGTGATGGGCTCTTCGCACCATGAGCCGATGTTGCGCGCGCAGCAGGAGTGGGCGCGCCACGGCTCGGGGCCGTGGGATTTCGCGAAGAACGGCAGAGTGCTGCGCGAGTTCTGGGCCGACGGCGTGCGCCGGAACCGCGACTACGAGAGCATCGTCACGCTCGCGATGCGCGGCGACGGCGACGAGCCGATGTCGGAAGACGCCAACGTGGCGTTGCTCGAAACGATCGTCGCCGACCAACGCGCGATCCTCGCGCGCGAGGTGAACCGCGACGTGACGCAGATCCCGCAGCTCTGGGCGCTCTACAAGGAGGTGCAGGAATACTACGAGCGCGGCATGCGCGTGCCCGACGACGTGACGCTCCTTTGGTGCGACGACAACTGGGGCAACATCCGTCGCCTCCCCACCGTCGCCGAGCGCAAGCGCAGCGGCGGCGCGGGCGTCTACTACCACTTCGACTACGTCGGCGGACCGCGGAACTACAAGTGGCTGAACACCGTCCCGCTCACGAAAGTCTGGGAGCAGATGCACCTCGCCTGGCAGCACGAGGCGACGCGGATCTGGATCGTGAACGTCGGCGATCTCAAGCCGATGGAGTTCCCCATCGAGTTCTTCCTCACCTACGCGTGGGATCCGGCAAAACTGCCCTACGAGCGGCTCGGCGAGTTTTCCGAACGCTGGGCCGCGCGCGAGTTCGGCTCGGAGCACGCGGCGGAAATCGCGGCGTTAGTGAACGGATACGCGAAGCTCAACGGCCGCCGGAAGCCGGAGATGATCACGCCCGACACGCTTAGCCTCGTGAACTACGGCGAAGCCGAGCGCGTGCTCGCCGAGTGGGCGGACCTCGTGGCGCGCGCGGAGAAGATCGAGGCGGCGTTGCCCGAGGCGGCGCGCGACGCGTTCTTTCAGCTCGTGCTCTATCCGGTCAAGGCCTCGGCCAACCTGCAGGAGCTCTATGTGTCCGCCGGCCGCAACCGGCTCTACGCGCTGCAGGGGCGCGTGAACGCAAACCTCGAGGCGAAACGCGTGCGCCAGCTCTTCGATGCCGACGCTGCGCTGGTGAAGCGTTTCCACACGCTCAACGGCGGGAAATGGAACCACCAGATGGATCAGGTGAAATTCGGTTACACGTTCTGGCAGCAGCCGCCCGCGGAGGTGATGCCGGCCATCGCATTGCTCCGCCCGAACAAGGGCGCGGTGGCGGGGCTCGCGATCGAAGGTTCCGAGACTGGTTGGCCGGTCTGGGGCGCCCCGCGGCCGACATTGCCGTCGATCGATGTGTTCGGAAGGCCCACCCGATGGATCGAGCTCTTCAACCGCGGAGACGCGGTGTACTCGTTCACGGCCACGCCCGACCAGCCGTGGTTGAAGGTCGAGCCGGCCACCGGCGAGGTGAAGGACACCACGCGCCTGGCGGTCAGCGTCGATTGGGCCGCCGCGCCGGTGGGAAACACGACGGCCAAGATCGCGCTCCAGACGACCTGTGGCGAAAGCTTCGCCGTCGCCGTGCCGATCGTGAATCCGGCGGAGCTGCGGCCGGGCGCGTTTGCGGGATTTGTCGAAGTCGACCATCACATCGCGATCGAGGCGCCGCATTTCTCGCGCGCCGTCGGCGACCGGGAAGTCGAATGGCGCGTGATGCCCGCTTTCGGTCGCACACTTGGCGGTGTAACCGTTTTTCCGGTGCTCGCGGCGGAGCGCGTCCCCGGCGGCGATTCGCCGCGGCTGGAGTACGATCTCCATTTCTTCTCCACGGGGCCGGCGAAGGTCGAGTTTCACGTCGCGCCGTCGCTCGACTTTCATCCCGAGAGCCCGCTGCGGATCGCGGTGTCGTTCGACGATGAGAAACCGCAGGTCCTCCGGATCGCCACGAATCCGAACACCTGGGAGCCGTGGGGCACCGCGGTGGGCGAGGGCGTGCGGCGGGTGAGTTCGTCGCACCAGCTTGCTCGGCCCGGCCGCCACACCCTGAAGGTGTGGGCGGTCACGCCGGGCGTGGTGCTCGAGCGGATCGTGATCGACACCGGCACGGCGAAAACACCTGGTGTGCGACCCAGCTATCTCGGGCCGGTCGAAAGCCCGCGCGCCGGGAACTGAGCCCGAGTTACGCATATTGCGGCGGAGTGGCTCGGGGCGGATCGGGT
>DATGXA010000121.1:0-7911 GCA_035299125.1 Opitutaceae bacterium
CGAGAAGATCCCCGTCAACGGCGTTGATATCGTGCCGCAGGGCTTCCGCGGGATTTGGCGCCAGCCGCTGCTGCCCGGCGCCTACAATCTGCATCCCGAGGCGTTTCAGGTCATCAAGGTGAAGACCACCCAACGCGTTTATACCTACCAGGCCATCGGCCACACGAGCGGAGCATCGCAGGGGCGCCGCGGCGCCGGCCAGCAGAGTGTCGATTACTCGATCAACGTGCGCTCGAAGGACGGCTTCACCTTCCCGGTCGATGTGCGCCTCTCGCTCTCCGTCGCCGCTGAGAATGCGCCGTATCTCGTCGCGCTTCTCGGCGATCCCGACCGAGTGATGAAGGACGCGCAAGAGGACGACGAACTCGAGATCCTCGAGGCGCGGCTTGTCCTGCCGACCGCGCGCGCCGCGCTGCGCAACGTCGCCGAGACCCTCGGCGCGCTCGAGTACGTCGCCAGTCGCAGCCGTGTGGAGACGATGACCGCCAAGCTCGTCGAGACCGAGTTCAAGCCGTATCGCCTGACGTTCCTCGGGGCGTTCATCGGCGCGATCGGCCTCGATGCGACCGAGGCCGGCCAGAAGCTCCTGCTCACGCAGACCGACAAGGAAGTCGCGGCCAACCAGCGCGCCACCTACCAGCAGCAACAGCAGGCCGAGGTTGCCCGGCAACAGTTCATCCGCTCCCGCGAGGAGGCCGACCAACAAAAGCTGCTCGTCGAGGCGGAGTTTGCCGTGAAGACCGCAGCCGAACGCGCGAAGGCGCAGATCGAGACCGCGAAGGGCGAGGGCGAACGCATCCGCATCACCGCCGAGGCCCGCAAGCAGAGCTACGACCTGCTCGCCTCCGCCATCGGCAAGGAAGGGGTGACGCTGCTCGAGAGCCTCCGCCTCGTGCAGGAGGGCAACATCCGCATCACGCCCGACGTGCTCGTGCAGGGGGGCGGCGACGCCGCGATGAACGAGGCTCTCGCTGCGACGATCCTCCGCCAGCAGCTGCAGCAGAAAACGCCGACGAAGTAACTGCGCGCGTCCCGTGCCGACCGAGTTCATTGTTCCCGAGCGAATCCGCCGCGAGCGCGCCGACAAGGTGCTCGCGGCGCACTTTCCCGAGCACAGCCGCGCGGCGCTCCAGCGGGCGTTTGACGCCGGTCTGGTGCTGCACGGCGGACGTGCGCTCGAGCGGAAGCACCTCGTGAGTGCCGGCGATGTGATTGCATTCTCCCTGCCGGAAACGAAGCCCGCCCAACTGCGCGCAGTCGACATCCCGCTGGCGGTGCTCTTCGAGGACGAGCACCTCCTCGCGATCAACAAGGCCGCGGGCATGGTCGTGCATCCCGGCGCGGGCACGGGCGAGGACACGCTCGTGCACGCGCTCCTCGCGCACTGCCGCGGCGGGTTGAGCGGTATCGGAGGTGTGGAGCGGCCCGGGATCGTGCATCGCCTCGACCGCGAGACCTCCGGCGTGATTCTCGTCGCGAAACACGATGCCGTGCACCGGGCGCTGGCGGCGGCGTTCGCGCGGCGCGATGTGGTGAAGGAGTACCTTGCGCTCGTCGCCGGCGTGCCGAAGACCGCCGCCGGCAGGATCGAGAAAGCGATCGCGCGACATCCCACACAGCGCCACCGCATGAAAGCGGTCACGGCAGGTGGGCGCGCCTCGCGCACTGATTGGACCGTGGTCGAAACATGGGTGCCGTTTGCGGCTCTCGTGCGCTGCCGGATCTACACCGGGCGGACGCACCAGATCCGCGTGCACCTCTCCAGCGCGGGTCATCCGTTGCTTGGAGATGCCGTGTACGGCTACCGCGAGCGCAGCACTCCGTTGGCCGTGCCGCGGGTGATGCTGCACGCAGAGCATCTTGCGATCATGCACCCGATCACCGGGGCCACGCTCGATCTGCGCGCGCCGCTGCCGGAGGATTTCGCCGAAACGCTCGCCGCTGCCCGCCGCCTCGTGCGCTGATTGGGTCTGGTGCGTAGCGCACACCGGGTCGGATCATTCCCAGTGCCGCAATCGGGCGCCTCCCCGGCCCGCAGGAACGGATTGCGCTACCGGGAGCCATCGGACACCGTCGCGGCCCCAAATGCCCACCGGCCCCGCCAACGCGCCGCATACTCCTCCGCCCGAGTTGCTCGATTCGGAGATTCTGCACGCGTTGATGGACACGATTCCGGACCGAATCTACTTCAAGGATCTCGAGAGCCGTTTCGTGCGGGTGAACGCTTCGCACGCGACTTGGCTCGGGGCGAAATCGCCGACGGAGATGGTCGGCAAGACCGACGCGGACTTCTTCGCTCCCGCGCACGCGCAACTCGCCCGGGAGACCGAGCTCGAGATCATCCGCACCGGTAAACCGTCGATCCGGCAGATCGAGCGGCTGGAGCTCAAGGACGGGACCGTTGGCTGGGGGTCGGCGACGAAGCTGCCGTGGCGCGATTCATCGGGGCGCATCATCGGCACGTTCGGCATCACCCGCGACCACACCGAGGTGCGCCGGATCGAGGAGAAGCTCACACAGGAGCGCACGTTGCTCCGCACGATCATCGACCATCTGCCGAGTCGCGTCTTTGTGAAGGACCGCGGCGGCCGCTACATCCTCAACAACCGCGCGCATCAGCGGATGATCGGCGTCGATTCGCAGGAAGCGGCGCTGGGCCACACGATCCTCGACTACCACAACGATGCCCGCGGTGAACGCTCGATGGTGGAGGATCATCGCGTGCTCGCCGGCGGCCCCGCCATCATCAACCGCGAGAGCAGCGATCTGCTGAACGACGGCACGCGTCGTTGGGCGATCACGACAAAGGTGCCACTCCACGACGAGCGCGGGAAGATCGTTGGCATCGTCGGCATCAGCCACGAGATCACCGACCGCAAACGGATGGAGATCGAGCTGCGCGATCGGACCGTCGAGATGGAGGCCGATCTGCGGATGGCCTGCCAGATCCAGAACGTCTTTCTCACGCAGAGCCATCCCGTGTTCCCGCGGGGGGCGCCGGCCGAAGCCAGCGCGCTGCGTTTCGCGCATCGGTATATCCCGGCCGCGAGCCTCGGCGGCGATTTTTTCGAGATCGTGCAACTCTCCGACACGCTCTGCGTCGTGCTCGTCTGCGATGTGATGGGCCACGGTGTGCGTGCCGGTCTGCTCACCGCGCTGATCCGCGGACTGGTGGGCGAGCTCGACGAACGTGCGGAGAATCCCGCGCACGTGCTCGCCGAGATCAACCGCGGGTTTCTCCCGATCTTCCGGCAAACAGGCCAGCCGGTCTTCGCCACCGTCTTCTGCGGCGTGATCGACACCGCCCGGCAGACGCTCGCCTTCGCGAATGCCGGTCATCCTCCTCCGCTGCTGATCGCCGGCACGACCGGCCGGGCCGAGCCGCTCGCGTTGCCCAATCCCGAGCCGGCTGCCGGCCTCGTCGACGCCTTCGCGTACACTTGCGACAGCCGCAGCTTCCGTTCCGGTGACAAGCTCCTCTGCTACACGGACGGCGTGCTCGAAGCAGCCAATCCCGCTGGCGAGCTCTTCGGAATCGAACAACTCGTGGCGGTGGCGGTCGCGCGCGCCTCGGCGCCGGGTGAGGCGTTGATCGATTCGGTTGTCGACAGCGTGCGTGGTTTCAGCAGCCGCGAACAGTTCGAGGACGACATCTGCCTGTTGGCGATCGAGTCGACGGGCCACAGCAGCCCGATGGTCGCCCTCAATTGGGAGATCTGAACATTCACCGCAGGAAATCGCGCCGCGCATCGCGGCTCGCGCGTTGGGTGTAACCAAACGGCGGCGTCGACGTCTTGCGGTTGGCCGGCACCGCCGGTCCTCCCATGAAATCCACCCTCCTGGACAAGACCTGGCTGTCGCCGTTCGTCGGCATCGCCTTCCTCGTCATCGCCACGACCGGCGTGCTGCTTTTCTTCCACGTGAAGAGCGGTCCGATCATGGCGCTGCACGAGTGGTTCGGCTGGCTGTTCATCGTCGCCGGCCTCGTGCACGTGCTGCTCAATCTCCGGCCCCTGCTCGCGTACCTGAAACGGCCGCGGGCATTGGTCGCGATCGGGGTGGCGGTCCTCGTTGTGGCGCTGCTCTGGGTCGGCGGCGCGCAACACGAGAGCGAGCATCACTCGCGCGGTTACGGCGCGGTGCCGAGCAGCTCGTCGGCGATGCCGTAGCGCAGGTTGTAGAAGGAGTGGGTGAAACGCTCCACGCCTGCGAGGCGTGCGACCTCGATGATGGTGGCGAGCGCCGTCGGGAACACGTCCGCGCGGGCGGCGGGCAGGCCGGGCAACTCCCGGCGTGCGGCGAGCGGCAACGGGGCCGACCCGGCGAGCAGTGTTTCCAACTCGCCGATGCCGACGCTGGTCCCTTGCTCGTTGACCGCCCCGCCGCGCGCGGCGGCGAGCATGGCCCGCACGGTCGTCACGGTGCCGCCGGTCGCGACCGCGGCGGCGGGGCGTGGCAGGGCGAAACGGAACACGGGCTCGTCGTCGGCGAACTCCCGGCGCACGGCTTCTGCCACGTTCGATCGATCGGCGGCGGTGAACGGCGCCGCGGGATCGCGCATGCACTGCTCCGTCAGCCGCACACAGCCGAGCCGCAGGCTCACGGCTTGCACGCGGCGGCGTTCGCGGAACTCGAGGCACTCGAGGCTGCCGCCACCGAGGTCGAAGAGGTAGAAATCGCGCGCGCCGGCGAGCGCCGGGTCGGCGCCGAGTCCGCGGCCGATGTAGTTCGCCTCCTCCTCGCCGGCGAGAATGCGCACCGGCTCGCCGGTCGCGCGACGGATCTGCTCGGCGAAGTCGGCGCCGTTGGCCGCATCGCGCACCGCACTGGTCGCGACGAGGGCGATCCGCGCCGGCGCGTGCGAGCGGGCGAGGGCGAGGAGGTTTTCGACTGCGGCCAGACCGCGCGCGATGCTGTCGGACGAAAGGGTGGGGCGCTCGCCGCCGAGCCCGCGGCTGATCCGAGCTTCTTCGACGGCGTAGCGCAGCGTTTCGATTCCGCCGGCGGCGGAACGGGCGGCGACGAGAAGTTTGATGGTGTTGCTGCCGATATCGATGACGGCGACGCGCATGGCGGCGAGAGCGTCGATGGCTCGCGCGCGAAAGGCAAAGTCGAGTTTGGCCAGCGTGGCGGCGGAGGTGCACTCATGCGCGTTCTGGTCTGGCGTTCTCCGCTTTCGCGCGCTCCCTGTTCCGCGTGCCGCTGTTCACGCTGAAGTCCGACTACCCGCCGATGGGCGACCAGCCCGAGGCGATCGCGAAACTCGTGGAATCAATCCGCGCCGGCCACCGCGACCAGACGCTGCTCGGCGTCACCGGCTCGGGAAAGACCTTCACGATGGCGAACGTCATCGCGCAGTGCGACCGGCCGGTGCTCGTGATCTCGCACAACAAGACCTTGGCGGCGCAGCTGTTTTCCGAGTTCAAAAATTTCTTCCCGGAGAACGCCGTCGAATACTTCGTCAGCTATTACGACTATTACCAGCCGGAGGCGTACATCCCGTCGAGCGACACGTTCATCGAGAAGGATTCCTCGCGGAACGACGAGATCGAGCGGCTGCGTATCTCCGCGGCGAGCTCGCTTGTGAGCCGGCGCGATGTGCTGGTGGTGGCGAGCGTCTCGTGCATCTACGGCCTCGGCTCGCCCGAGGATTTCGCCGAGCTGCGCATCCCGCTCGAGGTCGGCAAGCCGTTCGCGCGACAGGCCTTCCTCGAACGGCTCATCGAGAATCTCTACGAGCGCAACGACTACGACCTGCAACGCGGCCGTTTCCGCGTGCGTGGCGATGTGATCGACGTCATGCCGGCCTACCTCGAGCACGGGCTGCGCGTGGAGTTCTTCGGCGACGAGATCGATGCGCTCAGCGAATTTGACCCGCTCACCGGCGCGGTCATCCGCAAGCTGCCGCGCTTCGATCTATACCCGGCGAATCAATACGTCACCACGAAGGACAAGCTCGAGGGGGCAATCGGCTCGATCCGGGCCGAGCTCGACGAGCGCGTGGCGTTTTTCGAGAAGAACGGCCAGCTCCTCGAAGCGCAGCGGATCAAGATGCGCTGCGAGTACGATCTGGAGCTGCTGCGCGAGATGGGCGTCTGCAACGGCATCGAGAACTACTCGCGCCACATGTCGGGCCGGAAACCGGGCGATCGGCCGTTCTGCCTGCTCGATTTCTTCCCGAAGGATTTCCTCGTCTTCATCGACGAGAGCCACGTGACCGTGCCGCAGATTGGCGGCATGTACGCCGGCGACCGCTCGCGGAAGGAGACGCTGGTGAACTTCGGTTTCCGGCTGCCCTCGGCGCTGGACAACCGCCCGCTCAACTTCGACGAGTTCCGCGCCGTGACCGGCCAGACGGTTTTCGTGTCCGCGACGCCCGCGAAGTACGAGCTCGAGCGCTCGGCCGTCGTCGCCGAGCAGGTGATCCGGCCGACCGGCCTGCTCGATCCCGAGATCCAGCTGCGCTCCACGAAAGGCCAGGTCGAAAACCTCATCGGCGAAATCCGCGCCGCCGTCGGCGCCGGCGAACGCGTGCTCGTCACGACGCTCACGAAACGACTTTCCGAGGACATCACGTCGTACCTGCGCGAGGCGAAGATCCGCGTCGAGTACCTGCACTCCGACATCGATGCGATCGAGCGCGTCGAGATCCTGCGCAACCTGCGCCTCGGCAACTTCGACGTGCTCGTCGGCATCAACCTCCTGCGCGAGGGGCTCGATCTGCCGGAGGTCGCGCTCGTCGCGATCCTCGATGCCGACAAGGAGGGTTTCCTCCGCAGCGAAACCAGCCTCGTGCAGACCGCTGGTCGCGCGGCGCGCCACGAGAAGGGCCGCGTGATCTTCTACGCCGACGTGCAGACGGAATCGATCCGCCGCACGATCGAGATCACCGCTCGCCGCCGCGAGAAGCAGATGGCTTACAACGCCACGCATGGGATCACGCCGCGCAGCGTGAAACGCGCCGCGCAGAGCAGCCTCGCCGTGTACGACGGCAGCGGGAAACGCGAAGAGGAGCCGGCGTCCGCAGTCGGCGAGGACACCGATGTCGCGGCGGTGATCGCCGAGCTAGAGGAGGAGATGCAGGAGGCGGCCGAGGCGCTCGAGTTCGAGCGCGCGGCGCTGCTGCGCGACCAACTCAAGGCGCTCAAGTCCGGCGAGTATCGCAAACCTCCCGCCGGCGTGAGACCCGCGAAGCTCTACAGCGCGCCGAAGCGCGCCCGCGGCGGACGTCGTTGAGGGACGCTGCGGTCGTGCTCCGGCTGCGCCCGTGGCACGCGAGCGGCCGCGGATGGTGGAGAGGGCACGTGCGGTGCGTCCGCGAATTCGCGGGATTCCCTGCTGACATCGCGGCGCGCGTTCGCCTAGTGTCGCAGCGTTCGAGAAACCCCGTCTCGTCCCACCATGTACCTCAACATAATCCAGATCGCCGAATCGTTCGGCGTCGCGGAGGAAGTCGTGGAGCGCTGGGTCCGCGATGAAGGGCTGCCCTTCACGCCGGACCGCGACCGGATGCTGTTCGACCGCACGCAGGTCGCCAATTGGGCCGCCGCGCGCGGACTCGCCGCGCAGGCTGGCTTCCTGGCGCCGACGGCGTCGGGCGTCGCGACCGGTGGCGGGGTGGGGGCGCTGTTGCGCGCCGGTGGTATCTGGCGCGACGTGGCCGCCGCGGATTTTCCGCGGGTCTGCGAAAAAGTCGTCGCGGCGTTGCCCGGGGCGACGCCGCCGATCCGCAATCTTGTGGCGCAACGCCTGCGCGCGTCCGACGGCATCGTGATCGCGCCGGTGGGCGGCGGGTTCGCGTTGCCGCACCCGAGCAGCCGGATCGCGCTCGGTCGCGATTCCGGCACGGTGCCTGGGCGTGGGCATCCTCGACATCAATCCCCGCCTGGCGCTCACGCTCGTGGACCGCAT
>DATGXA010000122.1:0-2257 GCA_035299125.1 Opitutaceae bacterium
ATCGGCGGCGAGTTGCTCGAAGGTGTCGAACGCGCGCAGGCCGAACTCGGCGGCGAGGCGGTCGCGGCGGGCGAAATCGGAGAGCGCGCAGATGCCGGTGATGGCGGCGTGCGGATTCTGCGCGAAGCCGCGGAGGTGGAACGGAGCGATGAAGCCGGTGCCGACGAGGCCGAGGCGGAGTTTCTTCATGGGAACGGAGGGGCGCGGAAGGTGAGGGGTGATGGGCGAGATGCAGCTTGCCTTGTTCGCTCAATCAATGCCGTGGACATTCGGGCGGGCCAGTCGGCCCCGGAATCAGGCGCGGGTCCAGTCGATGACGGCGGTGAGGACGGCGTCCTTGCGCTGCTGGAGCGCGGCGTAGATGGCGGGGGCTTCGGCGGGCGCGACGGTGTGCGCGAGCAACGGGGCGAGCTGCAGGCGTTTCTGTGCCATGAGGCGGAGGATGACCTCGAGGTTGCCCTCCATCGAGTGGGGCTGGCGGCCGCTGTCGTCTTTGCGGACGGGGAGGCGCCACTCGTGCGCGCCCTTCACGGTGACGCAGCCGTGGCCCCAGAGGTGGGAGCCGTTGAGGAACGGAGTGATGTCGGTCTCGCAGGTGCCGCGCGGGGAACCGAGCAGGATGAGCTCGCCGAGCGGACCGGCGAAGTTGATCGCGGCGGCGGCGACGGCGGGCACGCCGGTGGCGTCGACCACGGTGCGGGGGAGTGCGCCGCCGGTGAGCGAGCGGAGGCGTTCGCGGAAGTCGGGGCCGGCCGGCAGGACATGGCGGATACCGCAGGCATGGGCGAGCGCGCAGCGGCCGGGGCTGACATCGGTCGCCACGACCTCGCAGCCGGCGAGCGCGAAGAGCTGGGCGGCGAAGTTGCCCACCGCGCCGAGGCCCTGGACGACGACCCAGTCGCCGAGTTGCGCCTGCGCGATGCGCACGGCGGTGAACGCGACCTGGGCGAGGCGCGCGCAGGCGGCCTCGGCGGCGGAGACCTCTGGCGGCACGGGCACGATCATGTTCGAGGAGAAATCCTGCGCGACGTGACGACCGTGGGTGAAAACGCGGTCGCCGATCTTCACGTTGGCCACCGCGGCGCCGATGGCGCGCACGCGGCCGACGGAGCCGTAACCAGGAACATAGGGCAACGGCGCCCAGGACTCGGTGCCGCGGAGGATGGCGAGCTCGGTGCCGGGGCTCACGACGGAGGTCTCGGTGTCGAGCAACACCTGGTCGGGGCGGAGCTGGGCGGGGTTGAGCTCGGTCGAGCCGAGCACGACGTGGCCTGGGGCGGTGAATACGATCGCGGGAGTTTGCATGGGGCGGAAGTGCGACGCGCCGAGATGGGGCGACGACGAAATCCCAAGACGGCGCGCCGGCGGCGGCGAGGGGAATTCGGCGTGGCCGAGGGGCGAATGCGTTAATCGAGAAAGAGGCGGCAAGGGCCGGTGCGGGGAACGGAACCGGAAGGGGGAGCCGCCAATGGACGCCAACTGTCGCCAATACCGAGTTTCCGCTGCGCGGGGCGGCGAAACCCTTGGCGGGTTTTGCTACGACGGGACCCGAGCGGAAAACGTCCACGCGAGCAGGCGGCTGCGTTTCTGGCCCTGCGCCATATCGACGACGCGGATCTCGGCGGGGTGGACGGCGGCGAGCGCGCGACGAAGCGGCGGGAGCGAGTCGCGGCTGGAAACGAGTGACGTGAACCAGCGGACCTGCGAGCGGAACTCGGCGCTTTCGGCGATCAGGCGCGAGAGGAAACCGACTTCGCCACCAGGGCACCAGAGCTCGGCGGGCCGGCCGCCGAAGTTGAGCGGCGCGCGGCGCTCGTCGGAGCGGGCGGCGCCGAGGTTGCGAGTCTTGCGCGCGGAGCCGGCGGCCGCTGCGGTGGCGGAGGCGTGGAACGGCGGGTTGCAGAGCGTGAGGTCGAAGCGTTCGCCGGGGCTGATGACGCCGCGGAGGAGCGCGGCGCGATCGGTTTGGCGGCGCAGCTCGACGCGGCCGGCGAGGAGGCGGTTGGCGGCGAGGAGGCGCTCGGCGTTGCGCAGCGCGGCGGGGTCGATGTCGGAGGCGACGAAGCGCCAGCCGTACTCGGCGCGGCCGAGGATGGGATAGATGAGGTTGGCGCCGGTGCCGAGATCGAGCGCGGAGATTTCGGAGCCGCGCGGAACGACGCCGTTGTTGGTCGAGGCTAGCAGATCGGCGGCGTGGTGGATGTAGTCGGCACGGCCGGGAATCGGCGGGCAGAGGAAGCCGGGCGGGAGAAACCAG
>DATGXA010000123.1:0-5739 GCA_035299125.1 Opitutaceae bacterium
TGGAAGAGCTCCGCCGTCTTCAGGTCGATGATCCGCCGATACCGCTCGCGCGACGGCGCGGCGGTCGCGCCGCCGAGCGTCTGCACGATTTCGCCCGTACAGACTTGGCGCGTCGCCACCGACACACTGCGGCAGACCTCGGTCGTGGGAAACTGGGTCGAGAGCCAGACCGATTGCGCGAACAACGCATCGCCGAGCAACACCGCGACCGCCGGACCGTCTTTCGCCGACACCGTCGCGCGCCCGCGCCGAAGCATCGCATGGTCCATGATGTCGTCGTGCACGAGCGTCGCGAGATGCGTCATCTCGACGACCGCCGCGGCGCGCACGAGCAATGGATCCGGTTCGCCGTCGCCGCTCCAGCCAGCGAGGAAAACCAGGAGCGGCCGCAGGCGTTTGCCCGTCGACTCGAGGCAGTAGGCGGCGAGCTCCCGCACCTCCGGCTCGAAATGCGCCACCTGCTCGCGCAGAACCACATCCAACGCGCGCATGCCCGGCTGCAGCAGTTGCAGCACCGCGGTGAAGTCGCGGTCACGAAGCGGGATTTGGCTCGACGGTTCCAAGGCCGACATGCTCGCTACCATGAGACCGGCGTCCGAAATGGCTAACCAATATCTCAGCCCGACTCACCGATGAGCGAGAACCCCCTCCTGTTGATCGTGATGATCGTGCTTTCCGCGGCGCTTTTCCATCTCTGGTGGAGCGATCTGCGAGCCGCCCGCGCCGGCCGCCCGAATCCGCGCGCCTTTCCCGGCGCCACGCCCTGCCCACGACGGGGGCTCCTCCTCGCCGTGCTCGGCTCCGCGGTGTTGCTCGGCCTAGAAATCCTCGGCGAGCACGCGCTCGGGCTCACCGCGCAGCAGAAGACGGTGACCGTGCTCTGGAGCCTCTACACGTTTGCCGCGGCGTTCACCGAAGAGCTCGCCTTCCGCGGTTTCCTCGTCGTCACGAACCGCGGCCGCGCCGCGCTCTGGGGCAGCATCGTCGGCTTCTCGGTCGTCTTTGCGCTGGCGCACCCGTTTCTCTGGAGTTGGACGGACGGGCGCCTCGAGTTCGCCTTCACGCTGAAGGCTCTGTTCAGCACCGTGATGATCTTCGCCGGCTCGCTCTGGTTCTACGCGCTGCGTTTCGCCGCGTCCAACCCCACGCACTCGCTCCTGCCCTGCATCGTCGCCCACCTGACGAAAAACCTCGGTGTGTTCGCCGCCAAGGCCGCCGCGGGTTTCGTCGCGGGCTGGTATTGAGCGCCCGCGACGCGCCTTCGGACGCCCCGCCAAACGAGCGGCGCGGCACAATGCATTGACCAAACGTGGTCTCGTCCGTCGATGCCGCGGGCGCGTTGACATCGCCTCGCACCGCCGGGTTCATCGCAACCGCCTGAGCGCCTCGCGCTCGGCGGCGCGCACTCGATCGGCGAGCGCCGCGACTTCCCTTTCCAGAGGTTCCATATCCCCTATGCGAGACCTTGCGGCCGTCATGGACCCCCGTGACGGCCGAGCTGTTTTCAGGCGTCGCCAGCCGGTGCCGGGAAACGCGTTGCCTCCGGCGGCGTTTGCGGCCGCAATAATCGCACGCGAGTGAAACCCGCGACATCCCCGACCGCAGCCCCCCCCCTTCGGCCGCGCCTGACCATGCGGCAGGCGCTCTGGATCGCGTTTGCGTTCCTGCTACTCGCCGTCACCGCCACGCTGCTGATCGCCTCGTACGCCGGCACTCGCGTACTCGCCCAAAAACAGGCCGACCTGCTCATGCGCAGCGTGCAACGCGAGACCGACAGCCGGCTGCATCGGGTCTTCGACCCGATCCGGCAGAAGGTGACCGAGGATTACGCCTCGATCCGCATCGGCCGCTACTCCACGCGTGATCCCGCACACCTGAAGGATCGGCTCTACACGAACCTCTTCTCGCTCCAACACGTCGACTCGCTGATGGTCGGCGATCTCTCCGGTAGCCAATTCCTCGTGATGCGCTACACACCGGCGGTCCGCAACTCGCCCGTGCTGGCACCGATCGCCGCCTCGCTGCCCGCGGCACCGGAAGGGCGCGCGCTGCAGTTCTTCACCCGTGATTTCCGTCCCGCCGAGTGGGGCGAGACCAGCCGCTGGACGCTGTGGGACGAGGTCGGCCGCACACCGCTGATGTCCTGGGAACTCCCGTTGCCCGGCTACGACGGCCGCCTGCGGCCTTGGCACCGCGCGGCGCTGGCGCGTTTCGCCGACATGCCGCTCGACGAGGCCCACCTCGCGGGCGCCGACCTGATCGCCTGGACCGAGGTGTATCCGCTCTTTACCACCCGCAAGCCGGGCATCTCGGCCTCCGTCGCCGCGCGCGATCCGGACGGCCGCCTCCTCATCGTCGCCTACGACCTCCTGCTCGACGAGATCGCCACGTTCACCCGCTCCGCCCGCCCCACCGCGCACGGACAGCTGCTCATCCTCACCGAGGACGACCGCCTGCTCGGCCCGCCCCAGGAAGAGGCCCCCGCGGACGCCACGCGCGCCACCGCCGCGATCATGCAGCCGCTCGCCGAGGCCGGCTTCCCGTTGGCAACACACGCCGCCGCGGTCTGGCGCGAGGCCCACGCGCGCACCACGAGTCAGTTCCAGGTCCGGTTTGGAGGCGAAACCTGGTGGGCAGGTTTCGTACCGTTCAACATCGGCTCCGGACGACTCCTCTGGATCGCGGTGCTCCTCCCCGAAACCGACCTCGTGCCCGCCGCACAAGCCCATCAACGGATGATCCTGATGGTCGGGGCGATCGCCTTGCTCATCGCCTCCGGCGCCGCCGTGTTGCTCGCACGGCGACTCTCGACCCCGCTCGCCACGCTCGCCGAGCAGGCGCGACGCATCGCTGCGCTCGATCTTGAACCCGCCCCGCCCGTGGTCGCTCCCGTCGCCGAACTCGCGCTGCTCTCCGAGACGGTCGTGGAGACGCGCAATTCTCTCCGCGAAGGCATCGCCGCCCGCGAGAAGGCGATCCGCGCCCTCGCCGAGGGCGAACAGCAGTTGCGCACCCTCGCCGAGAATACACTCGATGTGATCGTGCGCCTCGATTGCACCGGCCGCTACCTCTTCGCCAACCCGGCGCACGAACGCGCCACCGGCATGGCGGCCGCCGCCGTGCTCGGTCGCACGTTGGAGGAGGTCGGCCATCCGCCCGAGCGGGTGGAAGTCTGGAGGAGGTTCATCGCCGAAACCGTCGCGACCCGGAAACCCGTCACGTTCGAGTTCTCCTACGCCACTCCGGCGGGCCCGCGCAACTTCGAGGCGCGGCTTCTCCTCGAGCCCGCCACCGGCGAACACGGCGACACTATCCTCGGCGTCTTCCACGACGTGACCGAACGCACGCAGGCCGCCGCCGCCCTCGCCCGCAGTCAGATGCGCTACCGCACGCTCATCGAAGCCGCGCTGGTCGGGATCATCGTCCACCAGGATTGCGTCATCCGTTTCGCCAACCCCGCCGCCCACCTCCTGCTCGGCCATGAACGGGACGAACCGCTCGTCGACAGCTCGGTGTGGGAAAACTACATCGCGCCCGCTTATCGCGAGGAGTTGAATGCGCGCAGCATCGCGGCGCTCCGCGGCGAACACCCGCCCCTGCATCCAGGCTGGCAGCTCGTGCGCCGCGACGGCTCGTGCCGGTGGGTGCAGTCGAACGTCACCTCCATCGAGTGGGACGGCCGGCCCGCGCTCCTTTCGTTCATCCGCGATGTCACCGACCTCCGCGCCGCCAATGAACGCCAGGCCGCGCTCGAGGAGCAGCTCCGTCATTCCCAAAAGCTCGAGGCCGTGGGTCTGCTCGCCGGCGGCATCGCGCACGATTTCAACAACCTCCTTCAGGTCATCGGCGGCAACGCCCAGTTCGCCGAGACGGAGGGCGTGTCGCCGCAGGAACAACACGAGTGCCTCCGCGAGATCGCCAGATCCGTCCAGCGCGCCTCCCAGATGACGCGCCAGCTGCTGGCCTTCAGTCGCCGGCAGGCGCTCGCCCGCGAGCACACCGACCTGAACACCTTCGTGGCCGACCACATCAGGATGCTCCGCCGCGTGTTGCCGGAAAACATCCGAATCGAGGTCAAGCCCGCCGCCCGCCCGCTCACCGTGTTGGCGGATCGCGGGCAGCTCGAGCAGGTGCTGCTCAACCTCTGCCTCAATGCCCGCGATGCCATGCCGCGCGGCGGCGAGCTCACGCTCAGCCTCGCGACGGTCGTCGATTCCGCGAGAGCCGGCAAACTCGGACGCCCAACCGAAGACCCGCTCGCTGAGCTCCGAGTCGCGGATACCGGACACGGCATGGACGAAGCCACGCGCGACCGGATCTTCGATCCGTTCTTCACCACCAAATCACGCGACAAAGGCACGGGGCTCGGTCTCGCGGTCGTCTACGGCATCGTGCACCAGCACGGCGGCTCCATCGAGGTCTCCAGCCGCCCCGGCGAGGGCGCCACTTTCACAATTCACCTGCCGTTGCAGACCGAATCGCAACCCGCGCCCACTGCCGCCGAGACCGCTCTGCGCCCCGCCGTGCCGCTCAGCGGCACGATCCTCCTCGCCGAAGACAACGCGCCGATCCGCCGCGTGGCCGTCGCCGCGTTGAAACACGCCGGCTACACCGTCCATCCGGTCGGCGACGGTATCGAGGCCGTCGAACATTTCGAACGCCATGCCGACAGCATCGACCTGTTGTTCTTCGACGTCATGATGCCGCGCCTAAGCGGTTTCGAGGCGGCCGACCGCTGCCGCGCAGTGCGTCCCGATGTGCCGGTGGTATTCGCCAGCGGTTACGCCGCCGATTCCGTGGAGCAGCACGAGAGCATTCCCGCGGGCGCCCATGTTCTCGCGAAACCGTACCGCACCGAGAAATTGCTCGAGCTCATCGCCAAACTGCTCGCCGCACGGCGTAACTGATCGGCGCCGAGCCTGCGCCGCACGTTCACACGAAAAAGCCCGCGGAAACGATGTCCGCGGGCCGGGGCAAATGGGAGCGCGCGCGGCGTTTACTTCACGCTCGCAGCCTTGACCGCTTCCACGAACTGCGCCGCGCGGGCCGTGATCGCCGCCCAGTTCTTCTCTTTGAGCATCTTCTGGTCGACGAGCGCCGAACCGGCCGCGGTCGCCATCGCGCCAGCCTTGAGAAACGCGCCGATCGTCTCGGGCGTCACGCCGCCGGTCGGCACGAACTCGATCTGCGGGAACGGCGCCTTCACGGATTTGATGTAGTTCGGTCCGAAGAATTCCGCCGGGAAAACTTTCACCGCATCCGCGCCGGCTTCCCATGCCGTGATGATCTCCGTCGGCGTGAGCGCGCCGGGGAACACCGGAATCGAGTAGCGGTGGCAGCACGTGATCACCTCGGGCTTGAGCGCCGGGGTGACGACGAACTTCGCGCCCGCGAGGATGCCCATCCGCGCCGTCTCCGCGTCGAGCACCGTGCCGAGTCCGAAGAGAAACTCCGGCATTTCCGCGCTCGCGCGCTCGAGCATGCGGATCGCGCCAGGCGTCGTCATCGTGAGTTCGATGGCGGTCAGACCGCCGGCAGCGAGCGCTTTGGCGCAATCGAGCAGGCCATCGGCGCTGTCGGTGCGGATGATCGCGACGACCTTCTCGGTCTTCAGTTTGGCGAGGACGGCTTCTTTCTTCATGGGATATCCGGCACTCTTGTCGATCGCCGCGCGCGGAGACAATCGCCGATCAGGTCGACGGAGACCGGACAGTGCGACCCATCAGTGGCCCGCGCCAC
>DATGXA010000124.1:0-27381 GCA_035299125.1 Opitutaceae bacterium
CCCCCCCCCCCCCCACATCCGACGGGGTCGCGATCCTCACCGAGTGCCTCATCCAGCTCACCGAGCTCACCTCCGCCACGAATATCGACCTTCCGGCGACAGAATCCGTGGCGATCGCAGCCACCCGGCGCGCCCTCGCGCTCCAGGACTGCGTGCTGTTCCAACGCGAACCCGATGGCCGCACGTACGCCGCGCGCAGCGGTATCGGCGTGCTGCTCGACCTCGTGCGCGGTCGGCCGGTCATCAGCACCGAACGCCGCGACGTTTTCAGCATCTGCCTCACCCGACGCGAAGACGTGCTGATCCGTGACACCTCGGACCCGAAGATCCGCCCGTTTCTGCCGGAGTGGCTCCTCACCGCCGGCGCCATCAGCGGCTTCATCCTACTGCCCCTGCTCAACGAGACCGGCGCTGTCGCCCTCATGGTCGGCACCCGCATCGGCCCGCGCCCGCTTCAGCCGTCCGCCCGCGAACTCCAGCTCCTCAAGGCGATTCGGCAACACCTCGTCTCGGCCCGCCGGCTCGCCGGAGTAAAGAAGTGAGTGCCGGCGAACGCACAGGCCTCCCGAAAGATTCCCGACACTCGCGCACGCCGGCGGCGGACGTCCGCAGCCCAGAGAGCCTTTGCGGAAACTTTCTGCTTTCGTTTTCGCGAGGCATTCCCCAACTTCCCGCGCTCGCACACGGAGAGGTGGCAGAGTGGTTGAACGCGCCGCACTCGAAATGCGGTTTAGGCTCATACCCTAACGTGGGTTCGAATCCCACCCTCTCCGCCACTCTACAGAGGGCCTAAAAAGGCCCGACTCCCGACAGATTCCCGACAAATTCGGCTTGAGTCTCGCCGGTTCGGCGGTTGTGACGCCTCCATGCAGGTGAGCACCCCAGCCAAGGAGAAGGCATCCAAGCGCCAGCCCAAGTTCCCGACATGGGAGCACCCCAAAGGGAGCGGCATTCGGATTTCTGAAATCCCGAACCGCAGCGGCGGCCAAGCCTACGGCGTCAGCTACCAAATCCGGATTCCCGCCGAACTCCTCGCCCGCCCCACGCCGGAGAAGCTCCAACGGAGCACCAAGCGCGCGGCCGAGAGGCTCGCCGAGGACCGGTTCCTAGCCCTCCGCAAGCACGGCACCGAGTTCGCCAAGATACCGGCCGAGGCGCAAAAGAAGGCCGCCGTTGCTTGGAGCATCGTAGAGGAGCACAACCGCACGGCCGGCGTGCCCGTGGACTTCCTCGAATGCGTCAAGGCCGGCCTCCGCGCCCTCTGCCCCACGGGTGGCCGCAAGACCGTCTCCGAGGTCGTGGCCGAGCTGGCTGCCAGCAAGCAGGATCGCCAAGAGGCCGGGACGCTCGATCAATCGACCCTACACGACTTCAAGGTGCGCGGGGCGAAGTTTGAAGCCGCCTTTGGAGAGCGTCCCATTGGGGAGGTCACGCACGCCGAGATTTCCGATTGGCTCAAAAAGCTGCGGAAGAACGGTGCGCAGTTCGGCGGCCCGCTCTCGGCCCGGTCCGTCCGCAACTAGGAGCATAGAATCCTAGCTAACGCTCCGACGCAATGCGGTTTGTAACGCACGGACGGCGACAGAAGTCCCCACCGGGGCGGGCTCGCCGCACTCCCGACAATTCCCGACAGATTTCACGCCAGAACGTGCTTTCTCCTGCCGCTCCTTGCATAACGCCCTCCTCTGAATGTCTTCACTCATAGGAGACAATGGCGATTTCGAATCCCGCCCTCTCCGCCACTTTCACGGTTCGTGATACGAGGCGCGGAACGCTCCAGCAAGGGCTCCAAATCGCGATCCACGCCACCCGGTCTAGGCGGCTCCGAGCGCGACCAGCGCCTCTTCGACTTCGCGGGTGTCGCGCGCCGCCAGACCGGCGCGCACAGCGAACTCGGACCAGCGCGCGATCGCGGCCCGCACCTCGTCGAGGATCGCTCGGCGATCCCGGCGGTCGATCCCCTCGGCTTCGGCGAGCGAATCCAGTTGGCGAAGACCGACACGGCTTCGCTCCCCCATCACCGCCATCCCGCGCTCGCGCAGTTGGCCGGCGCCGACAAAGGTAACGTCGAAGGCCGGACTCAGGCGCCAATCGCGACCGTCGTAGAGGAAACCGTGGTTCTTGCCGTGGTCGTCGCGGTTGCTAGCAAGCACGTTGAAGACCGCACGCCGATACGCTTTCAACACCTCGGCATGGTCCCGCGTGATCCGCCGCGTGACACGTAGCAGAATCTGGTAATCGAGATCGCTGCCGAGCATCTGACAAAGCCCCGCCAGGCTGTGGTAATGGATGCGCTCCGCGCCGGCGCGGTCGAAGCGCCGCACCGCGAAATGCGCGCGGGGGCCGGCGGCGTGCGCCGTCTCGAGCAGCCGCGTCTCCGGAATCTCGATGCCGGCGGCACGCACAAGCAACGAGTACGCGTACTCGAGCCGGCCGAGGTTCCGCTCCGCCGAGGTGTCGAACTTCACGAGCCACGCGTTCGGGTGTTCGCGGTCGAAATCGTGCGCGAGCGAGTGCAACGCGTGATCGAACCACAGCGCCGCCTTCGGACGCGCGCCGCCCGGCGAGGTGCCGACATCCGCCAACAACGCAAGATCCGCGCGCGCGCCTTCCTCGAGTTGCGCCGAGGCCGCATAGATCGTGTCGAGCGTGCCGCGTGCCGCCTCGATACCCGAGGTGGGCGCGTAGCTCAACGCGCCGAACCCGCGCCGCCCGATGAACGACAGCCGCATCAACGGATCCACGGTGTGCGCGGGAATCCCGCGTTGGCGGAAGAAGTCGTCCATCACGCGCGTGCCCCACGAATCCGGCAACGAGTCCTCGAACAGGCCCGGCAGGCGCATCGTCGGCGAGCCGTCGCGCGATCGCACCCCGGGACCCAGCGGCAGCGCCAGCGGCGAGAGCTCGTGACCCGAGCTCAGGAACGACGCGGCGTATTCGAACAAGATGCCGCCGCGCGCGACCGCCAAGGTGCCGACCAGCTGGTCGCGGTAGAAGACGTCGAGCTTGTTCATCGGCGTGTCCTCCCCCGCTTCGGCAGCGGCTTCGCGAGCTCGGCGAGCGAGGCTCCGGCCGGCAGCGCCGATTTGCCGACGGCCTCGATTTCAGAGCTGAGCCCAAGCACATCCAGGATCGCGATGAACCGCACCAACGACATTCGGCCGGTGCGCTCGAAGAGGACGTACGTCGGCAGCTTCACACCGGCGCGGCGCGCGAGTTCCGCCTGACTCCAGCCGCGTTGGAGCCGATGCTCCCGCGCTCGCTGAGCGAGCGTTCGGGCGATTTCGCTTGGCGTGTTAAGCGATAGCATGCTGTCGGGAATGGCGATTTCTGGCGGTTAAACAATAAGATAGTACCGCTACGATCTCGTCACCCGATCGCGAGGGGGCGGCTGGAGGGAAGTCTCGCGGCCTAGGTCGACAACTTCGCAGTTCTTGTGGCGCTATCTCACCCGAGGTGGCCTACAGCCGAACCGTTGGAGACGCGGGCAACGCTCTCGCATGCCACCCAAATTCGGCGGCGTGGTCCGAGACGCAGAACGTCGCAGATGAGCTGCGACCCGACTGCAGGCGTGATAGACGGCCGAGGGATCGGCGCGGTCGGCTACATCCGGCTACTACCGCGCCGGGCCCCAACGCTTCGTGAACGGATAATAGATGAACAACGGACGACCGATGGCATCCTTCGCCGGCACGAAGCCCCAATAGCGGCCGTCGAGGCTGTTGTAGGAGTTGTCGCCGAGGGCGAAAAAGTGGTTGTCGTCGACGGTGAGCGTGCGCCCGGCCGCGAGGAGTCCGCCGGTTTGGTAACCCCGATACAGCCCGACCTGATTGGCGTTCAGGTTGAACGCTTCCGCGCCGTCGATCGGCTCGCCGTTGCGGTAGAGCACGGGCTCTTTGATTTCGAGCGTGTCACCGGGCCGGCCGACGAGGCGCTTGATGTAGTACTGGTCCTGGCCGATGCCCTTGATGTTGCCGGTGCGAAAGACGAAGCCCTCGCCCACTTTCGGCTGAAAGAAGTTGTTGCTGAAACGATCGACGAAAAGCTGATCGCCGGTAAGCACGTCGAAGCTGAATGCGATTTGCCCGCGATCGGAGCGACGGCCGGTCTTCAACACCGGGACGCGGACGGCGCGACGCCGGCCGGTCGCATCCGTCACATCGATGAAGGCCTCCTCGATCTTCCCGGTGCGCTGCAAGGCGGCAAAGGCATCCTTCCCCTCGAGCTTTCCGCCGAGAAAGGTCTCCATCACGAGCGTGTCGAAATCGAAGTCGGCCGGTACGCGCAACGAGACCGGCGAATCGCCGACGTAGAGCGTGTACTCTTTGACCTGCGTGGGAACGACGAGCCATTTCCGACCGGGAACCAAGCGCGCCCCGGGCACAGCGATGCGGTCTTCGCGGTTCGGCACGACCGGTATCTTCAGCTCCCCGCTCACCGGGGCTACGATCTCGCGGCGCGTGGCGCCGAAGGCGGCGAGACGGAAGAGTTGCGCGACCGGGCCGGGGGCGTCCTTCGGGTCGAGGAAGACCTCGTGCTTCATCCCGAAATAGGTCGGCCACATCGAGTTCGTCGGGATCTTGAACGGCTGCACGAAGAACGCGCGGATGCCGAGGATCACGATCGCGGCGGCGAGGAAGAACTCGACGTTGTCGGCGAGTCCGCCCTTCGGGTACACACGGCCGCCGGTGCGGTGGAGCGTCCCCTCGAGCGCCTCGACGGCGAGCTTGAGCTGGGCGGCGTCGGCCTTGGCCTTGATGCGTGCCTTGAGCTCTTCGCGCCGCTGGTTGAGCTCGCCGAGTTCGGCGTCGGAGAGCTGATCACGGCGGTAGTGGTAGACCTTTTCGGCAACCTCGAGCCAGTTCTTCGCATCGCGCCGCGCGCGGGCGGCCTGGGTCATGAGGAAGCTGAACATGGCGGGTTCGTCCGTTTTGGGAGGCTGCGGGCTAGCTGGTCTTGAGCACCTGGATGAAGGCTTCGGGCGGGATCGAGACGGAGCCGATCTGCTTCATCTTCTTCTTACCCTCCTTCTGCTTCTCGAGGAGCTTGCGCTTGCGCGAGATGTCGCCGCCGTAGCACTTCGCCGTCACGTCCTTGCGCATAGCGCGCACGGATTCGCGGGCGATGATCTTGCCGCCGATGGCGGCCTGCACGGCGATCTGGAACATCTGCGGCGGGATGATCTCCTTGAGCTTCTCGCAGAGCGCGCGGCCCTTGCCCTCGGCTTTCGTGCGATGGCAGATCGAGGAAAACGCGTCGACCGGCTCGGCGTTGACGAGGATGTCGAGCTTCACGAGGTCGGAGGCGACGTAGCCGCTGAGCTCGTAGTCCATCGAGCCGTAGCCGCGGGTGACGCTCTTCAGCCGGTCGTGGAAATCGACGAGGATCTCGTTGAGAGGAAGCGTGCAGGTGAGCATCACGCGGGTGTCGTCGAGCGTGTCGGTGTGGTCGCAGGTGCCGCGTTTGTCCTGCACGATGCCGAGCACGTCGCCGAGCGCCCAGTTCGGGATGTGGATCGTGGCCTTGATCGTGGGCTCCAGGATCTCAGCGATGCTGGACACGTCGGGCATCTGCACGGGGTTGTCGATCTCGACGGCCTCCGTGGCGCCCTCGACCCGGATCTTGTAGATGACGCTCGGGTACGTGGAGATGATGTCGACGTCGTACTCGCGGCGGATGCGCTCGAGAATGATCTCCATGTGGAGCAGCCCGAGGAAACCGCAGCGGAAGCCGAAACCGAGGGCGACCGAGCTCTCCGCCTGGTATTGGAAGGCGGAGTCGTTGAGCTGCAGTTTGCCGAGCGCGGTGCGCAGTTTCTCGAAGTCGGAGGTGTCGATCGGATAGATGCCGCTGAACACCATCGGCCGCACTTCCTTGTAGCCGGGGAGCATCTGCGTGGCGGGCTTGCTCGCCAACGTGATCGTGTCGCCCGTGCGGATATCGGAGACGGTCTTGATATTGCCGACGATGTAGCCGACATCGCCCGCCTCGAGGATGTCGCACACTTCCATCTTGGGCGTGAACGTGCCGACCTCCTTCACCTCGAACTTGGTGTTGTTCGACATGAGCAGGCCGAAATCGCCGGCCTTGATCGAACCCGAGAACACGCGCACGTACGCAATGACGCCGCGGTAGGTGTCGTAGAGCGAATCGAAGACCAGGATGCGCGTGGCCGGATAATCCGTCCAACGCGGCGGCGGCACGCGGGCGACGACCGCCTCGAGGATGTCCTCGATGCCGATACCGGACTTGCCGCTGGCGAGGATGGCCTCGTCGTGCGAGATGGTGAGGATGTCCTCCATCTGGCGCAGGCAGAGCTCGAGGTTGGCGCTGGGCAGGTCGATCTTGTTGATGACCGGCACGACCTTGAGGTTCTGTCCGAACGCCAAGTGGGCGTTGGCGACCGTCTGCGCCTCGACGCCTTGGGAGGCGTCGATCAGGAGCGCGGCGCCCTCGCAAGCGGCGAGACTGCGCGAGACCTCGTAGTTGAAGTCCACGTGGCCCGGCGTGTCCATTAGGCCGAGCTGGTAGGTCTTACCATCCTTGGCCGTGTACTGCATCGTGACCGGATGCGACTTGATGGTGATGCCTCGTTCGCGTTCGAGGTCCATCGAGTCGAGATGCTGAGCCTGCAACACGCGTTTCGAAACGGTGCTGGTGTACTCGAGCAGCCGGTCGGAAAGCGTCGTCTTCCCGTGGTCGACGTGGGCGATGATGCAGAAATTGCGCTTGAGCGAGACGTCCATGCTGGGCGGTGGCGGCGGGCGTCAGACCGCAGACAGGTCGGCGAATTCGTTGAAGGTTTTGGCGGGCCACTCCTTGTTGATCCGCCGCGCGAGGCCGACGAGCACGGCGCCGGGGCCGCACTCCCAGAACTCCACCACACCGAGCCCCGCCGCGCTGCGCATGCAGTCCTCCCAACGCACCGAGGAGACGACCTGTTTGATGAGCATCTCGCGGATCTCGTCGGGATTGGAGACCTGCTTGCCGGTGACGTTGGTGAGCACCTTGAGCTTCGGGGCGTTGAACTGGACGGTCTGGAGAAACTTCGCGAACTCGGCGCGGGCCGGCTCCATGAGGCGGCTGTGATAGGCGCCGGCGACGTTGAGCGGGATCACCTTTTTCATGCCGCGCTCCTTGGCGGCGGTGACGCAGGCGTCGACCTTGGTCTTCTCGCCGGAGACGACGACTTGGCCGGGGCAGTTGAGGTTTGCGACCTCGATGTCGAACTCCAGACAGAGCTCGTTGATCTTCGCGAGCTCTTCACCGATGATGCTGGCCATGCCACCGCGGGTGGCTTCGCAGGCGACCTGCATGAGGCGGCCGCGCTCGGCGACGACGCGCAGGCCGGTGTCGAAATCGAACACGCCGGCGACGGTCAGCGCGGTGACTTCGCCGAGGCTCAGACCGGCGACCGTGGACAAGTTGCCCAAGCGGCCCTGCTCCTGCAGGAGCGAATAGAGGGTGTAGCCGTGCACGAAGAGCGCCGGCTGGCACACGCGGGTCGGGACGAGCAGCTCGTCGGGACCTTCAAAGCACATCTTGGCCAAGTCCCAGCCGAGCACCTCGTTGGCGCGGCTGTAGATCCGCGCGGCCGTGGCGGAATTGTCGGCGAGGCTTTTGCCCATGCCGACCTTCTGAGCTCCTTGACCGGAGAAAATGAGGGCGAGTGACATGTTTGAGCGGTTGAGGAAAGGGCGCCCCTCCCAAAAACCAAGTCCGAACTTCAAGGGGCGGATGCGGCGAGGGACGGCGGCATAACACCGCGGCCCGCACTTGCCCCCGGCGCACTCGTGGCGCGCGGCGGGCAAACGCGGAAAACCGGCGCGACAGGGCGGCCGGCGCGGACGAGCGATGCGTTACGTCCGGATGAAGATACCCTTCAGGTTCATCTCCAACGCCTGCGGGTTCGGCGACACGCGGAGGCCGTCGCTGCGGGCGATCTTGCCCTCCTTGATGAGGCGGTAGAGGTCCTTGTTGAAGGAAACCGAATTGCTTTCCGTCGTCGCTTCGAGGAGCGCCTGCACTTTGTCGAAATGGCCCTCGAGGATCAGATTTCGCGCCGTCGAATCGACCATGAGCACTTCTTGCGCGGCGTAACGGCCACCGCCCTCGAGCGCGGGAACAAGTTTCTGGCAAACCACGCCCTTCACCACCGCCGAGAGCTGCCGGCGGATCTGCTCGTGGCTTTCGTGCGGGAAGAACTCAAAAATGCGGTTCAGCGACTGCTGGACGTTGGCCGAGTGCAGCGTGGTGATCACCAAGTGACCGGTCTCGGCGGCGGAGAGCGCTGTCTCGAGCGACACCGCATCGCGCATTTCGCCGATGAGGATGATGTCGGGGTTCTGGCGGAGCACCGAGCGCACCGCCAAAGAGAAGCTCGGGGTGTCGATGCCGATCTCGCGTTGGTTGAAGATCGATTTGCCGTCCTGGAACGTGAACTCGATCGGGTCCTCCATCGTGACGATGTGCCGCTCGAGGTTCTGGTTAATCCAGTTGAGCATCGACGCCATGGTCGAGCTCTTGCCCGAGCCGGTCGGACCGCAGACGAGCACGAGGCCGTCCTTCACCTGCGCGAGCTTGATCAAACGATCGGGCTGCAGGTTCAGATCGGCGAACGTCGGGATGTGGCTCTTGATGTGGCGGAAGACGATCGAGATCGAGCCGCGCTGCTGGAAGGCGTTGACGCGGAAGCGCCCGATGTTCTCGGCCGTGTAGGCGAAGTCGATCTGGCCGTCGGTGTCCCACTGCGGCTTGAAAACGAACGGCACGTACTCGTCCACGAACGCCTGGATGATGTGCCGCGGGATCGGCTCCATATCCACGGGCTTGAGCCGGCCGCTGATGCGCAGGTACCCGACCTTGTTCGTTTTGATGATGCAATCGCTCGCTCCGGTCTCGACGCCGAGCTTGAGCAACTCGTTGAAAATCTGGGTGTGCATTTAGGCTGGGACTTGTTTCCACCCGGAAACGCTCCGTTGGGGAAAATGGGATGGATTTTTCCTATTGGCCGCAGCATTTCTCGACAAGGTCTCGTTTCGTAAACCCGCAATTAAATCCCTTAGCATGAGCAATCCGCGCGAGTTCACCGGCGCCATCACCGCCCTCGTGACACCGTTCCGTAACGGGCAAATCGCCTACGACGATCTCGATCGCCTCGTGGACGCCCAGATCGCCGGCGGAATCAAAGGACTCGTGCCTGTGGGAACCACCGGCGAGTCGCCCACGCTCGACTACGACGAACACATCGAGGTCGTGCGCCGCGTCGTCGCCCGCTCCGCCGGCCGCGTGCCCGTGCTCGCCGGCACCGGTTCGAACAGCACCCGCGAGGCCGTCGAACTCACCAGGAAGGCCGAGGCCGCCGGCGCCGACGCCATGCTCGTCGTCGCGCCCTACTACAACAAGCCGAGCCAGGAAGGCCTGTTCCGCCATTACAGCGCGATCGCCGATGCCACCGCCAAGCCGATCGTGCTCTACTCGATCCCGGGTCGTTGCGGCATCGAGATCGCCGTGCCGACCATCGCCCGCCTCCGCGCGGCGTTTCCGCATATCAATCACATCAAGGAAGCCGGCGGTTCCTGCGACCGCGTCGACCAGATCCGCCAGACCTGTGGCGACTCGATGACGATCCTCTGCGGCGACGACGGCCTCACCCTGCCCTTCCTCTCGCTCGGCGCCAAGGGCGTGATCTCCGTCGCCTCCAACCTCTTCCCCGCCGAGATCGTGCAACTCTGCGAACTCGCCGCCGCCGGCCGCCGCGCCGAGGCGCTCGCTTTGCACGCGCGTTTCCAGCCGCTCTTCAAGAACCTCTTCGTCGAGCCCAACCCCGTGCCCGCCAAGTACGCGATGGCCAAGCTCGGCCAGATCAGCTCGCCCGAAGTGCGCCTGCCGCTTTGCGAGCTGACCGACGCCAGCCGCGCCCTTCTCGACAAGACCCTAGCCGATCTCCGCCGCTAACCGCCATGTCGCTCCCCCGCGTTCTCATCAACGGCGCCAAGGGCCGCATGGGCCAGGCCCTCCTCGCCTGCGCCAAGGAAGCCGGCATCCCCGTCGCCGCCGCCCTCGACCAGGGCGACGACCTCGCCGCCGCCCTCCCCGCGTGCGATGTCGTCATCGATTTCAGCCACCACTCGGCCACGGGCAACGTCGTCGAGCTGACGACCCGCCACGGCAAAGCGCTCGTCGTCGGCACGACCGGTCACACGACCGAGGAGCGCAACAAGCTCGCCGCCCGCTCCGCGGCTGCGATTCCGACCGTCTGGGCGAGCAACTACTCCGTCGGCGTGAACGTGCTCTTCCACCTCGTCGCCGAGGCCGCCCGCGTGCTCGACGACAGCTTCGACGCCGAAGTCGTCGAGATGCACCACCGCTTCAAGAAGGACGCGCCCAGCGGCACCGCCGCCAGCCTCGTCGAGATTCTGCTGCGCGCCCGCGATCTTCAGGAATCGGATCTGCGCCACGGCCGCCACGGAATCGTCGGCGAGCGCACGAAACGCGAGATCGGCGTCCACGCCCTGCGCGGCGGCGATGTCGTCGGCGACCACACCGTTATCTTCGCCGCGCTCGGCGAGCGCGTGGAGCTCACGCACAAGGCCGGCGATCGCGCAATCCTCGCCCGCGGCGCCTTGCACGCCGCGCGCTGGGTCTTCGGCAAACCGACCGGCCTTTACGACATGCAGGACGTGCTCTCCCTCCGCAAACCCGAGGCGGCCCGATGATCGCCAGTCTCCGCGGTACCCTGCTTTCCACCACACCGCTCCATGCGGTGATCGAGGTCGCAGGGGTCGGTTACGAGGTGAACGTCCCCGTGACGACCGCCGAGCGTCTCCCGGCGGCAGGTCAACCGGCGTTCGTTCACACGCACGTCGTCTACCGCGAGGACTCGCAGGCGATCTACGGTTTCGCCACCGCCGCCGAACGCGATTTCTTCCGCCTGCTCATCGAGAAGGTCAGCGGAGTCGGCCCGAAGGTCTCGCTCGCGCTGATGAGCCACCTGTCGCTCCCTTCGCTCCAGGGTGCGATCGCCGGCGGCGATGCCGACCTGCTCTCGAAATGCCCCGGTATCGGCCGCAAGACCGCCGAGCGGATCATCCTCGATCTGAAGGACAAACTCGGCGCCGTCTCGCAGATCGTCCCCGCTGGCGCCGCCATCACCGGTGCGGCCGCATCTGTCGAAGCTTCGCCGTTGGCCGATGCCGTCGCCGCGCTTGTCGCGCTCGGCTACCGTCCACCGGATGCCGACAAAGCCGTGCGCAAGGCGCAGGGGGCGCTCGGCGGCAAAGCGACGACCGAAGCGCTCATCAAAAAAGCGCTCTCCTGAGAGGAGAGCGCCGGGAGGTGTTCTGTTCTGCGCGCCTGATCAGCGCTGGAACTGGAACGCGTTGGCCTCGATCTCCTCGAGCCGCAGCGGCGTGGTCGGCACCTCGCTGTACGGCCGCAGGTCGACCTTGAGATCCTCGGTGCCAGAGAGATCCGGTACGACGAGCGGTCGGGTCGGTGGCGCCATCCTGGTGAAATCGACGACGATGTCGCGGCTGCCTTGGCCCCAAGGGTTGCGGAACCCGGCGGGATTGGCGCTCAAGGCCACGGTCGTGGTCTGCGTCACCGGTTGCGCTCGGGCGATTTCGGGCTGCGCGACGCTCGCCGCGGGTTGCGCCGCGACGGCCGGTCCGGCGGAAGGCGTGGCCTGGCGCACGGCGACAAACACCGCGCAAGCCGCCAATGCGCCGCTCGCGACCAGACCGAGCGAGCGCACCCATTCGCGGGAGCCGCGGCCTTCGATCGCCACCACCCTGCCCCTGCGGAACTGCGGCGCTGGCGCTGCTTCCTCGCGGAAATGCTCCGCGAGGCCGGCGCAAGCCTTCTGCATCTGGCAATACTGGCGGTAGATCCGGCGACGTTCGGTGTCGCCGGCGATGGCCCGTTCCAACTCGGCCGCCCGGGCCGGCGGTAGCTCTCCATCGACGTAGAGGTTGAGTAGTTCGATGAATTGATCGTGGGTCATTTGAAATCCTCCCCGAGCAGTTCGCGCAGGGCCTCGCGGGCCCGGGCGATCCGGCTCTTCACGGTTCCCACGCTGATTCCGAGAATCTCGGCGATCTCCTCGTAGGAATGGTTTTGTACGTTGCGCAGCACGAGTATCTCCCGGTGCTTTTTGCCGAGTTTCTCCATGCCGGCGGCGACGTGTTCGGTGAACTCGCTCGTCACCGTGATGGCATCGGGTGCCTCGACTTCGGCCGGGATGATCTCGGCGAGCGTGGCGCTGTCGTCATCCTCGCCAAGCGGCTGGTCGAACGAGACCGTTTTGTCGCGTTTCCGACGCCACCAATACCAGTAGCGGTTCCGCGCGAGGTTGGTCGCGATCTGGTAGAGCCAGGTTGAGAACGCCGCGTCGCCCCGGAAATTCTCGAGTCCGCGGTGCGCCCGGATGAAGGCATCCTGCGTGACCTCCTCGGCATCCTGCGGGTTGCGCAGGAGCTGGTGGACCATCGAATAGATCCGGTCCCAATACTTCCCGACCATCTCGTTGAACGCCAGTTCGTCGCCGGCCTTGATGCGGTCGACGAGCAAGCGGTCAAAGGCGACGTCCTGAGCCTTGGTAGACATGCGTTCTACCTCGGTGCGACTGGCGTAGTCCTTGAAAGTTCCCACGGTGATGGCCTCAGCGAAAAAGTTGGAGCGCGGGACTCTCGCGCCGCCCCTCGACCCGGTCAAGCAACGCACGCCCGTCCGGATTCTCATCACAACGACAGCGCGCCGCCGCGACACCCGAGACAGGCGCGCGCAGATGGAGCGCCGGGCCGGCGCGGAAAAACGACAGGTGTGGGATCACGTCGACGGAGCGGATTGGGCTGAACTTTCTCTCTAACACGCTCGGGGCCTTTAGGTTCCCTCGGCTGGCGGATTTGCGGCGGGGGTGCGCGGGCGGACGCCCCATCCTGGGCTCGGGACCAGCCCGATACCGTTCACGCACGGGGAGGGTTATTCTCGCCCGTCGCCGCGGCCGACGCTCTCGGCCACCGCCCTCCTCCAACCTTCAACTCAATCCACTATGCTCGGTTATACCATCTTCTTCCTGCTCCTCGCGCTCATTTCCGGAGCGCTCGGATTCGGCGTCGTGGCAGGCACCGCCGCCCTCATCGCCAAGATCTGTTTCGTGCTCTTCCTGATCCTGTTCGTCGTCTCGCTGCTACGCGGTCGCCGGGCCTGAGGCGGATCCGCCCTCCTGACGATGAAGACAGCCTTCCTCGGAACCTACCTGCCGCGCAAGTGCGGCATCGCGACGTTCACCCATGACCTGCGCCAGGCGGTCGCAGCGCAGTCCGCGCCGGGTGAGTGCCCCGTGCTGGCGGTCAGCCAATCCGGCCCGGGCGAAGGCTATCCGCCGGAGGTCGTCTGCGAAATCGCCGAGGACGACCCGCGGAGCTACGCGCGCGCCGCCGAGTTCCTCAATCGCGGTGGCGCCGACCTGCTCTGCATCCAGCATGAGTTCGGGATTTTCGGGGGCGAGGCGGGCGGCCATCTGCTTACGCTGCTCCGCGCGCTCCACCGGCCCGTCGTCACCACGCTGCACACCGTGCTACGCCAGCCCTCGGCCGCGCAACGCGAGGTGATGCAGGCGATCATCGCGATGTCCGACCGCCTTGTCGTCATGACAGAGCGAGGACGCACGTTTCTGCGCGAGATCTATCAGGCGCCCGCCGCCAAGATCGACCTCATCGCCCACGGCATCCCCGACGTGCCGTTCGAGGAGCCCGACCGTTGCAAGGAGCTCTTCGCCGTCGAAGGACGCCTCGTGCTCCTCACCTTCGGCCTGCTCTCGCCGAACAAGGGCATCGAACACGTGCTCGCCGCCCTCCCCGCCATCATCGCCGAGTTCCCGCAGGTGGTTTACCTCGTCCTCGGCGCCACGCACCCCAACCTCGTGCGCGAACAGGGCGAAACGTACCGCCGCAGCCTTGAGCGCCTCGCGCAGCGCCACGGCGTCGAGGAACACGTCGTCTTCTTCGACCGCTTCGTCGATCTCGCCGAGCTCAAGGATTTCATCGGCGCGGCCGACGTCTACATCACGCCGTACCTCAACGAACAACAGATCGTCTCCGGCACGCTCGCGTACGCCTTCGGCGCCGGCAAGGCCGTCGTCTCCACTCCGTACTGGCACGCCGCCGAGCTCCTCGCCGACGGCCGCGGCGTGCTCGTGCCGTTCGCCGATTCCGGCGCCATCGCCCGCGAGGTGACAGCGCTCTTGCGCGACGAGCCGCGCCGCCTCGCGATCCGTCGCCACGCCTACGATCTCGGTCGCAGCATGATCTGGCCGCGCGCCGCGGAGCGGTACCTCGAAACCTTCGCCCGCGCTCGCGCCGGGCATGCCCGCGCCCAGCGCCGCGCGCCAGCGCCAGACCCTCTCGATCCCGAACGCGCGCCCATGCCGCTGCCGGTGTTCCGCCCGGACCACGTGCTGCACCTGACGGATTCCACCGGCATCCTGCAGCACGCGCTCTACACGATTCCGAATCGACTTCATGGCTACTGCACCGACGACAACGCCCGCGCGCTCCTCCTCGCCCTGCTCTGGGAAGAACTCGGCGAAGCCGCCCCCGCGTTCGCCCGGCTCGCGCCGACCTACGCGAGTTTCCTCGCCCACGCGCTGAACCCCGGTAGCCGACGCTTCCGCAACTTCCTCGGCTACGACCGCAACTGGCTGGAGGAGGAGGGCTCCGAAGATTCACACGGCCGCGCGCTATGGGCGCTCGGAGTGTGCTCGGCCACCGCCCACGAACGCGGTCTGCGCCTGCTCGCGCACCGTCTCCTCAACGAGGCCCTGCCGCCCGTACCCGCGCTCGCGCATCCGCGCACCTGGGCGTTCACGCTAATCGGGCTCGACTCCTACCTGCGCGACAATCCCGGCGACCAGCGCGCGGTCGATCTCCGGGTCGCGTTCACCGACCGACTGATGCGACGCTTCGTCGAGCACAGCCGCGCGGAGTGGCATTGGCTCGCCGACGACGCCACCTACGACAACGCCCGCCTGCCGCACGCGCTCATCCTCTCCGGTCGCGCGACTCACCAACCGGCGGTCGTCGCCGCCGGCCTCCGGGCACTGCGTTGGCTCGTGCAACTCCAGACCTCGCCCAACGGTCGTTTTCAACCGATCGGCTCCAACGGTTTCTGTCACCGCGACGGCACGCGCGCCTATTTCGACCAGCAGCCGGTCGAGGCCCAAGCGACCGTCAGCGCGTGCCTCGAGGCCTTTCGCGTCACCGGCGAACACTTCTGGCTCGCCCGCGCGCACCTCGTCTTCGAGTGGTTCCTCGGCCGCAACGATCTCGGTCTGAGCCTCTACGACCCGCGCACCGGCGGCTGCCGCGACGCCCTCCACGCCGATCGCCTCAACGAGAACCAGGGCGCGGAATCCACGCTCGCGTTTCACCTCGCCCACGCCGAGCTCCGCCTGGCCCACCGCCGCCTCGCGCCCGCGCCCGCCGGCCGCGCCGCCGAATTCGCCGCACCGTGACACCATGCCCGCTCCGCAAGTCCATCGCGCCGACGTCTTCATCAACCCGGACCGCACGCGCGTCCTCATCCGCCCCTTCACTCTCGCCAACGAGCAACGCATTGTCCGCATCATCGCCCGCCTGCTCGCGCTCACCGAGGCGCAGGTCGAGGCGCTGCTTACGCAGATCATGGCGGAGTTCGCCGGGCGGCACCAAAAGACGCAGGATCTCTTCCGCGAGCGCTTCGAGAGCGTGCGCCCTCACCTCGTCTCCGATATTCAACTATCCGACGCGCGCCAACTGGTGATCGGCTCCTACTTCACGCTGGAGTACTCGCTCGAGGCGGCCGCGCTGTTCAACCCGTCCATCGTCCTCCACTCCGATCAGAGCGACCTCCCGCCGGGCTCGGCTCGCTTCATCCTCAGTCTTCGCGCCACCGGTGAGGGGCACATATCCTCGATCACTTTCCGCACCGGCACAGTCGATGCCGAGGGCCGGGTCTCGATCAACACGCCCACGCGCTTCGTCACCGAGCCGCGGTTCCAGGCCGACGCGCCATTCCAGAAACTTCGTTTCGCCCAACAGCTCGCCGAGCTCGGCTTCGCCGGCGAGTTCACCAAGCGCACGCTCGCCGCCGTGGGCGCCAACTTCACGCTCTCCGAACTCCGCGCCGCCCTCGCGTTCGTGCACAACCAGCTCGGCCCGGGCGAAGTCTCCAACTCCCTCTCGACCGAGGAGACCATCCTCCGCCTCGCGCTCTCCAACTACCGCGTGCGCTTCGCCGACGATCTCCGCATGTCGGAACGAGTCATCTTTCCGCGTTCGCCCACCCAAAGCCGCGGCATCGAGGACGCGCGCTTCGTGCGTTTCCAGGACGACGACGGCCGCGTCACCTATTTCGCCACGTACACCGCCTACGACGGCCGGAACATCAGTCCCGAGCTTCTGCGGACCGAAGACTTTCTCGACTTCCAGTTCGTCACGCTCACCGGCGCCGCCGTGCAGAACAAAGGCATGGCACTGTTCCCCCGCAAGATCGGTGGCGAGTACGCGATGCTCTCCCGTCAGGACAACGAGAACATCTACCTCATGCTCTCGCACGACGTGCACTTCTGGCGCACCGCCAAGATCATCCTCAAACCGTCCTACACTTGGGAGTTCGTGCAGCTCGGCAACTGCGGTTCGCCAATCGAGACCGAGCGCGGCTGGCTCGTGCTCACCCATGGCATCGGCGCCATGCGCAAATACTGCATCGGCGCCTGTCTGCTCGACCGCGACGATCCCACGAAAGTGCTCGGCCGCCTGCGCGAGCCGCTCATCACCCCGACCGAGGACGAGCGCGAAGGCTACGTGCCGAATGTCGTCTATTCCTGCGGTGCGCTCCTCCACGGCGGCAGACTCATCGTACCGTACGCGATCTCCGATTTCGCCACCCGCTTCGCCACCGTACCGCTGGCCTCCGTCCTATCCGCCATGGAGTAGCTGCGGCAGCGCCCGTCGCTCTCGGGCTGCATCGAGAGAGAGCGGCATCAGGCACGACACATCGTTCGACCCGACACCCCCGGGGGCGGGTAATGCCCCATATGGCGGAAGCCATACCGGCGTTATCCTCTGCTCTCCGGGAAACCGCGGGCTTGGGCCGGACCATCACCGGCGCACCGGGCCTCGTCTGTCTTCCCGCTCCGTCAGTCACTCCGCTCAAATCCAATCAACACATGAAAATCCACCAACTCATCGCCACCGCGCTCATCTCAGTCGCCGCGATGCCGCTATTCGCCTCTTCCGACACCGACCGCAAAATCGAGAGTGCAGCCAAGGACTCCTACAACTACCGGGTCCTTCTCGCCGACCACGTCGACGTGAAGGCGAACGATGGCATCGTCACGCTCACCGGCATGGTCGCCGACAAGGATCTGCGTGATATCGCGGCCGATACGGTGAGCAATCTCCCGGGCGTCGTGCGCGTCGACAACCGCATCACCCTGGACCCCGCGCTCAAGGAGCATTCGGACGCATGGATCGCCTGGAAGATCCGCTACCAACTCCTCGTTCGCGCTAGTGTCAGCAACCGCAACACCACGGTGGACGTCAAGAACGGCGTCGTCACCCTCACCGGTTCCGCCGCCAATGCCGCCGAGCGTGAACTCGTCGGTGTCTACGCCGCCGAGGTCCAAGGTGTGAAATCGGTGAAGAACGAAATCGCCATTGATATCCCCGCGGCGGCCGACGACCGGACAGCCGCAGAGACCATCGACGACGCTTCGATCACCTCGCAGGTCAAATACGCCCTCCTGAGCCACAAGTCCACCAGCGCGCTCAAGACAAAGGTCAGCACCAAGGACGGCGTGGTCATGCTCACCGGCATCGCCGCCAACGACGCGGAGAAATCCCTCGCCGGGAAACTCGCGCTCAGCATCCGCGGTGTGAAGTCCGTCACCAACGACATGACGGTGAAGAACTGATCCCGCCTCTCTCGCACTCGACCCCGATCGCCACCGCCGGAGCGCCCCTCCGACCGTGGCGTCGGCGGTTCGTCTGCCTCCCCCGCCGGCGCTCCACGCCCCGGCCGATCCCTGCCCCACGTCTTCCCATGCTCAGCTACACTGTCCTATTCCTCGTCATCGCGCTCCTCGCCGGCGCGCTCGGCTTCGGCGTCATCTCCGGCACCGCCGCGTTGATCGCGAAGGTGTTCTTCGTCCTCTTCCTCGTCCTGTTTGTCGCCTCGCTCTTCCGCCTCCGGAAGGCGTGACCGCTGCGCGACTCGCGGCTGCCGTCCCTTCTCAGACGCGCATCTCCTGAACATCGCCTTCCTGGGCAGATGTGGTCCGGGCTGGTGCGCCGGCAACGCCAAGGAGCCGAAGATCCCGCACTGGTGTTGGAGACAGAGGAGGTCGGACCCGCGGGCGGTTGAGCAACTGCGCCGTGCGCGCGTAGCCGTCCGGCATCCGTGTCGTCGCCGACGCGATTCTTGCGCTCGCCATATCCAACTACCGGGTCCGCCACCCAACCGACCAGCGGATGTCACGAGCGCGTGATCTTCTCCTGTTCCCCCCGCCAGAGCCACGGCGTCGAGGATGCCCGCTTCGTGCGCTTCCGCCACGACGATGGCGCGCACGGCCGAGGACAAACACGAGTGCTTCGGGCCCAACGTCGAGCCGCTCCTGCGGCGCGCGCCTCCACGGCCGCGCGATGATCAACCCCTACTCCGTGTCCGATATTTCGCCACACTTCGCCGCGGTTCCCCTCGAGGCGATGCTCGCCGGTATGGAGTCCCCCCGGAAAACGACCGCCGCCTGCGCATCCGTCATTCGGCGACTCCGCCGGGTCGGGTTACACCCCATGTTCGCGCGGCGCAGCATGCGGTATCCTACCGCCTTCGAACCACCATCCACATGAAAGCCTCGGCGACACGCCCGTTCATCATTCTCCTCGTCCTCGCGGCCACCGCCTTCGCGATCGCCGGCTGCCAAACCACCAAGGGCTTCGGCCGCGATGTCGAGCATCTCGGCGGCGAGATCCAGGGCAAATAGCTCCTCGGCCGCCGGTATGTGGCGGTTCGGTCAAGGTCGTCTTCGCCCCCAAGTCGAGGCGCCAGGATGCGGCGGATTCGCTCCGCACGAAGGTGGCCATCTGTAGTATCGAGAAAGGTCTCCCATGTTGCTCACACTCTTGTTGGTCCTACTGGTTCTGTTTCTGATCGGAGCGCTCCCCACCTGGCCGTACAGCCGCAGTTGGGGCTACTATCCGAGCAGCGGACTCGGCCTGGCGGTGGTCGTGCTGCTGGTCGTGCTCCTCATTCGATGAATTTACCGCCGGCGTCGGGAGGTCGGTTCGGGGCGGCACCCGAATCGGTTCCCCCTTCGCAGGCGCAATCTCCCGCCACATCATCCGAGGTACGGTCGCCATGAAACAAGATATCCCGCCCACTTCCGTCGCTCCTACCATGGAAGAAGACACCGCTCTGCTACGCAGCAACGCCACCGAACTTGCCCGGCAAGACGGCCGCGCCGAGGCTCGCGACGACGACCGTACCGCGGCCTTCCGCGAACGGACCGCGGCGGCCGACGATTCCGCGCAGGAAGTGCCCGCAGGAGACGAGACGCTCGTCACCTGGGACGGCAGTCCCGATGAAACCGGCCATCGCATTCCGGATGCGGCCGCAGACGACGAGGCGACTGTCTCCGCCGATCTGGCGGAAGAGGGCTCCGGCGAGGCAGAGACGGAGCTGCGTCGCGCCGCGTCCCACGTTCGTCCGGCCAATCAGGCATCACCGCAGCATTGAGTCGCGCCTTCGATTGGGGCGTCACCGGCAACTTGCCGGCGCGCCGGAAAAGAGGCCAGCGCACTCGGCTTGGCGACATTCGCCAGATCATTGGCGGGCCGTCGCACGCGGGCTGAATTGCGTCGTTGTCCGCAACGGTCTCCGGGACGTTCGGCTAGTCCTCGGCGCCTACGCCGTCAGGTCCCCGCGACTTCTTCGTCGGTTGCCCTTCTACCATACGAAGAACCAGACGCGCGGCGCCGATCGTGAGCGACGCCCAGCCCTGCCACGAGCCGGAGGCGGTCGGACGCGTGCCATCGGCCCGCGGTGCGACCGGAGTTCGGCGGGCCGGGGCGAACTGTCGCCAGACTACGCCGACGTCATCCGCCCATACCCATGGACAGACCAGGCGAGTCGCCGACGCACCGCAGGCGGCGCGCTGGTGGTCGAGTTCGCGCAGCAGCTCCGCCTTCCGGGCGGCGAGCTGGTCTAGTTCGCGTTGCGGATGCATTCCCGGTCTTTGCCGAACTCGTGCAGTGTCGCCGCAAACGGGCTTGGCTGGCGGGCGAAGAAACGACGCAGGAGGAGCAGCGCAACCACCAGTGCTCCGGCGTAGAACAGCGCCAGACTGCCGAGCACCGCCAAACGCGCAGTCTCCCAAAAAAGGAACACCACCGTAAGGCTGGTGAACACGACGGCCAACATGCCCAGGAACACCGCCGCGCCCACCCCGACCACCGTCTTGAGCAGACGAAGCTTCTCCTCCTGCAGTTCGATCGAGAACAGCTCGAGGCGCCCTTGCGCCCCGGCGAGGAGTCCATCGCCAAGTTCCCGCAACGAACCGAAGAGTCCAGAGGTGTCGCGCATGGCTACCTCCCATGTGACCGGATCATTTGCTCCGTCGGCCCAGCAGGACGCCGAGCGCGAGGCCTACACCGGCCGCGATGGCCAGCGATTGGTAGGGGTTCGCGCGGATCGCGCGGTCGGTGCACTTCGCACCAGCCACGATCTTGTCGCGAGCATTGGCGCAGGCTGCGGAGAGACGCTCGTGGGCGGCTTTGAAACGGGCCTGCAGCGAAGCGAGGGCTTCGCTCGAATGCTCGGTGACGGAGTCGGCGACCATGGCCTCCGCTTCGGCGACCAACGCTTGCAGGTCGCGGAGGAGCTCACCAGGGGTGGCGGAAGTTTTTGATGTATTCATCGATATAGGTATGCGGACGAGGTGATGCGGACTTAGGCCGACTTGACGCGGCGGAAGAAGCCGATGAAGCCGACGGTGGCGGAAGCCAGGCCCCCGAGGAGCAGCCAAACGGAACGGGCGAACGCGGAGCCGGCGAAAAATCGGGCGAGGTCGGAGCTGATCGAGTCGGCGGCCGAAAGGCCGGCGATCATGAGCGCGACGCCGGCGACAATGAGAATGAGGGATGGGATCTTGTTCATGGTGATCGATGCTGTCGCTGATGTTCGAAGCCGAAGGCTCACGGCCGACTCGCCTGGGCGAATGCCTCCGCAACGAGGAGACGCAGGCGTTTCGTGGAAACTCGAAGCCGGAACAGTTTCCGCGGTCGCGAACGTCGGCCGCATCCGCGGCGGAACCGTTCCTCGATTTCGGAGTAGCGGTCCATCGTTTCGACCCGCCCCACCCGCGCGAGGAACTTCCGGTCGGCGGCGAAGAGTCCGCTCCCGAGTAGAAGCACCGGAAGACCGAGCCAGAGGGCCCGGAAGGACAAAGTGCGCCGCAGCACCGCCACGACGAACCGTTCCGGCTGAATGTGATGGGCAGCACAGTACAGCGAGGCGAAGTCGGCATGCTTGCCGCTGTTCGCTTCAGGGGCGTCGTGTTCTGCGCCACCACGGATCAATCCCGGTAGGAACCCATCGAGCTCACCCATCATCGGCGGCCGCATCGCAGGCTCCTCCGGGCCACGAGTCGTGGCATCAAGCCGGGGCGATGTTTCACGGTCCGGCGCGTCGGTGGCAGGCACCCGATGCGGATCACGACCCACGTCGAATGGCTCGAGCGACACGACCCCGTTGACCGAAGGATGGAAGCGAAGATTGCAGGACATACGGACTTTCCAGTGACACCCGGAAGATACCCGCGAACGTGCCCCGCCAACATGGGGTCTTACCCGACTGCGAATCGGTAAGCCCGCGCGCTTCGGCACGATCGATCGGCGGATCTTCGCCCTTCGGAGCTGCGGCCCGTCGCGCCCGCTCGGCGGGTTCAGCGCGGTCAGGGCGACCCATTCTTCCGTGGGTCAACACCCCATGGCGGCAACGCGGCTGTAGAGCCACAGTGCGGGTCGGACCGCAACCGGTACTCATCATGATCCCGAATCACGCCCAGTTCCTCGAGGCCATCCACGCCCGGAAACTCCTGCGAATCTCGTTCTACTCGGCGCCCGACAGCGGCGTCGTCGATCGCGAATGCGCTCCACTCGCCTACGCGCCCGCTCCGGACGGGAAGGATCCGGCGAACCGCTACTGGGTCTGGGACTCGAGCGGCACCGCCGGCGCCAACCCACTCGGGCTCCTGCCGGGCCAAATCGTGAGCGTCCAGGTGCTCGGTAAGGACTTCGACGCGGCGAAACTCGCGATCGAAACCCCGCTTTGGATGACGGTGCCCGCAAGATCGCCGTCGCCCTGACGGACATGATGATGCGCACCAGTCGCTGAGCCCGGCTGGCCGGATCATAGCGGCCAGCGGTTACGATCCCACCGCGGTCGCCCCCGACAATCCCCGCTCGTTGCGCACGACTCCTTCGCCAAGCCCTATTCCGCCTAAGCGCACGGGCGGTTGTTGCGCGAAGTCCCTGATCGGCCGGCCGCGCGAGCGACCGCCTGAAATGTGCGCCGCCGCCGGCATCAATGCGCTCCGGAAGTCACGCGGCCGCCCATGGCCGGCCCCAGCCGCCGCAGAACACGAACTGGTTCGCCGGCTTTCGCTGGCGCGGAGCGAGATCGCGTTCTCTCAACGCCTCCGGCAGATCCCGGGGCGCCGTGCCGTAGCCGATGGCCGACGCCGTCCAGGCTTCCACGTTCGGAGGAAGCCGATACAACTCGCGCGCGCGATCCGGGAGGATGCCGATCATCTGGTGGACCGAGAGGCCGCGCGCCGTCGCCTCGAAGACCAGGTTCGCGGTGGCGAGGCCGAGATCGTGCACCGCCGCACGATTGTCCATGCCGGTTCGCGCGAAGCGGAGGTGCACGAGGCTCAAGACGAGAACGGGGGCGTCTTTCGCCCACGCCTGATTCGCCGGCACGAGACAGGACAGGAGCCGGTCGAACTCGAACGGGTTCCGCTTGGTGGCCACACAGTAGGACCACGGTTGTTCGTTATAGGAGGAAGCCGCCCATCGCGAGGCCTCGAACAACGAAGCAAGGTCGACGTCGTCGACGGCCCGGTCGGCAAACGCGTAGGGGCTCCACCGCGCGGCGAGCAGCTCGTGGATGGGATGGTCGACGGATGCTTTCTTTTCCGGCGGAGCGGCGATGGCGGTGGCGTTCATGAGTCCGTGGTCCTGGTAGTTGTGTACTGGTGGCGATCCGAGGCGCCGGGGCGGGCCGTGGGTTTCAGGCCGCCTTCTTGCGATCCATGCCATTGAGGAAGCCTTCGAACAGGCAGCGGTGCTCCTCCTCGTCGGCGAGAATCCGCACGGCCAGATCGGCGGACACCGGATCGTTTCCGTCGGCGGCGGCGATGATCTCCTGGTAGGTCGCGATGGCGTCGCGCTCGGCCCCGAGCACGCCGACGACGACGTGCCGTAGGTCGGTCGAGTCGGCCGAAGGTTGCAGGGCCTGTTGATTCCGGGCGAGGGCCAGCGATCCCGGCGGACAGACGCCGAGCTGCTTGAGCCGGTGGGCCAGCTTCTGCGCGTGGCCGAGCTCGTCAGCAATGTCCTTGGCGAGAGCTTCGACGATTTCCTGCGCGCGCAAGCCGTCGAGCCAGACGGAGTTTGCGAGGTAGTTTTGGACGGTCTCCAGTTCGGAGGCGTAGGCCTTCTGGAGGAGCGGGACGATGGTGTTGTTGGTCTTCATGGTGACGGAGTGCTGACTGAGGGAGACGGCTAGTGGACCGTCTCGAAAGAAGCGCGGGCGAGCCCCGGGATGGCGACCGGCGAGCCGCGCCGCGGCTCCATCGCCGCCTGGACCAGAAGCATCTCGTTGATGTGCTCCATCGTGAGCAGGCCGACGAATCGCGTCCCCTGCACCACCGGCATGGAGAGGGTGTCGCGCGCCTGCATGCTCTCGACGGTCTTCAGCAGCGGCGCCGCTTCGTCCGCATACTCGCAGTCGCGCGCCATGACCTCGGCCAGGGCGACTCCGGCGCGACCTTGCGTGAGCGCCAGCACCAATTCGTGGCGACGCAGGATGCCTGCGGGCTCACCGTGCGCGGTGAGCGGGAAATCCTGCTGGGACCCGGCGAGCAGGAGCGCGGCCGCATCCCCCACCGTATCTTCCGTGGAGAGTGTCCGGAAACGTGTCATCATCGCGTCGCGAACCCGCAGCCCTTCGAGGGCGGACTGCAACTCCACGAGGCCGGCCTCGGCCTGCGCGCCGAGGAAGACGAAGATCGCGATGAAGACCAGGAAGGGGTTGCTGAAGAAACCGACCACGCCCAGCAGGATCGCGAGCCCCTGCCCGATCCTCGCGGCGATGGCGGTCGCGCGACGGCGGCCGAGGCGGGTCGCCAGGAGGGCCCGGAGCACGCGCCCGCCGTCCATCGGAAACGCCGGGAGCAGATTGAAGGCGAACAGGATCAGGTTGGCCGTCAGCAACTGCGGCACGATACGTCCGCCCTCGGCCGTGAAGTCCCAGAAGGAACCGGGTTCGCGGGTCGCCACGAGCCACGCGAAGAGCAGCGCGGCGATGCACAGGCTCACGACCGGACCGGCGAGTGCGACCCACAGCTCCTGGAGCGGATTGGTCGGCATCCGTTCCAAGCGCGCGATGCCGCCGATCGGCAGAAGCGTGATCTCACGCGTGGCGATGCCGAATCGCCGCGCCATGAGCGCATGGCCCAGTTCGTGAAGCAGCACGCAGCTGAAGAGCGCCACGACGAAGGCCACGCCACCGAACGCGGCCTCGATCCGTCCGGTGCTACGCCATGTGACCAGCCACAGAAAGCCGAGGAGCAGCAGAAAGGTGAAATGCAGGTAGACGTCGATGCCGAGGAGGCGGCCGACTTTGAGTGACCATTTCATGGGGACAGGAGGGGCGTCATCGGTGAGGCGAAGGAAGGCACCGACGATAGCCCGAAACCGCCGTCGCCGGAATGGGGCATAACCCGACCGCACACCGCCCGGCGCCCGCACCCGCGTGTCGCACCCACCGAGGCCCGCGACCCACCGGGCGCTTCAGGCCACGCCGATCCGGCAACCGTGGGCGCTGAAGCCCGCGCCGAAACTGGTCAACCACCAGTCGCTCGTCGCGTCGGGCACATCGGCGCGCAAGGCCCGCTCGAGCACGAAGAGCACCGAAGGGCTGCTCATGTTGCCGCATTCGCGCAACACTTCGCGCCCCGGCGCGAGATCGATCCCGGGGCAGGCCCGTTCGATCGCGTTCAACACTTCGCGTCCGCCGGTGTGGCTGACGACCCGCGTGATCGGCCGGGCCTCGGGGCGCGTGCGTTCCGCTTCGAGGAGCCGGGCCACCGCCGCGGCCGCCACGGCGGGCACCGATGGATGAAGCAGATTGCGCAACCGCCCCCCGCGGATCTCGAACCGGAGCCGGTCCCGCACGGCCGGCTGGTGGCAGGTGCTGAAACTTCCGCACCGCAACCCGCGCGGGCCGGGCTCGCTGCGCCAGATCGTGGCCGCCGCTCCGTCACCGAACAGGCACGCGCTCACCAGCACGCCCGGGTCGTCGTCGAGGCAGAACGCCGCCGAGCACACCTCCACCGCCACGCAGGCCACCACCGCGGCGGGCTGCGCCGCGAGAATCGCCTCGGCGGCCCGGAGCGCCGGGATCGCCGCCCCGCAGCCCGCCCCCACCAGATCCTGCAGGAACGCGTCGGCGCGCAGTCCCAGTTGTTCGGCTACGTAGCTGGTGACCCCGGGACAGAGGTAACCGGTGCAGGTGCAGACCAACAGCGCGTCGAGCTGCGCGCCTTCGAGACCGGCGTGGGCGAGAGCTGTCGCCAGCGCCCGCGCGGCCAGCCGGGGGGCTTCGACCCGGAACGCCTCGTTGAGCTCGTCGGGCGTGAGGAAGAAGACGCGGTCGATCTCCGGCAGCGCGAAGTGACGGTTCACGATGCCGTTGTCGCCCTGCAGAATGCCGCGGAGCAACGCCAGGGACCGGCTGCTCAGCCGGCGACGTTCCGCGGAACGCTCCAACGTTTCCCAACATTCGGTCTGGGTGAGAACGGTGGGCGGTAGCGCTGTGGCCAGGGCGTGCAGATACATGGCGATCAGTGGAGGGCGCGGTACAGCAGCAGGGCGGGCAACAGCCCAGCCCGCGCCGCCGCCGCGAAGAGCGACTGCAACGGACGGTGGAGAACAAACGGATGCAGCATGGCCGCGCTGGCAAGGCGGAGACGGATTTCCTGTCTCAGACGTTTGCCGACACAACGCACGGTTTCCTCCCACGAGACCGCGCCCCGCGCCCACGCCACCAGCGGGTCGAGCGCCAGCGCCGCGCCGTTGATCGCCATGGCCATGCCATTGCCGGTGAAGGGAGGGATCATCCCACCGGCGTCGCCCACGCGAAGTCCCGCAGCCACGGCGGCGCGCCCCGAGCACGCCAGCCCGGCCACGGCCGTCGCCGAGCCTGGTCGCACCACGGCCGCCGCAAGGCGTTCGGCGACGCCGGCCAGTCCGCTCGCCCGCAGGTAGACGGCGAGCGCGTGTTCACGATCCGGACTCAGACCGGCGCGGCGACGGAACAGCCCACAGACGTTGATCCAACCGTCCTCGACCGCGGACAGACCGACGTAGGCCGCATCGCCAAGGTGGAGCTCGAGGTCGTCGACCAGAGAAAGGTCGCGGGCGTGAACCTTCAGGCCGATCCAAGGCGATGATCCGGCCAGCCGGCGTCCACCGGCGCCCACCCAGCCCGGCGCGACAGGCGGTGGCGCGTGCCGCGTGTGGACGTGGAGTTGTCCGCCGAATTCGCCGAACAGCGCAGCGAGGCGCGCGTCCAGGACATAGCGACTGATTGCGCGAGCCGGTGCGGGCAGTTCCAGATGCCAGAACGGACGCCCTCGCCGGAACCAGGTCGCAGTGCGGTGGCTGCCGGAGCCGACGAACACGGAACCGATGCCGAGCGCCTGGATCGCTGCGTCGTCGAGTCCGGTCACGAACTCGCCGCACACCCGGTGGCGCGGGTAACCGCCGCTCTCGAAGATCTCCACCGGCACGCCGGCCCGGCGGAGCCCGATGCCGAGCGAAAGTCCCGCCAACCCGCCTCCGACGATCCGGACTGGAAGTGGATCATTCATCCGCGCCTCTCCGCGATCAACCGCGACGCACCGGTCCAGGTTTCGCCGATCTCCCAGCGCCACCTCTTCGGGTCGAGCCCCAGCAGGCCGGGCAGCTCGGCGCCCCGGAAGCCCGCGACGATGCTCGCGTGTCCGTCGTGGCGGGTGACCGCGTGCGCCCGGATCAGCGAGCACACGAGGCGGAA
>DATGXA010000125.1:0-12327 GCA_035299125.1 Opitutaceae bacterium
GCCGCGTGCCACGCGCGGATCGCTCGCGCGGCGGCGACCAGCTCCGGCGGTGGCGCGGCGGGCGGGTTTTGGCCGGTGGAGATTTCCTCGGGCAGCGGAAGCGGCCAACGCGCATCGGCGAGCGCGGCAAACGCGGTCTCCTCGCGCAGGCGGCGACCGGGGGCGGCGAGCGCGACGAGCAGCGGGTGCGGCGCCGGCGTGGCGGCATCGGTCAACAGGCGGCGTCAGCGCAGGCCTTGCGGCGGGAAGAGCGCGGCGGAGAAGATCGCCTTTGTCGTGCCCGGTTGGAGCCAGCGGCGCAGCCGGCGCGCGGCGAGGACCGCGGACGCGATGCCGCCGAGGTAGGCGAGCAGCGCGAAAACCAGCAGCGGCGAGAGCAGGCGCAGGATGCGCGGCGCCTCTTCGTATTCCTCGGTCGAAGGTGCGAGGCACACGATCGCGGTGGTGGCGGCTATGGCCAGGAGCGCGGCGGTGTTGAGCCAGGCGCAATCGCCGGTGCGTCGGCGGATTACCGCCATGCGGCGGCGCCAGTGCGCGGGACGGAGCCGCAGGTCGAGCCAGCGGCGCAGGTGCGTTTCACGCGCGGCGGGGGCAAGCGGACCGAGGGCGCGGGCGAGCGCGAGAAGCTCCGCGGCGGGCCAGGCGGCGGCGGCGGGGGCGAAGAGGCGGCCGTTCACCACGAGCCAACCCTGTTTCTCGGTGACGGTTTCGATCTGTTCCCAGCGCCAGACGGCGGTGAAGGGCGCGCGCTCGGCGGGGCGGCCGGCTGTCGCCACAGCTTGGTTGCACAGCCCTTTCGGCGAGAGGGCGAACGGCGGATCGTCGGCGCGGAACCGCCAGGTCCAGGGCCCGGGCGGGAGCAGATGCAGCCGCGCGTGGTGGAGGACGGCGGGCCGCGGCGCGGCGCGGCGGATGATGGTGTGCGGCTGCCGGCGGCGGCGCAGACCGTCGACGAGGTAGGCGATCCAGAAGATCGCGAGCACGGACCACCATTCGGACATCGGGGGAAGGGCCAGGCCGGGGTTGCCGGTGGCGCGCGGCTGGGTGCGAATTCCGTCGCGGCCGGGGTCGATGACCCGGCTATGGGCGGTGTGGGCTCACGACTCCTTGTCGGTCGGGTGCGAGCCGGTGATCTTCTTGAAGAGCTTGGCGATGCCGGCGCCGATGGCGGCGATCACGACGATGATGCCCTTGCCGAGTTTGCCGAGCAGCGCGCCGAACTTGCCGAGCAGGCCCATCTTCGCGGCGGCCGCGGCACCGCCGCCGAGCACGAGCGCGGAGAGGCCGACGGCGGCGATCTTGTCACCCTTCTTCCACTCGGCGTAGCGATGGCCGGAGGTGTAGCCGAAGTTGCCGGCGAGCAGGGTGGCGGTGGCCTGCGAGGCGGCCTGGTATTCCTCGGGATCGGCGACGAGGGTGACGTTCATGTAGCCGCCGCGGCCGAGGAGGCGGATGTTCTCGTTGATCCAGTGGGACTGGTGGTTGTCACGCGAGGAGGAGAGCTTGAGCGCCCAGGTGAGGTTGTGGGTCTTCTCGTCGTAACGCGGCGTGGCGGCCCAGCCCTGGAGCTTCATCTCGTCCCAACCCTCCTTCTTGCGCGCCTCGTTGGCGGCATCCTGGTTTTTGCGCATCGAGGCGAGGAGCTTGTCGGCGTTGAGCTGGTCCTTCTCGTCGTCCTTCACGTAGCCTACGTCGGCGAAGTCGAAGAAGAGCATCCAGCCGGCGGGATCGATGACGACGCCGACCTCGTCGCCGGCGCGCATGTTGTGGGTGAGCTTGTAGAAGAGATCGAGCGAGTCGGGGCCGACGAAGTGCTGGCCGGGCTGGAGTTGATATTCCGCGACGGAGCCGAGCGCGACCTTGGCGGGGCCTTCGGTGGTCTTCACGCCCTTGCGGTGCAGCGCTTCGGCGAAAGTTTTCGGCGGCTCTTCCTCGACCGGTGCGGCGGTGGAGGCGGCCGGAGTCGAGGGGGCGGGATCGGCGGCACGCAGAGCGAACGGGGCGGCCAGGAGCAGGGCGGCGAGGAGGGAGCGACGGACGAGGTGCATGGTGCTGAGGTTTGGGAGAAAGACGGCGCGCTGAAGCGGCGCGACCCGCCAAGGTTGCTCGTCAGCAAGGACGCCGGCCCAAGACGCGGCAACCTTTCGCTGCGGATCGACGCGGCGCTGCGGCGAATTTGACAAAACTTCACGGCCCGCTGTCATCCGCCGCCGTGCTCCGCCGGGTCTTCACGCTCGTCGCCTGGATACTGGCCGCCTTCTGGCTGCCGGCGGCGCTGCATTGCGCGGCGGAGACTTCCGGCTGGATCGAGACCGCGGGTTGCTGCGCGGACGAAGCGCTGCCGGCGGCCGACTCGCACTGCGAATCGGACCACTGCGCGACGCTCGAAGCGGGCGTGCCGCGCGAGGAGCTGAGCCCGCTGGTCCTGTGCGTGCCGGCGCTGGCGTTGCTCGAGGTGCTGCGGCCGGAGCTCCGCGCGGAAACCGACGCCGACAACGGCGTGACCCCGTGGCTTGCGGCGCCGCCGGAGATCGGCGGGCGATGGCGTGCCTTGGAGCGCGTGGTCGCGGCGGCGCGCGCGCCTTGATGGGCAGTTGAAGCGGGGCGGGCTCCTGTGAGTCCGCCGAAATGGTGGCGCCCGAGCCCGCGCGGCTCGGATCCACCGTGTGCCGGAAATCCGGCCAGCCCTCCGTGCAACTGCCATGTCCTTCCCTCTCGTTTTCCTCACTCTCGTTCCGTTTTCGGTCGCTGCTGCGGCCGCCCACCCGACTCCCCTCCCGGTCGAAGCGCTCGTCGCCGAGATCGCCGCCGGGCATCCCGAGCTGCGCCGGTTCGAGGCCGAAGTGGCCGCGGTCGGCGCTGAGGCGCGCACGATCGCGCCGCCCCCGCCCGAGTTGTCGGTCGAGCTCGGACGCAAACGTGTCCGCGCCGCCGGTGGTGAACTCGCCGGAGAGGGCACCGTGTGGTCGGTGTCGCTCGCGCAGACTTTTGCGTGGCCCGGCCGCCTGGCCTTGCGCAAGGCCGTGGCCCAGCGCGATGTCGCGCTCGCCGAGGCGGGGCTGGCGCGTTTCCGCGCGGAGCTCGCGGCCCGCTCCCGTGAGCTCGCGCAGGGTCTGCACGCCGCCGCGCTGAAGGCCGACGCCGTGCGCGAGGTGGCCGACCGCTACGCCGCGCTCAAGGAAACGTTGCTCGCCCGCGAGCCCGGCGGCCTCACGCCCGAGCTGGAGCGGCGCGCGATCGAGGCGCAGGACCTGGCGCTGCAACGCCGCGCCACGGCGGCCGAGCTGGAATTGCAGGCCGCGTTGCTCGAGCTCAACCAGCTCCGCGGCGCCGCGCCCGACACGCCGCTTCTCCTCGCGCCGGTGAGCCCGGTTTTTGGTGACGCACCCGAGCTGGGCGCCCTCCTCGACGCCGCGCGGGAGAACAACTTCGAGTTCCGCGCCCGCCGTCTCGAGCTGGAACGCCAAGGCTTCGCCGTGCGGCTGGCCCGGCACGAGCGTTATCCGGACGTGACCGTCGGCCCCTTCTACACGCGCGAGGGCGGCGACGGTCGGGAAACGACGGTGGGACTTGGCCTGAGTCTGCCGTTGCCGATCACGCGCGCGCCGCGGGCGGGCATCGAGGCCGCGGAGGCGCGGCGCCTCCAGGCCGATGCGGCCGTGCGCGCGGCTCAGCGGGAGCTCGAGCGCGAGGTGGCGCTCGCCGCGCAGACATTTGGCGCGAAGGTGGCGGAGATCCGGCGCTGGTCGCCCGGGACCGTGGCGAAGTTTCGCGAGGCGGCGGCCTCGGCCGACCGGCACTACCGGCTCGGCGCCGTGCCGCTCGGGACGTACCTCGAACTCCAGGACGCGTACCTCGAGGCGATCGAGGCGTTGCTCGACACCCAGAGCGAGGCCCTCGCCGCCGGGCTGCGCCTGCAACTCCTCACCGGCCTCGACTTCGGCGCCGTGCGCCTCGCGCCATGAAGACCCGATCTCTCTTTGGCGTTTCGCTCGTCCTTGCGGCCGCGTTGTTCGTCGGCTGCGGGTCGCACGCCGGTGCGGGGCACGACGATCACGAGCACGCGGCGGAGGTGTCGCCGGCGGTCGAATTCAAGGCCGGCCACGGGCTGCGCCTCGGGCCGGCGGCGCAGCGGTTCGCCGGGCTCGTCATTGCGGAGGTGGCCACGCGCGACCTGCCCGACGCGGCGAGTGTGACCGCGATTCCGGAGACGGCGCTGCTGCGCACGGTGCGCGGCGAGTTCGTGTTCGTCGCCAACGGCGGCTGGTACCTGCGCACTCCGGTGCGCACGGGCGCGGCGGCCGGCGGCTGGGTCGAGGTGCGCGACGGGCTCTACGAGGGCGACACGGTGGTCGCGCAGGGGGCGCGGGCGCTGTGGCTCGCGGAGATTCAGGCGGTCAACGGCGGCGTGAGCTGCACCCATGGGCATTGAGCCCGCACCCACGATGCTCGAACTCCTCATCGATTTCTCCCTGCGCCGCCGCGCCTTCGTGGTCGCCGCGGTGGTCGCGCTCGTCGCGGCCGGCGCGTGGTCGACGTTCCATGTGACCGTCGACGCCGTGCCGGACATCACCAGTCCTCAAGTACAGATCAACACCGCCATCGGCGGACTCGCGCCCGACGAGGTCGAGACGCTCGTCACCGTGCCCATCGAGATGGAGATGGCCGGGCTGCCCGGGATGGTGGAGCTGCGCTCGCTCTCGAAGTTCGGCCTCTCGCAGGTCACGATGAGTTTTCGCGACGGCGCGGACCTCTACCTGCTCCGGCAGCTCGTGAACGAGCGCCTCGCCCGCGCGCGCGACGCGCTGCCGGCGGGCGTGTCGCCGACGCTCGCGCCGATCGCGACGGGCCTAGGCGAGATCGTCTACTACACGGTGCGTTATCGGGGCGGCGTCGCGCAGAGTCCGGCCGACCGCGCGGCGCAGCTGCGCGAGCTGCGGCTCACGCACGACTACCTCGTGAAGCCGTTGCTGCGCGCCACGCCGGGGCTGGCGGAGGTCAACGCGATCGGCGGCTACGAGAAACAGATCCTCATCGAGCCGGATCCGGCGAAGCTCGCCCGGGCGGGCGTGAGTTTCGCGCAGCTTGTCGAGATCGTGAGCAAGAGCACCGCCAACGCCGGCGGCGGCGTGCTCGAGCTCGGCGGCGAGGCGGTGGTCGTGCGCGCCGACACCCGTGCGCGGTCCGCGGAGGAACTCGCGCGGCTGCCGGTGAAGTTTGCGGGCGGCGCGGAGCCGATTCTCGTCGGCGATCTCGCGGCGGTCGGCATCGGCTCGGCCGTGCGCACCGGCGCCTCGACCGAGGACGGCGAGGAGGCCGTGACGGGCGCGGCGATCATGTTGGCCGGCGAGAACAGCCGGTTGGTGGCGCAGGCCGCGGTGGCACGGTTGCGCGAGATCCAGGCGAAGCTGCCGCCCGGGATGGAGATCCGTGTCGTCTACGACCGCTCCGATCTGGTGAACGCCACGATCGCCACGGTGCGCGCGAATCTCTTCGAGGGCGCGGTGCTCGTGGCGGCGATCCTGTTCGCCGTGCTCGGCAACTGGCGCGCGGCCGCGATCGTGGCGCTGGCGATCCCGTTGTCGTTTCTCTTCCTGCTCACCGGCTTGGTCCAAGGAAAGTGGAGCGCGAACCTGATGAGCCTCGGCGCGATCGACTTCGGCCTGATCGTCGACGGCGCGGTGGTGATGGTGGAAAACATCCTGCGCCATCTCGCCGAGCGACAACGCGCGCTCGGCCGCGCGCTCACGGCGGAGGAGCGGCTGCGCGAGGTGCGCGCGTCGGCGCGCGAGGTGGCGCGGCCGATGTTCTTCGGCGTGCTCATCATCACGGTCGTGTACGCGCCGGTGCTCGCGCTCACCGGGATCGAGGGGAAGATGTTCCGCCCGATGGCGATCGCGGTGATGCTCGCCCTCGGCGGCGCGCTGGCGCTCGCGCTCACGTTGATGCCGGTACTCTGTTCGTGGATGCTGCGCGGCCGACTGGAGGAACACGACGGCCGGATCGTGCGCGCGGCGAAGGCTGTCTACACGCCGTTGCTCGCATGGGCGCTGCGGCGGCGCGCGGTGGTGCTGGTTGCGGCGCTGGCGTTGTTTGCGCTCGCGGGCTGGCGCTTCGCGGGGCTCGGCGCGGAGTTTCTGCCGCAACTCGACGAGGGCGCGCTCGCGATCCAGATGATCCGCGGCAACAGCGTCGGGCTCGCCGACTCGGTCGAGCTGCAGAAACGCACCGAGCGGCTGCTGCGCGAGAAGTTTCCCGAGATCGCCGGACTCTTCGCCCGCATCGGCACCGCGGAGATCGCGATGGACCCGATGGGACCGAACACTTCCGACACGTACGTGGCGTTCCGGCCGCGCGCCGGGTGGCGCGAGATCGAGGGACGCCGGATCACGAAGGCCGAGCTCGTCGAGCTCATGCGTCGCGAACTCGCGGCGACGGTGCCCGGCCAGGCGCACCTGTTCACGCAACCCGTGCAACTGCGCTTCAACGAGATGATGGCCGGCGCGCGCGCGGACCTGGCGTTGAAGATCTACGGCGGCGATTTCGCGGAGCTCGAGCGGCTTGCGGTCGAGTGCCGCGACGTGCTGCGCACGGTTCCCGGCGGCGCCGATGTGGAATTCGACGCGCTCGGCCGCCTGCCGATGCTGGAGATCACCCCGAGACGCGACGCGCTTCGCCGGCTCAACCTGCACGCCGACGAGATCAACGCCGTCGTCGCCACCGCGCTCGGCGGCGAGGAGGCCGGCGCGTTGGTCGAGGGCAGCCGCCAACTCGACGTCGTCGTGCGACTGCCGGAGGCGGCGCGGCTCGATCTCGCGGCGTTGCGGGAGCTGCCCGTGCGCACGGCCGAGAACGACGGCATCCAGGTGCCGCTCGGGCGGATCGCGGAGCTGCAGGTGGCGGATCGCGTGGGCGTGATCGCCCGCGAGGACACGCAGCGTCGTGTGGCGATCCTCGTCAACGTGCGCGGCCGCGACACCGACAGCTTCGTGCGCGAGGCGACGGCGAAGCTGCGCGGCGCGGTGACGTTTCCGACCGGCTACTACTTCGAGTTCGGCGGCCAGTTCGAGAACCTGCAGGCGGCGCGGGCGCGGCTCGCGGTGGTCGTGCCGGTGGCGCTCGCGCTGATCTTCGCGCTCACGTACGCGAGTTTCGGCAGCGCGCGGCAGGCGGCGTTGATCTTCGTGAGCGTGCCACTCGCGGCGGCCGGTGGGGTGTTCGCGCTCGAGCTGCGCGGGCTGCCGTTCACGATTTCAGCGGCGGTCGGTTTCATCGCGCTCGCCGGCATCGCGGTGCTCAACGGCATCATGCTCATCAGCTACATCAACCAGCTTCGCGCCGCGGGCCGTACGCTGCGCGCGGCGGTCGTGGAGGGCACGCTCACGCGGTTACGGCCGAAACTCATGACCGCGCTCGTGGCATCGCTCGGGTTCGTGCCGATGGCGCTGGCGACGGGCGCCGGCGCGGAGGTGCAGCGGCCGCTCGCGACCGTCGTCATCGGCGGGATCGTGAGCTCGACGTTTCTCACGCTGGTGGTTCTGCCGGTGTTGTACGATCTCGTCGAGTCGCGGCGGAAGCCGCGCGCGGGCAGTGGCAAACCATGACCGACGTGCCGCATTCCGGAATGCGGCACGGGCTTTGCGCCCGCCAGGCCCACTCGGGATGAATCGGCGGATGTAGAGCTCGCCCTCCATCGGAACCCCGAGCGGCAAAGTTTCTTCTCACACTCCAACAGCTCGAAGCACTCGATCCATGAAAACCAAGACCCTCTTGTCCCTCGCCGTCGCGCTGTGCGCCGCGGCCTTCATTCACGCGGAAAAGTCCGCCGGCGGCCCGCACGGCGGCCGGTTGCTCGAGACGGATCCGGCGCGGGCGGAATTCGTCGTCGGCGCGGAACGGAAGGCGGAGATCCGCTTCTACGATGCGGCACTGCAACCGACGGCACCGACGACGCAGGTCGTGTCCGTCACGGTTGAGCCGGCCGGTGGTCGCGTGAAACTGGAAGTCGTGAAGACGGATTTCGGTTTCGCGACGAAGGAGCCGCTACCGGCCGGAGAGCCGTACCGCGTGATTGTGCAGGTACGCGCGACACCGGAGGCGAAGCCGCAGAACTTCCGCGTGGACCTGAACCTCGGACACTGCGGCGGCTGCGACCGCGCCGAGTACGCGTGCATCTGCGAGGGGCATTGAGGCGTGGCGGCGCTGTCGAGCGGCGAGCGTCGAGGGCCGACTGACAGGCTGTCGATGCGTTGGAATCGAGTGCTCGCGGGAGCAAGCGTCGTCTCGATCTCCTGCGCTCCTATCGCGGCGACTCGACAATTGGCTGCCCGCCCGGGCGCGGAGGTGCCCATGTCTTCGTGTGGCGGACAAGGAGCGCGGGATGAGCCCGCGCCTCGCGGGGCCTGGGCGCGGCCCGGTTACTGGCGCGCCTTGAGCATCTCGGCGAGGGCGGCCTCGTCGACGGTGCCTTTGACGGTGTTGAGGAAGCCGAGCACCTTGAGCCGCTCATCCGGACCGCAGGAGGAAATCTCGACCATCCAGTCCTCGGCCTTGGGCGCGGAGACGATGATCTCGTCCGACCACGCGATCACTTCGGCGGCGTCGATGAAGCCGCCGGTGATGCCGCGAATGAAGAATTCCGCCTTGGTGCGATAGTCCATCGGGCAGAGGAATCAGAACGTGGCGCCGCTGCCAAGCGCGAGGCTCGGGCCACCGGCGGGCTTCGTGCTGTCGAGCGGCGAGCGCAGGATATCAGGGGTGACGCCTGGTCGCGCGAGCAGACGATTCCTTCGCACCGACGTTCTGGCACTCGATCCTCGACGCTCGTTGCTCGACTGAATCGTTACGGCGCAGGCCGGAGACGAGACGGGCGGTGGCACTTTCAGCATGTCAATCAATAGTTGACATGATCAGATTGCCCGAATCTCCGGGAACGCGCGACGTGGGGGATGGAACCGCCTCTCGCTTAGGGCGCATCCGCCACGCGGTGGGGAGCGGAACGGACGCGGCGGCCCGCTGTGCGGTGCTTTGCGGACGACTACGTGTCGCTGCGGCGCGCCGGCGGGCGGGCGGGCGCCGCGCTCGGCGCCTACGGCTGGTAGAGCCAGAAGCGGCGGGTCTGCTGCTGGTATTGCAGCGCGCGTTGGCGCCACTCCTCATGGAGCGCGGCGACGTTGGTCCGCGGACCGTCGCGCACGAGCGCCTGCCAGAGCGCGCGCGAGCCGGTGTGTTTGCGGAAGAGATCGGCGTCGGTGTTGGAGGCGTTGGCGAAGGGGTTTTTCGAGTTCCACGCGGCGGCGAGCTGCATGAGGTGGAGGCTGAGCTCGGTGGGGCGCCAGGCGTTCCAGTCGGTGATCTCGGTGTAGACGCCGCGCATCGGGGCGCCCTTGCTGTCAGTGGTGCCGATCACGGCGAACGACACGCCGCGCAGGTGGAGCGCATCGAGCGCGCGTTTCAGCTCCTCGGGACTTTTTTGGGGAAACGTGAGCGTGCGGAACGGATACCCGGTGCCGACGCCGTGGCGGAAACCGCCGATCTCGCAGCCGAGGCCGGTCATCGCGTAGCCGGCGGCGGCGCCGAAGCTGCGCACGTAGGGCGAGGTGGGGACGAACTTCAGGCCGGTCTCGGGCCAGCGCATCGCGCGGCGCCAGCCTTTCATCGCGATCACGGTGAGCTTGCCCTTGGTGCGCACTGCCTCGGGGACGGAGAGCACGCCGGGGGTGTTTTTCGCCACGAGCGCGAGTTCGCCCATCGTGAGGCCGTGCACGTACGGCACGCGGAACGCGCCGACGTAGCTCATGAGATCGCTGTCGAGCGGCGGGCCGTCGACCTTCAGGCCGCCAAGCGGGTTGGGGCGATCGAGCACGATCACCTCTTTGCCGTTTTCGAAACACGCCTCCATGCAGACCTTCATCGCGCTGATGAAGGTGTAGCTGCGGGTGCCGATGTCCTGCAGGTCGATGATGAGGGCGTCGATCGACTTGAGCTGGGCGGGCGTGGGCTTGCGGGATTTGCCGTTGTAGAGGGAGAAGACCGGCAGGCCGGTCCCGGGATGGGTGGAGTCCTGGTAATTCTTGCTCGCGGGGATCGTGCCGTCGATGCCGTGCTCGACGCCGTAGAGCGCGACGAGGTTCACGCCGGGTGCGCGGCGGAGGACTTCGACGGTGCTGACCCCGCGACGGTTCACGCCGGCCGGATGCGTGAGCAGCCCGAGGCGTTTGCCACGTACGGCGGCGAAACTGTCGGCCTCGAGCACATCGATGCCGAGCATGACCGGGTAGATGCGATCGGCAGGGCGGGCGACGACGGACGCGATCGGCGCCGCGGCGCGCGTCGGCGGGACCTTGGCCGGCTGCGCTTCGGTGCAGCCGAAACCGCAGAGCGCCACGCCGAGCGTGACGAGACAACGGAGACGGAGCAGCGGATGCGCGACCGTGGGGGGCATGGGCGGCTACTCTTGGAGGGCGCGCGGAGCCGTCGAGTCGAAACCGGGCGGGCGGGCGAAACGGTGACGCGGACGGCGGCCGCGCGTGCCGGCTGCGCCGCCGAGTTGTCGCGCGGCGGCCGGCCGACTCGGTCTCGCCGGTCGGGTCTGATGCCTGTTGGTTGGACGGGGACGCCGAGCCCGCCGACTGGCCGGACGGCGCCCGGCGGCCCGGCGGCCCGGCACCACCTTTTTTGGCCGAGCTTGTCGATCACTCCGAAATCTACCGCATGGGAAGAACGCCGTCCTGCGGCTGCGATAATGTCAACTATTGGTTGACTTGATGTCTTCCGGCGGAGGGCGGAGCGATGGCGAGGTGTTGCCGAAGAGCGGTCGCGAGCAGCTCGGGTGTGCGGGTGAGCGCGGTGGCGAGCGGGAGATCTGGCGGCGTGATCGCGTGCGCTCGCGCGAGGGGCGGCAGTGCGGCGGGCGGGAGTTCGCCGAGCGAGCCGGCGAGGACAAGTGCGCGTTTTCCGGCAGCAGCCGCCGCGGCCACGAGTGCGCCGGGGCCTTTGCCCGAGAGAGATGAGGCGTCGAAACGGCCCTCGCCTGTGATGACGAGATCGGCGGCGGCGAGGCGCCGGTCGAGATCGAGCCAATCGTGCACGAGCGACCAACCGGGCACGAGTTGCGCGCGGGCGGCGGTCATGAGTCCGAACGCGATCCCGCCCGCCGCACCGGCGCCGGGCGCGCTGGCGAGCGAAAGCGGTTGACCGCAATGCGCGGCGAGCGACGACGCCATGCGCGCGGTGGCGGACTCGAGCGCGGGGAGATCGGCGGGAGCGAGGCCTTTCTGCGGTGCATAGATTGCGGCGGCGCCGGTCGGGCCGAGCAGCGGATTCGTGACATCGCACGCGACGCGCAGCGGTGGAAACGCCGCGGGCACGTGGCCGGCGAGGCGCGCGATGTGTTCCCAGGCGGAAGTGGTCGGCGGAAAGATCGCGGCGCCGCGCTCGTCGAGAAACCGCAGACCGAGCGCGCCCAGGGCGCCGAGCCCGAGGTCGTGCGTGGCGCTGCCACCGACGCCGACAACAATGGCGCGGGCCCCGCGAGTCGCGGCGGCGGCGAGGAGCTGGCCGGTGCCGTAGCTGGTGGTGCGCCACGGGTTGCGCTTGGCGGGCGGGACGAGCGCGAGCCCGCTCGCGGCGGCCATCTCGACGAGCGCGACCGTATCGGTTTCGCGGAGCGGGGGAAGGGCGAGACGTTCGCGGGCGGGGGCTGGGATCTGCGTCCAACGCACGAGTCCGTAGCTGGCGGTGCGTGGCTCGCCGAGCGGTCCGACGACGCGGACCGGGACCATCTCGCCGCTGGCGGCGGTCGTGAGGATGGAGGCGAAACCGTCGCCGCCGTCGGCGAGCGGGGCGAGATCGAGCTGCCAATCGGCGTGCGCGGCGCGGAGCGCGTCCGCGGCGATGGCGCAGGCGGCCGGCGCGGTGAGCGAGTCCTTGAGTTTGTCGAAGGCGATCAGGACGCGCATGGTGGGAATCCATTCATCCGCCCGAGTCTGCTGGCGGGATCGATGGCTCCTTCAAACGGAGTACGAGCAGTACTGGCGCTGAGGCCATCAAGAACGGGATCCAGTAATCGGAGAAAAACCGCTGCGCGGCGATCAAGCCCTCTGATGGAACCGAATCCGGGCCAAGACCATCTCGCAGCATCCAGGTCCATGCTCCTGATTGGCCAAGATTCAGCACTCATAGCACAAAGATCAGACCGCACAGCCACCGGCGTGACCGACGGGTGCAAGCTCTTCTCGCAACAAGCGCGAGCATAGTGGCGCAAACGAGCAGGAGAACGAAGGGTAGTACGGGGTACATACTAGTCGGGCGGGCGCTCGGCCAGTT
>DATGXA010000126.1:0-20407 GCA_035299125.1 Opitutaceae bacterium
CCCGCCTATACTTGGGACAATGTCGTGATCCGCGGCGGTGGATTCGTGTCCGGAATCCTGTTTCACCCGACCAGCCGGCATCTGATCTATGCCCGCACGGATGTGGGCGGCGTCTATCGTTGGGCGCAAAGCACCTCGACCTGGACCCCGCTCAACGACGACCTCGGCATGGACGACGCGCAGCTCACCGGTGTGTTGAGTTTCGCCGTCGATCCCACCGACGATCGCCGCCTCTACCTCGCCTGCGGCCAATACCTGCCATCGTGGGCCCGCACCGGAGCGATCCTCCGCTCCACCGACCGCGGCGCCACTTGGACACGCACCGAGCTGCCCATCAAACTCGGCGGCAATTCCGATGGACGCGGCACCGGCGAGCGCCTGCAGGTCGATCCGAACAAGCCCTCGGTACTCCTCCTCGGCACCAACCAGAATGGCCTCTGGAAAAGCACCGATTCCGGCGTCACCTGGTCGCAAGTCACCGCCTTCACCCCGACCGGAGTGACATTCGTCCTCTTCGACGGCCGCAGCGGCAGCACGGGCAACGCGAGCCAGACCATCTACGTGGGCGTCGACTCCGGCACATCCACCCTCTACCGCACGACCGACGGCGGCTTCACGTGGACCCCGGTTCCCGGCGCGCCGACCGGCCTCATCCCCACCCATGCCGATTTCGACGCCAACGGCATGCTCTATCTCTCCTACGCAGACAATGTCGGCCCCAACGGCATGACCTCCGGCGCGATCTGGAAGTACGACACGGGCGCCGCGGTCTGGACGAACATCTCTCCGCGCACCCCCACCAGCACCGACACGTTCGGCTGGGGCGCCGTGTCCGTCGGCAAGACCGCCCCCGGGGTGCTCGTCGCCACCACAAATTGCCGCTGGGGCGCCGGGGACGAGATCTGGCGCTCGACCGATGGTGGCGCCACCTGGACCAATCTCAACCCGCTCGACTCCTACGACGCCGGAACCACCCCTTGGATACTCTTCCACGGCACCGCGGCCAACTACCGCCCGCACTGGATGGCCGATGTCGACATCGACCCCTTCGATGCGAACCGGGTCCTGTTCGTCACCGGCTCCGGCATCTGGGGCACGGACAACGCCTTCGGTGGCGCCCCGGTGTGGACCTTCCGCAACAACGGCCTCGAGGAGACCGTGCCGCTCGATTTGGCCAGTCCACCCAGCGGCACCCTGCTCTTGAGCGCGCTGGGCGACATCGGCGGATTCCGCCACGACTCCCTGGACGCGAGCCAGCCGGAGGCGAACTTCTTCAATCCGGTCAATTCGACCAACACCGGACTCGACTTCGCCCAGAGCGCCCCGGCCAACGTCGTGCGCACCAACTACGGCATCACCCGCGGCTGCTACTCGGTCGACGGCGGTCGCACCTGGAGGAACTTCGCCACCTGTCCCGCAACCGCGACCGCCGCCAACGGTGGCCCCGGCAAGATCGCCATCAACACCGACGGCAGTCGCATCGTGTGGAATCCCGACAACTCCGCCTCCTACTACTCCACGAACTTCGGCAACACGTGGACCGTGTGCGCCGGCGTGCCCAGCGGCTCGTTCACCCCTGTCGCCGATCGCGTCAACGCCAACAAGTTCTACGTCTACGACAGCAACGCCGGCCGGCTGTACGTGAGCACCAACGGAGGACAGAGCTTCACCGCCGCCGCTTCCGTACCGGCTTACGGGAACGCGCTGCGCGCCGTCTTCGGGCTCGAGGGCAATCTCTGGCTTCCCGCATGGAGCCGCGGTTTGTATCGCTCGACCAACTCCGGGACGACATTCACCGCCGTATCCTCCGTGCAGGAGGCCTACCGCGTGGGCTTCGGCAAGGCGGCCGCCGGCCAAACCCATCCCGCGATCTTCCTCTGGGGTAAAGTGGGCGGAGTGGTCGGCCTCCACCGTTCCGACGACACCGGCGCGACCTGGACCCGCATCAACGATGACGCCCACCAGTACGGATGGATCAACGCGATCACCGGCGACCCGCACCTCCACGGCCGCATCTATGTCGCCACCGGCGGCCGCGGCATCGTCTACGGCACCTCGCCCGACAGCCTGAGCGAGCCCACGGTCTCGATCACCTCGCCGGCCGGCGGCGCAAGCTTCACGGCCGGAACCACCATCGTGATCGACGCCACGGCGGCCGATGCCGACGGCACCGTAACCAGCGTCGCCTTCTATCGCGGCACCACGCTGATCGGGACCGACACCACCGCGCCCTATTCGGTCAGCTGGACCAACCCCACTGCCGGCACGTATTCGTTGACCGCTGTCGCCACCGATGACGACGGCCTCACCACCACCTCCGCGGCCGTGAGCATCACGGTCAACGAGGCCTCGACGCCGCCCCCATCCCAACCGCCGTCCAGCGGTGGCGGCGGCGGCGGGGCGCTGTCGCTCTGGTCGGTGATCGTCCTCGCGGCACTCGGTGGAGCCCGGCTGCGCAATCGGCGCCACTAGAGCGCGACCGACATGAAACTATCTCGGAGGGGCGCGGCCTTGGTCGCGCTCTCCCAGAACTCAGGCCGGGCCATGTGGCCGTCCTCGTGAGCTGGGTCGGAGCGGCCCATATCATCGCTCCGTTTCTGGGTGTCTGGGCTCCGCTGCGGGTCTCGTGGCATTGCCGTCCACAACTCGGAACTCCGAGGGCGGCACGCCGCTCCAGCGTTTAAACGCGCCGGAGAACGCGTAGAGGCTCGAGTAACCAACCTGCTGCGCGATCACCTCGAGTTTCGCCGAAGTTGAACGCAGCAACGTGCACGCGCGCTGCATGCGCAGTTGCAGCAGATGCACCATCGGGCTGCGCCGGTAATGCCGCTGGCAGAGCCGCCGCAGGTGTTCCTCGCTCACCGCGGCCGCACCGGCGAGTTCGCGGCAGGTCCAGTCGCGGGCGAGGTCGCCCTCCACGCGGTCCCACAGGCGCCAGAGGCGTGCATCGGGCGGCGCGGAACCGGCCAGGCGGCGCGCGAGCGTCTCGACTGCGGACACGAGCGACTGGAGCAGCGCCGGCTCGCGCGCGCCCGCGGCTTCACGCGTCAACATCTGCAACGCCGCCACGAAATCGCCGGCGTCGGCCTCCACGAGCCGGGCGCGGTCGCCGGTCACCACCGGTGGCCCTTTACGGTCGTCGAAAAACACCCACGCGATCTTCCACGGACCGCGTCCCGCGACCTCGAAGGCATGGAGCACGTTCACCGGTGCGAGCAACACCTGGCCCGCGCGCCAGTCGATCGCGCGGCCGTCGATCAACACACGACCGAGCCCGCCGTAGCATGCGACCACGTGGCTGTAGGGCGAATGCGGACGCACCATCCTGTACGGCGGCCGGAGCTCGCCGTGGCCGACCCACACCAACTGCGCGGTGCGTAGCGCCGGGCAATGCTCCCGGTCGAGCACCCACTCCCGACAGCGCGGGCCGATGAGGTGGGTTTCACGTAAATGCTCGGGGGTGGGCAGCATTGGCGGGAGTGCGGAGCCATGGTTTACTTGGCCGCACTCACCCCGCGCAAGACCTCCTCCATGAAACGACTCACCCTGTTCCTCGCGCTCGCCCTGGCCGCCACCGGCCGGACCGCCTCCCAACCCGCCACCGCCGTGCAAATCGATCCCGCCGCCGCCTCCGTCCCGATCAATCCGTTCGTCTACGGCCAGTTCATCGAACACCTCGGCCGCTGCATCTACGGCGGCATCTGGGCCGAGATGCTCGAGGACCGGAAGTTCTTTTTCCCCATCACCGCGGAGTTCGGCCCGTATCGGGGACTCAAGCCCACCGCCGGCACCTCCGACTTCAACGTCGGCAACCTGCAGCAGTCGGCCTTCCCGGCGCTCGTGGCTTCGCCGTGGGAGATCATCGGCGCGCCGGCCGGAGTGGAGATGATCAAACAACAGGCGTTCGTCGGCGAACACTCACCGCGAATCCGCGCCGGTCACGGCATCCGTCACCACAAGCTCGGCCTCGTCGCGGATCTCGACTACGTCGGCTACGTCTGGGCCCGCCCCACCGGCGACCGGCCGACCACCATCGAGGTCGTGCTCGTCTGGGGCAACGACACCGCCTCGCGCGCGAGCCAGCGGCTCACCTTCGCGCCCGGGGAATACAGCCGCCAGACCTTCACCCTCCGCTCCCGCGGGCGCACCGATGAGGCCCGCTTCGAGTTGCGTGTGCAGGACGCCGACGCCCTCGTCGGCACCGCCTCGCTCATGCCGGGCGACAACATCCGCGGCATGCGCCGCGACACGCTCGCGTTGCTCAAGGAGCTCGACAGCCCGATCTACCGCTGGCCGGGCGGCAACTTCGTGAGCGGCTACGACTGGCGCGACGGCATCGGCGACCGCGACCGCCGCCCGCCGCGGGGAAACCCCGCCTGGACCGGCGTCGAGCACAACGATTTCGGCACCGACGAGTTTCTCGACTTCTGTCGCGAGATCGACACCACGCCGATGATCGCCGCCAACACCGGCTTCGGCGACGCCTACTCGGCCGCCCAGTGGGTCGAGTACTGCAACAGCTCCGCCCAGACGCTCGCCGGCGGCTGGCGCGCCAAGAACGGCCACGCCCCGGCGTACGGCGTGAAACACTGGTGCGTGGGCAACGAGATGTTCGGCCCGTGGCAGCTCGGCTTCATGCAGCTCCACCAGTACGCGCTGAAACACAACCTCGTCGCCCGGGCGATGCGCGCGGTCGATCCGTCGCTCGTGCTCGTCGGCGTGGGCTCGATCGACAAGATCAACAAGGACAACGATCCCGAGCAGGTGAAGCGCGGCGTCACGTGGACCGAGGGCATGCTCCAGTCCTGCGCCGACCACATGGACCTCGTCTCGGAGCACTTCTACGAGGGCCGCCTGCCGTGGGAACCCGAGCGGGGACGCCCCGCCCTGCTCCAGCACGTCGGCCTGCTGCGCAATACGATTCGCCACATCGCGGCACGCCACCGGGAACTCCAAGCGCGGTTGCCCAACCTCGAGGGCCGCGTCGTCCCGATCGCGCTCGACGAGTGGAACTATTGGCATCGCGAATACGTGTACGGCGAGCTCGGCTGCCGCTACGACCTGGCCGACGCGCTCGGCGTGGCCGCCGGGTTGCACGAGATATTCCGCCACAGCGACCTCATCCAGATGGCGCACTATGCGCAGACGGTGAACGTCATCGGCGCGATCAAGACCACGCGCACCGCCGCCGAGATGGAAACCACCGGCCTCGTGCTCGCGCTCTACCGCACACACTTCGGCCAGATTCCGGTGCAGATCACCGGCTCCTTCGAGCCGCTCGATCTCGCCGCCGCGCGCTCCACCGACGGCCGCACGCTCACCGTCGCCGTCGTCAATCCCACCACCGAGGCGTGCACGTTGCCGCTCAAGATCGCCGGGGATCGCGCTCTCGGCCGCGCCACCGCGTGGACGATCGCCGGCCCCGCCGAGACGGCCGCCAACACCCCCGGTCAGCCGCGCACGGTCGATGTCGTCCGGACCGACGGTCTCGACGTCACCCAACCGATTCCGCTAGCGCCGCTGAGCTGCACGCTCGTCGCGATTCCCCTGAAATAGGGCGAGGCGGCGGCAAGTCCCCAATTCCGGACCTTGCCCCGATCGTTCCAGGTACATTGGCTGCGGCTCGCAGGAGGTGCTCCACCACCTCCTCGTCCCCGATAGCGCACCGATGCCACCCACCATCCCGCTCTCGCGCGCGAGCCGCCGCGCGCCATCCGTTCACCGAGCAAAGGCGTTCCCCGCCACCATGGCCGGTCCGCGCGGCGCGCGCGCGATCCGGTGCGCGGCGGTGTGGTGTCTCGTCTGGATCGTCGGCACCAGCGCGAGCGCCCGCACCGATTCGTTCTGGCGGCCGGTCGCGGGTTTGCCCGCCAAGACCGCGACCGCGCTTCAGCAGACACGGGATGGCTACCTGTGGATCGGCACCTATGAGGGATTGATCCGGTACGATGGCGTCGACTCCACGCTCTTCGACAATCAGATGGCGCCCGCTTCGCACGACGTGGCCGTCACCGCGCTATACGAAGCGCCCGACGGCACCTTGTGGATCGGCCACGAGCACGGAGCGGTGAGCTCGTACAAGGACGGCAAATTCACCGAGTACCCGGCGCGACCGGACTGGAAAGCCGACCGCTACCATGCGATCACCAGCGACGATGCGGGCGACATCTGGCTGCTCGACCGCCGCGGCGAACTGGCGCGTCTGCGCGACAACTTCGTGCTCCATCCGGAATGGGGCGGGCGCGACAGCATCTGGGGACTGGTGCGCTCGCGCGACGGACGCATCTGGGTGATCAACGGCGGCCGACTTTCCGAGTTGGTCGGCGCGGAGCTCCACGTCGTTTCCGCTCCGCCCGATTGTGCCGACGCGGTGCAAGCGATCGTGCCGACGGCGGACGGCGACATCTGGGGCATCGCCGCCGGCAGGCTCTGGCAAAAGACCGCCGACGGCTGGACCGGCGGCTCCCAAATGCTCGCAATCGGCGACCTGCCTGTCTCCTCCGCCCTCGCGACGGTGGACGGCCGCATTTACCTGACCACCTACGATAGGGGCACGCTCGAACTCCTGCCCGGCGAACCACGCCCCGCGCAACTGTACGGCCGCGGCACGGGCCTGCCCTCCAGCTGGGTGCTCACCGCCTGCGAAGACCACGAGGGCGGCGTCTGGTTGGGAACCGGCCGATCGGGTGTGCTGCGTCTGCAACAGCGCAAGGTTACGATGCTGGAGCCCTCCGATGCCTGGCACGGCCGCCCGGTGCTGACATTGTGCGGGACGCGCGACGGCGGGTTTCTCGTCGGGACGGAAGGAGCGGGCCTGTACCGCATGCGACGCGACGGCAGTTGGTCGTTGTTCAATGCCGAGTCCGGACTGCAGAACTGCTACATTTGGGCGGTGCACGAGGACAACACCGGCAAACTCTGGGCGGGCACCTGGCGCGGGCTCGAATGCGCGGAAGGCACGCGGTTCTCCCCCGCTCCGGGCACCGGCGATTTCCGCGATCCGGTCTCGGCTCTGGCACCGGCGCGCACCGGAGGGCTTTGGGTCGGCGGCCGGCCGGGACTCGCCCATTACGCGGAGGGACAACTGCGCTGGATCGAGCCGGAAGAAGGCCGCAAACTGCGCGACATCCGCAGCATCCTCGAGGCGCCCGACGGCACGGTCTGGGTGAGCACCAGCGGCCGCGGCATCGGTCGCATACGCGATGGCGAGGTGCGGCAGTTCACCGCGGCCGACGGCTTGGGCAGCGTGTTCACGCACGGGTTACTGCTCGATGAGGACGGCTCGCTCTGGATAGCCACGCGCGGCGGAGGGCTGAATCGTTTGAAAAACGGCCGGTTCGCCGCAGTGCGCACGGAGCACGGCCTCGGCAGCAACGCTATTTCCCAGCTCGAGGACGACGGACTCGGTTACCTCTGGATGAGCTCTCGCGAAGGCATCTTCCGGGTGAGCAAAGCCGAACTCAACGCCTGCGCCGACGGGACGCTGCGCCAAGTACACTGCCAGATCTACGGCCCCGCCGACGGGTTGCCAGCCATCGCCTGCTCCAGCTCACAGCCAGCGCCCGGCTGCCGTACGGCGGATGGCCGGCTGGTCTTCGCGACCGATGCAGGGCTGGCGTTGATCGACCCGCGTAACGTGACTTCGAACACACTGCCTCCGGCCGTGGTGATCGAGAGCGTGCGCAGTGGCGAACGCCGCGAACAGCCCGCGCCGTTTCCCGCGGAAATCAAACTCGGGCCGGGCGCGAAGCGGATCGAGATCAAGTACACCGGCTTGAGCTACGCCCAGCCGGAGAAAGTCCGCTTCCGCTCCCGCCTCGAAGGTTTCGAATCGGAGTGGGTCGACATGGGCACCCATCGGCGGGCGATGTACAGCTACCTGCCGCCGGGGCGCTACGTCTTCCACGTCACCGCCTCCAACAACGACGGGGTCTGGAACAAACACGGCCGCGCCCTGACACTCGTCGTCGCGCCCCACCTCTGGCAAACGCTTTGGTTCCGCCTGTTGTTCGGCGCGCTGGCGGCCGGGGCGATCGGGACGCTGATCTGGTTCCAGGCGCGGCGACGTCTGCTGCGCCGGGTGGAGATGCTCGAGCGCGAACGCGCGATCGACGCCGAACGCACGCGGATCGCGAACGACATGCACGACGATATCGGTGCCGGCCTCACTCGCATCAACCTGCTGTCCGGCACCGCTTCGACCCAACTCGGCGACCTCGCCCACGTTGAACAGGTCCTGCGACAGATCCACGAGACGGCGCGCAGCATCACGCGCGCGGTCGACGAGATCGTGTGGGCGGTGAACCCGCGCCACGACACGCTCGAATCGGTCGTGAACTATCTCGAACGGATCGCGCAGGACATGCTCGGCGCGGCCAAGATGCAGTGCCGGCTCGATCTGCCGGTCGATTTTCCGAACTGGCGCCCGAGTTCGGATGTGCGCCATCAGCTCTGCCTCGCGTACAAGGAGGCGCTCAGCAACGCCGTGCGCCATTCCGGCGGGCGACGGGTAACGATCTCGTTTTCCCTCACCGCAAGCGGTTGCGTGCTCATCGTCGCCGACGACGGTCGCGGCCCCGTGCCGGCAGCGGCGCCCGCAGCGACGCCACGCGTCACCTCGGGCAACGGCATCCCCGGGATGCAGCGCCGCCTCGCCCGCATCGGCGGCACATGCGAGATCCGCGCAGGCAGGACTGGAGGCACGGACGTCGTGTTTTTCGTTCCCACCGCCGCGTTGGCCCGCCGCTGATGTCGCGCGAAAAACAACTGGCCCACGTTCCGGTGTTGCCGTCCGCCGATCCGCCCGCGCAATCCCCAAGCCCTGTGAGCATCGCCGTCGCCATCCTTGAGGATAACCGCGAAGTCCGCGCCATTTTTTCGGACTGGATCCGCAGTGCCGAAGGATTTCGGCTGGTCGCGGAATACGCCAACGTCGAAAGCGCCCTCGCCGGGCTGCCGCAGGACAACCCCGACGTCGTGCTCGCCGACATCAACCTGGCCGGCAGAAGCGGCATCGCCTGCGTGCAGGAACTCAAACCGCGCATGCCCCGGACACAGTTCGTGATGGTGACCGTCTTCGAGGACAGCGAGCACGTGTTCGACGCGCTCACCGCCGGCGCCTCGGGCTACCTCACCAAACAAGTCTCGCGCGAGGAACTGCTCGCCGCGGTACGGCAGGTGCACGAAGGTGGCGCGCCGATGAGCAGCTACATCGCGCGCAAAGTGGTGCAGTGGTTCCAGACCCAGAGCACCAGCGCGCGCATCCCGCCGGAAAACCTCTCCGCGCGTGAAAGCGAGATCCTGCGGCTGCTCGCCCGCGGCTACGCCTACAAGGAGATCGCCGACGAACTCGGCGTGGGTCTCGGCACCATCAACACCCATGTGCGCCGGATCTACCGCAAGCTCCATGTGAGCTCGCGCAGCGAGGCCGTGTCGCTCTTCGCTCCGTTTCCCACCGAGCCGCGCGCGCCGAGCGAGCCCTCGGCGTGAGGAAGATGCAGCCGGGTCGTTGACCCGGCGGAGCGGTGACCGCCAGCCAAGCGGTAGGGATACCACTCGTCGGCGCCCGTTGTGAGTCGCGCGCACCGAGCGCATCGTACCGCGCCGGACCGTCTCTGCCGGCAACGAAACACCGGAGAACGCGCCAGCGGTGTGCCGCCGCGGCCGGAGGCCAGCCGCCGGCCTATCATAGTCTCCTATGACATGACGCGCCGCCCTACGAACCGGTATGCTGCCGCCCGCTCGGCCGCCGGTTGGTCTGGCATCGCACTCCATCGCAGCCGCCCCGCGGCTCCCTCACCACCATTCCCCATCTGCTCTCCGATTCCGCTCCGTCCGCTGTTCGCGCCGTCACGCCCAAGATGACGCGAACCGCAGTCCAGCCGAGCGGCCTCGTCCCAAGTTTCCAACTCCCCTAACCATGCTCCGCTCATCCCTGCTAACGTCCCTGTTCCTCGCCTTGTCTCTCGCCGCTTCAGCCGCTCCAGTCGATCCCGCGCCGCAAACTCCGGCCGGCTTCAGCATCCGGCGAGGCACCAACATCAGCCATTGGCTCTCGCAAGACTTCGGCTGGGCGCCGCGGGATCAATGGTTCACCGAGAAAGACGTGCAGTTCATCGCCCGGCAGGGCTTCGACCACATCCGCCTGCCCGTCGACGAGAAGGAGCTGTGGACGTCGGCCGGTCGCCCGATCGAAAGCGAGTTCACGCGCCTCGTCACCGCGGTCGAGTGGTGCCGGAAGGCCGGCCTGCGGGTGGTCGTCGATCTCCACACGCTCAACTCCCACCACTTCAACGCCGCCAACGAGGGCCTGAAGATCACCCTCTGGACCGATCCCGTCGCGCAGGAGCACCTACTCTCGCTCTGGCGGGATCTCGCGGCTCACCTGCGCCATTTTCCTGTGGATGCCGTCGCCTACGAGGTGCTCAACGAGCCCGTCGCCGATACGCCGGAGGACTGGAACAAGCTGTTCGCGAAATGCTATGCGATGCTGCGGCAAGCCGAGCCCGACCGTGTGCTCGTCGTCGGTGCGAACCGTTGGCAGATGCCGGAGAACCTGCCGTTCCTGCAGGTGCCCGCAGGTGACAAGAACATCATCCTCAGCTTCCACACCTATGCCCCGATGCTGTTCACCCACTACAAGGCCAACTGGGTGCCCACCAAGGTCTACACCGGCCCGGTGCACTACCCCGGCCCGATCGTGGATGCGGCCACGTTTGCCAAGCTCACCAAGAACTATGATGAGAGCTTGAGGAATCAGATCGGCAACGCCTCCGAGAACTGGGGGCCCGCCCGCCTGCGTCAGGAATACGAGCCCGCCATCCGGCGCGCGAAGGAACTCGGCCTCCCGCTTTACTGCGGCGAGTTCGGCTGCCTGTCCACCGTGCCGCGCGCCGATCGTCTCGCCTACTATCGCGACCTCGTCGCCATCTTCGATTCCGAGGGCATCGCCTACGCCAACTGGGAGTACAAGGGCGACTTCGGCATCTACAAATGGCTCGGCCTCCCGGCCCTTTGCGGAAAACCCGACAAGGACCTGATCCGCACGCTCGTCCCGGCGAAATGACCCTTACGGCACGGGCGGCTCCGCCCGCCCGTGCGCCGTTCACCGCGAAGGAATGTCGCCCATGCCCCCCCCGTCCCTTTCCACGAGCCGCCGCAGTTTCCTCGCGCAAGGCATCGGCCTCACCGCCGCCGCCTTCGCCGGCCCCGCGCTGAACCTCGCCGCCGAACCGAAGTCCGCCGTGGATGCCACCCCGGTCGGCCCGACCTTCCCGGCCGATTTCGAGTGGGGCGCGGCGACCGCCGCCATCCAAGTGGAGGGCGCCGCGAGCGAAGATGGACGGGGTGACAGCATCTGGGATACCTTCTGCCGCCAGCCCGGGCGCATCGTCGACGGTTCCTCGCCCGCGATCACCTGCGACCATTACCATCGCTATGCCGCCGATATCGCGCTGCTGGCCGAGCTCGGGGTGAAACACTACCGGTTCAGCATCGCCTGGCCGCGCATCATTCCCGAAGGCCGCGGCGCGGTGAACGAGAAGGGCGTGGACTTCTACCGCCGGCTCGTCGACTGCCTGCGCGCACACGGCATCACACCGCACGCCACCCTCTACCACTGGGATCTGCCGCAACCATTGCAGGATCGCTACGCCGGTTGGCAGAGTCGCGAAGTCGCCGCCGATTTCGCCGACTACGCGGCCGCCGTCGTGTCGCGTCTCGGCGATCGGATCGACCGGTGGATCACGCTGAACGAGATCACCACCTTCGCATTATACAGCGGTTACGCGGCGCCCGGCGGAAAACCGCCTCACGCGCCCGGGATCATCCTCCCCTCGCCGCGCGCGCAGTCGCAGATCATCCACCATGCGCTGCTCGCCCACGGGCTCGGATGCCAGGCGATTCGCGCCACCTCTCCCCGCCCCTGCCGGATCGCCGCCGCCGAGAATTTTCTGAGCTGCGTACCGATCATCGAGACCGCGGAGCACATCGATGCCGCGCGTCGCGCGTTTGCCGATTCGTTCGTCAACGGCGCAATCCTCCACCCGCTCCTCCACGGCTGTTGGGATCCGGCCTGGGCCGAGCTCCACCGCGAGAAACTCCCCGACGTGGCCGTGGGCGATTGGAAGACCATCGCCCAGCCGCTCGACGAGCTCGGCTTCAACTGTTACACCGGCAGCTACTTCAGGGCTTCGCTACACGATCGTGGTTACGAAGGGCTCGCCTTCCCCGCGGGCTATCCCAAAGGCGGGCTGCCGTGGTTGAACATCATCCCCGACGCCGTTTACTGGGGCGTCCGGCTCGTTTCCGAACAACTCGGCGAACGGCGGCTCCCGGTTTTCCTCAGCGAAAACGGGCTCTCGGACAGCGCCACGGCGGACGAGACCGGTTTCGTGGCTGATGTCGATCGAATCGCCTACTCCCGCGCCTACCTGCGCCAGCTCCAGCGCGCCCACGCCGAAGGCTATCCGGTCAGCGGTTACTACCATTGGAGCTTCCTCGACAACTTCGAGTGGGCCGAAGGGTTCAGGAGCCGGTTCGGTCTGGTCCACGTCGATTACGCCAGCCAACGCCGCACGCCGAAGCTCGGCTACCATTGGTACCGAGAGACGATCCGCGCCGGCCACCCGCTGTAATGCCGCGGCTCGATTCGATCCAGCGCCCTACCCGCCGATGATCTACGAATCCGCCAATCTCGCCGAAGCCGAGCGCGCCGGCCAGTCGGCCCACTGCGGAGGCGACGCACTCATCGAGTTCCCCGGGGCCGAATCCGAATGCCGTCTGTTGCCGCTCCGCGAGACACTCCTGATCGGGCCAACATGCCGCGAAACCGTCGTCTCGAGCGATCGTGTTCCGCAGCTCGCCTCTAGCCGGTTCATCTGGATCGGCCTGAGCGAAGTGCGTCCGCCCTATCGGATCGTGCGGCCATGCACGAAATACTCGCACGTCGTCGCGTCGCTCCGCGGCCAGGGGAATGTCCTGATCGACGGCCAGACCGTCGATTGGCGGCCAAACCAGGTTTTGATCAGCCCACGAGGCACCGTCCATGCGTTCGAGGCGGTCCAGCCCGAGCCGTGGATTCTCGCATGGGTGTTCTACCAGGATTGCGCAGGCGAAGCATTCGTTTCCGGAAACCGAACACGACTCATCGAAACGGATTGCTCCGACTTCGCCCAAGTCCTCCAACTGCTCCTGAAGGAGACCTCCGGATGGCGTGACGAACAGACGATCCAGTCGCTCGTCGCGTTGCTGCACACGCATACGCAGCGTCTGGTCGGGAGCACGGACACCGACCAACGGCTCGCCCGCCTCTGGCACAGCGTCGAATCCGACCTTAGGTATCCGTGGGATATCGAGAAGCTCGCGAAGAAGGCCTTCTTGAGCGCGGAGCAATTGCGGCGCCTCTGCCACCGCTATCATCGGAAGAGTCCCATGGCGCATGTGCGGGACCTTCGGATGCACTACGCCTCGGGTCTTTTGCGCTCCTCGGCTTGCAGCGTGGAAAACGTCGCGCTCCAAGCCGGCTTCGCCTCGCTCTACTCGTTCTCCGCCGCCTTCAAACGTTGGAGCGGAGTCTCTCCGGCGCGTTTCCGCAACAGCCGGCCGTAGACGGCACCCAGTGCAGGATGCGAGCTCGCTCGCACCGTCTGCCCTCCGCGCTCGCCTGGCGGGGCCAAGCCCGGATGTTTCATACGTCGAGGCAACCGCCGACGCATTCACCACGGCGTGGCAGATCCAAATTCCGGAGAATTTGGCTACAGCGCCCGCGTCCGCCTTCATCGGGAGTGTGAAATAGACGATGCGAGCGGGTCTCGCCCTCGGCAACGGACGGGCGGCGGCCGTCCCAAAACAAAGCACCCGGCAGTCGCGGCCGCTGTCCGAGGACAGCGGTGACGCTTCTGCCGGGTACCGCATACCCGGCCCGGGCTATGACTCCGGGCCGGCCGATCAAGCCCCCCAATGGACCGATCAGAATTCGAGCGTGTTGGTGAGCGTGATCACCCGCGGTTCCGGAATCCGGTAGGTGCCGGCCGAACCGTCGGGTTGCACCGTGACCGGGATCAGCTTCTTCGAGGCGAACAGATCGCGGACGTTGAGCTGCACTTTCCAGCGAAGCTTCTCTGTGACCTTGAACTCACGGCCGATCCACATGTCGATCGCGTCCTCAGACGGGCCGTAGTAGCGCTTGCTCACATCGTAACCGGTATTCGTCGAGTTCAGCCCGAAGCCGACGACCTGACGATCCAGCCAACGGTAGCTGCCGCCGGTGTAAAGCCCCTTGAGGAAGCCGGTCTGGAACGCGTAGTTCGCGGTCACGTTGAAGCGCCACGGACGCAGCTCGGCGACCGAGCTGTTGTTGAGCGCGAGCGCCAGCTGGTAGGCGGGCATGACCTCGTTCTCGAACTTGTCGCGGACGGTGCCGCCGGCGCCAGTCTGGAGCGCCCAGTTGCCGCCGCCCCAGATGCGCATGTCGCCCATCGGCCCTTGGTAATCGACGTAGCGAGCCTCGATCCAATCCGAATAGGACTTCGCGAGGTTCAGACGCTTGGCGTCGGTGCGCGCGGCGTTGATCGAGATCTCGAGCCCGGGGATCGGGTTCGTCGTGAGTTCAAACTCCGTACCTTGCGATACCGTGTCGCCGGTGACAGCAACGTTGGCGAAGGACCAGTTGCCGGTGCCAGCGGCGTAGCCGTCCATGCCCCAGGCCTGCTGCATCGCGGTCGGAACCGGCTTCGCCAGCCAATCGTCGGTCGAGGCACGCTGGGCATCGTACTGGGCATCGATCACCGATTGAAGGAACGGATTCTCGTACACGCCATCGACGTGGTTGGAGTTGTTCACGCCATCCGCAGGCTGCCAACGCAGGACATGGCCCGCGCCGTAGCGCGATCCCTCGGATGTCACGCCCCAATAACCGTCGCCCGGCCAGACATTCTGATCGTTGTGGAGCATGACGGCGGCGCGTTGGCCCCAGGCCTCACCAGCGCCGATCAGGTACGAGTTGGCCAGGTTGCCCGAGAGCGTGGCGAGGTTCGCCTTGCTCTTGTAGCGGCCAATCTTCAGCAGCAGCTTGCCATCGAGCGCGCTAACCGTGAAGCCGTACTCCTTCGTGGTGCCAGTCGGAGGCGGAACCGGATTGCCAAGGATGTCCTTGCGGGAGGCGTCCGGTTTGAAGTTCTCCGATTGGTTGTAGAACATGCTGAAACCGAGACGGCCCGGCACCTTGTTCACGATGAACTTCGGCAGATGGCCGACGATGCTGTAGGTCTTGGTCTCACCGCTGCCGCGGCTGAATGAGCGACCGGCGACGCCGTTCTCATCCGCACCGGTCGGCAGACGCCAATCCGGATCGTTGATGTCGGCGACGATGCCCGAGACCTTGTCCGGCGTACCGGCATCATAGGCGCGGGCGATGTCCTTGCGCCAGCCGACCATGGGCACGAGGTTGCCGTCGAACAGGAAGCCCTGCCACACAGCCACCTGTGAATCGATGATCTGCCGTGACAGCGTCGCGTTCGTGTACGGCCGCGTGTCGTCGTTGTACGACGAGCTGTTCGGATTCACCACTGGCACGTTGACCGTGACGTAGCTACCGCTCGTCGTGTTCCATTGCAGAACCGACGTGTTCGACGGCACGATCTCGGCCGTGATGCGCGACAGGCCCAAGCCCGCCGGCGAGTTCCGGTCCGCCACACTGCCCTGCGACAGATAGACCAGCGGAGTGACATCGCGCTTGGATTGGCCGACCGCGACCGTGGCGCTGTCGATGTAGCCGTCGCCAATGTACCAGTTGGTCCAGGAACGCGTCGCGGTATCCATCTCCATCCGGCTCCACACGCCCGTGAAGCGATGGCGGCCGAGGATCCGGGCGAGCGTCGACTGCTTGCCGATCACGTCCTTGAAATCCAGTTCGCCGAAGAGCGTCGCGCGGTAGGACTCCCGCTCGTTGTGGGTCTTGCCGCTGCCCGAGCTGCCGCCGCCCATGATGACCATGGCGCGACCGACGTTCGGGTTGGGCGTATTGCCGACTAGCGTCTCCATCACGTCGACGGTGATCGCCGCGGCGTCGCCCGAAATGGCGTTCTTCCAACCCCATTTAGCGTCCTGTCGGTCGTAGGAGAGTTCGAAGCCGACTCGATCGCCGAAGAACGTCTGCGACAGCTGGGCGTTGAACGCATCGAAGCGGTTCCAGTTGTGCTTATTGTTCCCCTCGATGAGGTTGTTGTAGAAGTCGAATACGGAGGCATCGGTGAGCGACACCGACTTGAACGGCTGGATGATGTAGCCGGGCAGACGCGAGTTGAACGCCCACTTGTCGTAGCTCTGGATGCCCTTGTAGGAACCGTTGTCAGGGTTGTTGATGGCGCTGGCGCCACCGGGATAGTTGGCCGGAGCCGAGGCGGACGAGATCCCCGGAGCCGCGCTGTTGGCGTCAAATGCCGTGATGACGCCGTCCCAGATGCGTTGGCCAGCGGCACCGAGGCCGGGCTGGTACAGGGCGTTGCCGAACGTCGTGTAGTTGTTGGCATTGCGGACCGTGTAGGTCGCCTTGCCCATCGTCGCGTACCACGGCGTGATGCAATCGATCGGCGGCGTCAGACGCGGGTAGTTCGCGTTGATCTTGCCGTGCTCGTAGTTCATGCGCAGCGAGGTGCGCGCGCCATCGAAGCGCATGAACTTGGGATCATAGCGCAGCGCGGCGAAAATGCGCTTGTCGTCGCGGTAAGCCGGCTTCTGCCGGTAGTTGGTTTGATCGTTGAGCGCGGAGATTCGCAGCGCCAACTCGTCGTCCAGAAGGACGCGGTTGAAATCGCCCGTGAGGCGCGTGGTGCCGAAGCTTCCGAACTGAAACTCGACCTTGTTGGCGTTCTTGAAGCTCGCGCCGTTGATGCTGCTGTTTATGATACCCGCCGCCGAACCGATACCGAAGAGGATCGAGTTGGCGCCGCGCTGCAGATCGACGCGGCCGACATTGTACGAGTCCCACGGGATATCGGTGAGGAAGAAATCGCGGAGGTTGTCGGCTTCGGCGAGACCGCGGACGCGCGTGTTGGCGACCGGAGAGGTGAAGGAGGTGGAATCGAGGATGGCGCCGTCACCCTGACCGAGGAAGTTGCCACCTTGGGCGGCGACTTCGGTGTTGGTGGTGAGCACGAGGAGGTCCGCGGCGTTCTTCGAGTTCGTGTCGCTCAGGAACTTCGGGGTGACGACCGAGATCGCCGAGCCGACATCCTTCAACTCGGTACGGATGCGGGAACCGGCCAGCGTGTCGGTGGCGGAGTAGCCAGACGATTCCGAGGCCTCGACCACGAACGGCGAGAGGACGACGATGTCCTCGTCGCCCGTATTCGGGGTTGTTTTGGGCTGATCGGTGGCAGCAGTCTGTCCGCGGAGGACAGTCGTGCCGGCCAGAACCGCCAAGGCGGCTCGCGAACACAGTTTTCGGGGGGATATGTGCTTCATGTTTAGTCTGTCGGTTTGCGCCTGCGGGCGCGCACACAGACCACGGCAATGCCTTGGAGACCCCGGATGGATCCGGGGAAACAGGAATCAGTAGGTGTGCTCGTCCTCAGGCGGGGTTTTGGTGGGCACCGCGATTAAACCACAGAACCTGCGCCCTCCCAATGCCTGCGATCCCCGTGTTGTTAACGGGGAACCCCATTCGCACTCCGAAAACCGGCTACCGCGAGGGCACCGCCGCGCCACCGCTTCCTCGCCCCGGCGCGGCGGTCCGGCTTTGGCCGAAGGCCAGTGGAGACATCCCGTGCACCCGCTTGAACGCCCGCGAAAACTGGAACGGGTCCATCCCGAGTTTGTCGGCGACCTCCCGCACGAGCAGGTGCTGCTCGTCGAGCAGGCTCGCCGCGTGGTGCATTTTCAAACGCATCAACAATCGATAGGGCGGCTGTCCCGCGAACCGCACGAAGAGCCGGCTCAGGTACTCCGGCGTCACGTGACACGCCGCCGCGATCGCTTCGGCCGACTGGAGCGCGAGGAAGTGGTTTTCGAGAAACTCCCGGCAGCGCAGGAACGCATGCAACGCGTGGTTCGCCCGCGCCACTCCCGGCTGGCGCACATCGGACACGAGCAACAGCAGGATCCGCCCCTGCAGCGCCGCGATCCTGGCCGACGTCTTCGTGCCGCGCCGGCCGACGAACAGCAGTTGCTCGTAGGCCGCCTGCACCTCGTCGATCGCCGTTACCGTCTGGCACGAGCCCGGCGGCACTCCTGAGGCGCGCAACGCCGCCTCGGCGCCCGGGCCGGCGAGGTTCACGAAATACTTCGCGAGCCGCTCGGCCGGATCCGTCGTGATCGTGTGCCCCACCCCGGGGCCGTATGCAAACACGCTGCCGCGCGCGAGCGGATGCGTGCGCCCCCGCAGCCGCAGCGTCCCCCGGCCGCGGGCGACAAACTCGAGCGTGTAGTACGGAAAACCGCCGCGCTCGATTCGGTAGTCCGGCGCGCAACGCTCCCAACCGCCGGACACGACAGTGGGCTCGCCCGCGCTGCGTGTCGGTCGGCCAAGATAGAACCGGCGCGCCTCGGCCACCTGACTCGACATGTACGCAGGGAGCTTCGTTTCGCGTTGGTCCATGCCGCCAGCGAACCAGCCCGCCGGGCACAGCGCAATCGTTCAAGAATAGCCATGCAGCCGCCAAGAAATGCCATTCAGGCGGCCACGGGCCTGCGCTATGATGCCGCCTTCAGCGATGCGCATCGACGCCCACCAGCACTTCTGGCGCTACGACCCGACCGAGTACGATTGGATCGACGACTCGATGGCGGCGATCCGGCGCGATTTCCTCCCCGAAGATCTCGTCCCGCTCCTGGCGGCGACCGGACTCGACGGCAGCGTCGCGGTCCAGGCGCGCCAATCCGTGCGCGAGACCGAGTGGCTCCTCGCCTTCGCCGCCGCGTACCCGCAGATCAAAGGCGTGATCGGCTGGGTGCCGCTCGCCGAGCGCGGCGCCCGCATCGGGGCAGTACTTGACCGCTATGCCGCCGAGCCGGCGTTCAAAGGCGTCCGCCACGTGCTCCAGGCCGAGCCCGACACCTACTTTGAGCACGACGGTTTCAACGCCGCGCTCCGGGAAGTCGCCGCGCGCGGGCTGACGTACGACCTGCTCGTATTCGCTCGCCAACTGCCGGCCGCGCTCGCCTGGACCGACCGCCACCCGGAGCTCCGGACTGTCGTCGACCATATCGCCAAACCCGTCGTGCAGGGCCCGCCACCGAGCGCATGGCGGACCAGCATCCGCGAACTCGCCCGGCGCGAACACGTCTGCTGCAAGCTCTCCGGCGTGGTCACCGAAGTGCCAGGCTGGCGCTGGACGCCCGAGCTGCTGCGCCCCTACTTCGAGATCGTGCTCGAAGCGTTCGGGCCGCAACGCCTGATGTTCGGCTCCGATTGGCCCGTCTGCCTCGTCGCCACCGAGTACGCCCGCTGGGCCGAGTTCGTCGCCGAGTGCGTCGCCCCGCTTTCCCCCGCCGAACGCGCCGCGATCCTCGGCGAAACCGCCACGGCGTTCTACCGCCTCATCGACTGAAACCAGCTCCACGCGTATGCACTACCGCGCTCTCGGCCGCACCGGCCTCAACGTCTCCGTACTCAGCCTCGGCGGTTCCTCGCTCGGCGGCGCCTTCCGCCAGACCGACGACGCGGAAAGCATCCGCACCGTCCACACCGCCTTCGACCTCGGCGTGAACTTCGTCGACGTGTCGCCCTACTATGGCGCGACCAAGGCCGAGACCGTGCTCGGCCGCGCGTTGCGCGAGATCCGTCGCGACCGGTATTTCCTTGCGACCAAGGTCGGCCAATACGGCGAAGGCGAGTTCGACTTCTCCGCCGCGCGCGTTACCCGCAGTCTCGACGAAAGCTGCGCGCGCCTCGGGGTCGACTACGTCGATTTGCTGCAATGCCACGACATCGAATTCGCCGACCTCGACCAGATCGTCACTGAAACGCTGCCGGCGCTGCTCAAGCTCAAGCAGGCCGGCCGCATCGGCCACATCGGCATCACCGGTCTGCCGTTGAAAATCTTCCCGGCGGTCATCGACCGCGTGCCTCCCGGCACCGTCGAGACCGTGCTCTCGTTCTGCCGCTACGAACTCAACGATTCCTCGCTCGCCGCGCTACTGCCCTACTTCCACGAGCACGGCGTCGGCGTGATCAACGCCGCGCCGACCGGCATGGGCCTGCTCACCGAGCGCGGCGTGCCGGCCTGGCACCCGGCGCCGCCGCCGATGGTCGCCTGCGCCCGCCGCGCGGTCGACTACTGCCGCTCCGTCGGCGCCGACATCGTGAAGCTCGCGGTCCAGTTCTCCGTCGCCGATCCGCGGATAGCCACGACGCTCATCGGCAGCGCCAACCCCGAAAACATGCGGCGCAACATCGCCTACGCCGACG
>DATGXA010000127.1:0-31579 GCA_035299125.1 Opitutaceae bacterium
CACGCGTTGATCGCCACGCTCGCAGCGATGCACCACGCCTCCAGCTCCGAGCCTCCCGTTTTCGCCGATTCCGCCGGCCGCTATCGCGCGCTTTGCCAGGAACTCGCCGGCCTGCTCACGGGTGAGCGTGACTGGCTGGTCAATCTCGCGTACACCGCCGCCCTGCTCCACCTGCGCCTGCCGGATCTCAACTGGGCCGGTTTCTATCTCTGGCGCGGCGGCGAACTCGTGCTCGGCCCCTTCCAAGGCAAACCGGCGTGCGTGCGCATCGCGCGCGGCCGTGGCGTGTGCGGCACCGCCGCGGCGCGCCGCGCCACGATCGTGGTGGCCGACGTCCACGAGTTTCCCGGCCACATCGCCTGCGACGCCGCCTCGGCGAGCGAGATCGTCGTGCCGCTCGCCGCGGGCGGACGCCAACTCGGCGTGCTCGATCTCGATTCGCCCAATGTCGGCCGCTTCACCCCCGATGATCAGCGCGGCCTCGAGGACGTCGTCCGTATCCTACTCTGCGGCACCGACTGGCCCGCCGACATCGGCGATCCGCTCTGAAGCTTGGTGGACGGCAAGGGATTCGAACCCCTGACCCTCTCGGTGTAAACGAGATGCTCTAACCGCTGAGCTAGCCGTCCGAAAGCAGGCGCGACTAAAGGGCGAACTCGAAAGCGGCCGCAAGGCTTTTGCCTCCGCCTCCGGCCGAAAAAAAAGGCCGGGCGGCGAAGCCCGGCCGGAAATCGCGTCGCTGTTCGCTCCGCCGCGCTCAGGCGGCCGGCACGCGCAGCAGGTCGCGGGCGATGAGCGTCTCCGCGACTTGGATCGCGTTGAGCGCGGCGCCCTTCCAGAGGTTGTCGCCGCTCACCCAGAACGAAAGGCCGTTGTCGAAGGCGGTGTCCTTGCGGATTCGGCCCACGCCACACTTCACCTTGCGGGTGAAATCGAGCGGGGTCGGATAGAGGCGGTTGGCCGGGTCGTCGACGAGCTCGGCGCCGGGGAACGCCGCCACGGCCGCGCGGGCCTGGACGACATCGACCGGCTTCTCGAACTCCGCCGAGACGGAGATCGAGTGCGCCTGCACAACCGGCACGCGCACACAGGTCGCCGAGACGCGCAGCTCCGGCAGGCCCATGATCTTGCGGCTCTCGAGCATCATCTTGTTCTCCTCGCCGGTGTAGAGGTCCGGGCCAAACGTATCGACCTGCGGGATGCAGTTGAAGGCGATCTGGTACGGATAGACCTTCTTCACGATCGGCGCGCCGGTCTGGAGCGCCTTCACTTGGCTCGCCAGCTCGCGGATCGCCTCGGCGCCGGTGCCCGACACCGACTGGAAGGTGGAGATGATCACGCGCTTGGCGGTGAAGAGCTGGTGCAGCGGCCACAGGCCCATGAGGGTCACGGCGGTCGAGCAATTCGGGTTGGCGATGATGCCCTTGTGGCGCGCGAGCTGGTCGGCATTGATCTCCGGCACCACAAGCGGGATGTCCGGCTCCATGCGCAGCGCGGAGCTCTTGTCGATCACCACGCAGCCGGAGGCCACGGCGTCCTTCGCAAAGGCGCGCGTCACCGAGCCGCCGGCGGCGAAGAAGCACAGGTCGAGACCGGCGAACGCGCCGTTCTTCGCCTCCTGCACCACCACCTTTTTGCCGAACAACTCGACGGTTTTCCCGGCCGAGCGGGCCGAGGCGAGAAGCCGGATTTCGCCCACCGGGAAACCGCGCATCTCGAGCAACCGGATCAACTCTTGACCGACGGCGCCAGTGGCCCCGACGATGCCGACATTGTAAGCCTTCTTCATGGTGATGGATTCAGAATTGGAATTGGTGAGCGATAAGTGCGCCGCGCTGGGGATCAAGCCCACAGTCCGGCTTCTTGCCGTTTCCATCAACGGGCAGACGATGCGGTTTTTCGAGGGCGGCAAACTCCGCCGCGCCTTCGTGATCTCCACCTCCAAGCGCCCGCCTTCGAATGTGAAGGGCTCGCTCGGAACCCCGTCCGGTCTGCACACGATCGACGAGAAGATCGGCGCCGGCGCGCCTCCGGGTATCGTCTTCAAGAGCCGGCGCAGCACGGGCTTCCATTATCGCGAGTACGTCGATCCCAACGGCTCCGAGTGCCTCGTCACCAGTCGCATCCTCTGGCTGCGTGGGCTCGAGCCAGGGGTGAACGCCGGCGGCGATGTCGACTCGCACGACCGCTACATCTACATCCACGGCACCAACCGCGAGGATCGTCTCGGCACGCCGCAAAGTGCCGGCTGCGTGGTGATGAACAACCTCGAGATCGTCGAACTCTTCGAGCAGGTCCGCACCGGCGATCTCGTCTGGATCGCGCCGTAAATCGCAACGCTTCCGCCTAGAGGCGAATGTCGCGGGACGAGCGCCGGCTTGGCGGTGTGCCGCCACCAGCCGCTTGAGCGCTCGCGGAGCGGCGTGGCTCTCCGGCTTTCGTCTCTCGTCGAGCCGACACTCGTCCGCCCGCACTTGCCCATTGCGGGCGCGAGCTTCGGCCCTAGCTTCCGCGCTCCTGCGATGTCCGCTCCCGCCGCCCAGTCCACGCCTTCGCCCGCCGCCGCGCCGCGCCGGCCCGAAGTACTCGCGCCTGCCGGCGATTGGGATTGCGTGCGCGCCGCGGTCGAAAACGGCGCCGACGCCGTCTACTTCGGCCTCGATCGCTTCAACGCCCGGATGCGCGCGCACAACTTCACCGCCGCCGACCTACCGGAGCTCATGCGGTTCATCCACCGGCGCGGCGTGCGCGGCTACGTCACCTTCAACACCCTCGTCTTCTCCAACGAGCTCGCCGACGCCGTCGACTACATCCGCACACTGGTGACAGCCGGCATCGACGCCGTGATCGTCCAGGACGTCGGCATCTGCCGGATGATCCGCGCGCTCTCGCCCGACCTGCCGATCCACATCTCGACGCAGATGACCGTCACGAGCGCGGCCGGCGTGCGTTTCGCGTACGATCTCGGCGCGAGCTTGGTGGTGCTCGCCCGCGAAAACTCGCTCAAGGAAATCGCGAAACTGCGCGAAACGCTCGGCGCCTCGCCCGCGCAACTTCCGCTCGAGGTCTTCGTGCACGGCGCGCTCTGCGTCGCCTACTCCGGTCAATGCCTCACCAGCGAATCGCTCGGCGGCCGCTCGGCCAACCGCGGCGAATGCGCCCAAGCCTGCCGCATGCCCTACGACCTCGTCGCCGACGGACATAAGGTCGACCTCGGCGGTCGTCGCTATCTGCTCAGCCCGCAGGACCTCGCCGGCCTCGACGTGATTCCGGACCTGATCCGGCTCGGCATTGCGTCGCTGAAGATTGAAGGCCGCCTCAAAAGCGCCGAGTACGTCGCCAATCTCACCCACGTCTATCGCGAAGCCGTCGACCGCATCGCCGCCACGGTCGCCCCCTCCCTCCAACCGCCCTCCGGATCATGTCAACCAATAGTTGACATGCAGCAAGGGCCTGCCGCTGGTTCGCCGGACGCCCTCTCAGTCGCCGCAAACTCGACGCGCTCACAGGTGCTGCCCGCTGAAGGAGCCGCCGCACAGGAACAGAAACTTATCGCCGAACTCTGGCACGCGCACCGGTACGACCTCGAGATGGCGTTCTCGCGCGGGCTCTCCACCGGCTGGTTTCGCGGCATCGACAACCAGCAGCTCGTCCACGCCCGTTTCGGCACAAAGCGCGGCGTCTTCCTCGGCAAAGTCGCCCGCGTTGAACGCAACGGTGTGCTCGTGCGCCTCGAGTCGTCCGTGAAACCCGGCGACGGCGTCGTCTTCGACTACGGCGCCCCCGAGAAGGGCGAGGCAGGCGGTCGCGTGTACGAGGTCTTCCCACGCGGCGCCGACACGCTGCTCACCTTCGGCCGCGGCGCGGTGGATTTCGCCCTCGTGCACCCCGGCGACCTCGTCTGGAAGAACAGCGACCCCGCCCACGAGAGACGCCTGCGCGCCTCGTTCGCCGGAGACCAGCCGCGCGTGCTGCGGCCCGTCTCCGCCGAGGTCCATGGCCGCCTCGGCGGCCCGCTCACATTGCTGCTGCGCGACGAACTCGGCCACGTCGCCCGCGCCGAATCCGCGCTCGCCCTCGTCTCCGCCGAGAAACATCCACTCACACCCGAGCGCCTGCGCGAACAGTTCGGCCGGCTCGGCGGCACGCCGTTCCGTCTCGCCGATCTGGACTCGCAACTCGAGCCCGGGCTCATGCTCCCGATGAGCGAGCTCAACCGCGTGCGCCGCGACGTTGTTTCCCAGCTCGACGAGCTCCGCGCCGCGCCCCACCGCTGGACGCTCGTGTCCGACGGCGCCACCGCCGCCTGGCCGAAGCGCGACGAAGCCGCCCTCGCCGCCGCCGCTAGCGCGGCGCCCGAGCTGATCGTCGTCATCCGCCACCTGCGCCAGCTCGACGCCGTGCTGCCACTCGCCGGCATCGAGACCGTCTACTGCGAGTTTGAGAATCCGAAGCACTACCGTGAAGCCGTCGCGCGTTTCCGCGCGCACCGCGAGTCGCTCGGCGCCGCCGGTGCGGCTCGCAGCATCTGGGTGGCGCCGCCGCGCGTCTTCAAGCCGGGCGACGAGTGGATTCTCAAGCAGGTCCGCTCCTGCGACGCCGACGGCTACCTCGTCCGCAACTTCGACCACCTCGCCTTCTTCGCCGACTGCCGCCGCCGTGGCGACTTCTCGCTGAACGTCGCCAACGAGTGGAGCGCCGACCACTTCCGTCGCGTGCACGGGCTGGAGCGCGTCACCGCGTCGTACGACCTGAACATCCAGCAGCTCGAAGCGCTGCTCACCGCCGGCGATCCCACCGCGCTCGAAATCACGATCCACCAGCACATGCCCATGTTTCACATGGAGCATTGCGTGTTCTGCGCGTTCCTCACCGAAGGCACGGACTACACGAACTGCGGCCGCCCCTGCGAAAAGGTCGATCTCCGACTCCGCGACCACCTCGGCGCCGAGCACCCGGTGAAGGCCGATGCCGGCTGCCGCAACACCGTGTTCAACTCTCGGGCACAGACCGGCGCGGAGTTCGTCGGCCGCATGATCGAGCTCGGTGCGCGGCACTTCCGCGTGGATTTTCTCGACGAGGACGCGGCGGAGATCGCGCGCGTCGTCGGCCGCTACCGCCAACTGCTCGCCGGCGAGATCACCGGCGCCGAGCTCTGGCGCGAGTTCAAGCTGATCAACCAGCTCGGAGTCACCCGCGGCCAGATGGACGCACCGCACCGCAAGCTCACGCCGAAGCGTTGACGCACGGCGGCCGCTGCCCCGCGGCGAAACGTCTCGGGCAGTTTCCGACGCGAACAATGGTTAGAATGCCGCCCCTTTTGTCCCGGGAAATTCGGCGCGCGAAGGTCAGTCTGCCGATTCCCCTCCTCAAGCCATGCCTACGAACCCCAAGCTCGTCGCATCCCTCGTGCTCGCCCTCGCGCTCCCGTGCTTCGCCCGCACCGAGACTCCCGCTTCCGCCGCCGCGCCAAATCCGCGTGAGCGCGTTTCGATCAACAACGACTGGCGTTTCACGAAAGACGACCCGCCCGGCAACACCACGCCGTTGCTCTACGATGTGCGCCCCGACATCACCAGCGCGCAGGAACTCCGCGTGGCGGACGCCCGGCCCGAGGAGGCCGCGAAACTCGCCAACAGCGGCGCATCCGTGCTCAAGCCGTGGATTCTACCCACCGGCAACGCCTTCATCGCCGATCCCGCCAAACGCCACACCCGCCCCGCCGGCGATCCCGGCAGCGAGGTCACCTACGTTCGCGCCGACTTCGACGACAGCGCGTGGCGGCGCGTAGACCTCCCGCACGACTGGGCGATCGAGGGGCCGTTTCTCGCCGAGGGCGATGTCGCCGGCATGGGCCGGCTCCCGAGCTGGGGCATCGGTTGGTACCGGAAACAGCTCTCGATTCCCGCGACCGATGCCGGCAAACGCCTCGTGCTCGAGGTCGACGGCGCGATGTCGTACGCGACGGTCTGGCTGAACGGACACCTCGTCGGCGGCTGGCCGTACGGCTACACTTCGTGGAAGGTCGACCTCACGCCGTATGCAAACTTCGGGGGCACCAACCAGCTCGCCATCCGCCTGGACAACCCGCCCGCCTCTTCGCGCTGGTACCCGGGCGGCGGCCTCTACCGCAACGTTTGGCTGACGAAAACCGCGCCGCTCCATGTCGCGCAGTGGGGCACACAAATCATCGCCCGCGCTATCTCCGCCGCATCCGCGGCGCTCGATCTCACGGTCACGCTGGCCAACGACACCGCGAGCGACGCCAACGTGCAGCTTACCACGCAGCTCTTCGAGCTCGGCGCCGACGGCGAGAGGGCCGGCGCGCCGGTCGCGCAGTTCGCCTCCGTCGAAGCCAAGCTCGCCGCCAGCGGCACGACTCTAGTCCACACCTCGCTCACGCTCACGAATCCGAAGCTCTGGGGACCGCCGCCCCAGCAGCAGCCGCATCGCTACCTCGCCGTGACCACCGTGACCCGCGACGGACAGACCGTCGACATGTACGAGACGCCGTTCGGCATCCGCTCGCTGCGTTTCGATCCGGAGAACGGTCTGCTCGTGAACGGCGAGCGTATCCAGATCCAGGGCGTCTGCCAGCACCACGATCTCGGCGCCCTCGGCGCGGCCTTCAACTACCGTGCGGCGCAGCGCCAGCTCGAGCTGTTGCAGGAGATTGGCTGCAACGCGATCCGCGTCAGCCACAACCCGCCCGCGCCCGAGCTCCTCGAACTCACCGACCGCATGGGCATCCTCGTCATGGACGAGGCGTTCGACTGCTGGGAACGAAAGAAGACCCCGCTCGATTTCCACCTCAGCTTCCCCGACTGGCACGAGCAGGACCTGCGCGCCCTCGTGCGCCGCGACCGCAACCACCCGTCGGTGATCCTCTGGAGCCTCGGCAACGAGGTCGGCGAACAATACACGGATGTCGCCGGCGCCGCGGTCGCGCAGCGCCTCGGCGCGATCGTGCACGAGGAGGACCCCACCCGCGCCACGACCAGCGGGATGAACTTCGCCAAACCGGGTTGGCCGCTGCCCGCCGCTCTCGACGTGATCGGCGTCAACTACCAGGGCGAAGGCATCCGCCAGGATCCCGAGTTCGACGGCACCGAGCGCATCCGCACCGCGCCGAACTACCCGGACTTCCACGCCAAGCACCCGCAGAAGATGATCGTCGCCAGCGAAACGGCATCCGCGTTCAGCAGCCGCGGCACGTACCTGTTCCCCGTCACGCCGCGCAACAGCGACATCGTCCGCGACGGCCGCGGCGGCGACTCTGTGAAACAACACGTGAGCGCCTACGAGCTGCACAACTGCGACTGGGGCGCGACCGCCGACAAGATCTTCGGATCTTTGGCGCGGCATACCTACGTCGCCGGCGAGTTCGTCTGGACCGGCTGGGATCACCTCGGCGAGCCGACGCCGTATTACGAATCCCGTGGCACGTACGGCGCGCGCAGTTCCTACTCGGGCATCATCGATCTCGCCGGCTTCAAGAAAGACCGTTTCTACCTCTACCAGTCGCACTGGCGCCCCGAGCTGCCGATGGCGCACCTCCTCCCGCACTGGAGCTGGCCGGAGCGCGTCGGGCAGGTGACGCCCGTCCACGTGTTCACCTCCGGCGACGAAGCGGAACTCTTCCTCAACGGCCGCTCGCTCGGCCGGAAGAAGAAGGGTCCATTCGAATACCGCCTCCGCTGGGACGACGTCGTCTACGCGCCCGGCACGCTCGAGGTCGTCGCGTACAAGAACGGCCAACGCTGGGCAACCGACACGGTGAAGACAGCCGCCGCGCCCGCCGCGCTCGAAGCCACGCCCGACCGCGCCGAGATCCGCGCCGATGGCCGCGACTTGGCGTTCGTGACCGTGCGCGTAACCGACGCCGCCGGTCTCACGGCGCCCCGCGCCGACAACGCGTTGCGTTTTTCGATCGAGGGCCCCGGCGAGATCGTCGCGACGGACAACGGCGATCCGACCAGCTTCGAGCCGTTCCAGGCACCGCAGCGCCGTGCGTTCAGCGGGCTCTGCCTCGTGATCGTCCGCGCGAAACGCGCCGAATCCGGCACCATCAGACTCGTGGCTAGCAGCGACGGCCTGCGCGAAAGCGCGACGACGATCACGGCGCTAGCGTCCAGCCCTTGATCGCCTTCCGCGCGAGTAGGTTTCCACGTTCTCATCAATGCGACGCGGCACTTCTGTGCCGCGTTTTGTTTGGAGGAGACGACCACAGCGGGCCGGCACGAGTGCGGTGCGTCCCCAGCTGTTCGTGATGGCGGTCCTCCGTTTGTTCGGCACACTGGCGCCCGTCGCATCCGCGCGGCTCACCGCCGCGGCGGCAACCCCAACGCAGCGTTTCCTCCCATGAAGACTCCCCCCGTGATCCGCGGCCTCGTCGTCTGTCTGCTCGCCGCGATCACTTCGTTGCCCGGCGCAACGACGCAGTTCTCCGCCGAGGTCGTCGATACCCAACGCGGCGGAACGAAAACCGGCACGCTCCACTATCAGGACAAGAGCTACCGCTTCGAACTCCCTGAAGGCGGCCAGCGGATCGCCGTGGTCGTCGACGGCACCAGCGGTCAGATGCGCCTGCTCGCCCTCTCGGACAAAAGTTACGCCGAGTCCGGCGCGGGCGAACCGCTCGCGTTGTACGCCGATCCGTTCGCGATGTACGCGAATGTCGCCGCGAAGCACAAAACCCGCGCCGAGGGGACCGAGACCGTCGCCGGATTCAAGTGCACGAAACAAGTGGTGTACGAGGACGAGCAGGTGTTCGCCACCGGTTGGGTCAGCGAGGAGCTTCCGTTGCCGCTGAAAGTCGTGATCCCGCTGTACGAGCGGACGATCGAGCTGCGCGGGATCACGCCGGGAGCGCAAGACCGGGCGTTGTTCACGTTGCCGCAGGATTTCACCGTGCTCCGTGAGCCCGAGGAGGAACCGCTGCCGGATTGGGCGCCGCAGGTGGCCAACGCACCCGAAGTCTCGCCGCCGTTCCAGAAGACCATCGCCGCCGGCTCCATTATCCGGTTACGGCCGCAGGCCGGTCGCCACATCCGCATCGTGGGCCGGAGCACCGATGGGGCTTCTTGTACGTTCACAACCGTCGGTTTCAAGGACGGCCGCCCGCGCTCCAATCCGATTCACGAGCAGGTGACAATCGATGGAGATACCGAGGTCACCGCCACGCGCCCCGAAAGCCCTACCGAGGCCGACAGCATCGTGATCCGCGTGAGCAACGGCTCGGTCGCGTTCAAGGTCGAAGCCGTGGATCCCGCCGCCGCACGCACCCCGCCCGGCAGCGCCGGCTTCGAACCGGCGGCCGACACGATCGCGATGTTCTCCGTCCCGCCCGTGGCCGACATGGCTTCCCGCATCGAGGTTGGCTGGACGGGACCGGGCAACAAAGACGACTTTGTCGTGATCGCCCGCGAGAACGACCCACCGCAGAAGTGGGTCTCGCGCGCCTTCGTGCGCGAAGGCAATCCGCTCAAGCTCTGGGCTCCCAGCGAGGCCGGCGAATACGAGCTGCGCTACATCGTTGGCCGCGGAGCAAAGGTGATCGGGTGCGCAGCGCTCTCGGTCAATCAGGTCCATGCGAAGATCGACGCCAAGAGCTCGGCGGACGCCGCCGGATGGATCGACGTGAACTGGGAGGGCCCCGCCGCGGAACGCGATTTCATCGCCGTGGCACAGCCGCGGCAAAAACCAGATGCGTGCGTCACGCAGATGGCCGTCAAGACCGGCAACCCGCTGCGTGTCCGCGCACCGAGCACACCAGGCGACTACGAGATCCGCTACGTACTCTGGCGCGGGGCCAAGACGCTCGCGATGATCCCGCTCACGGTCGTCGACGTCGAAGCGGCGGTCATGCCGCCGGCCGCGGTGAAAGCGGGCACGTTGTTCGAGGTGCGCTGGGAAGGACCGGGTTATCCGGAGGATTTTGTCTCGATCGCCCGCGCCGACCAACCGCCGAGCGGCAGCCTCTCCAACATGAAGCTCCGCCCAGGTGTGGTGGCGAAGATCCGCGCGCCGAAGGAAGCGGGCACCTACGAGATCCGCTACGTGCTAGGCCGTGGGGGCCGGTTGCTCGCGAAGACCACGATCACCGTCGAGCCGGCGACGCCCTGACCGAGCTGCGCCGCGCGCCACTTTGCTTCGGCCGTGCGCCGCGGACACGACGGCCGAGCGCGCGGTAGGCGGCACGCACGTTCGGCCAACCGCGCAACGGCACCGGCGCCTCGGGCGCGGCGGGCATCGGCGGCGGCTGCGGGCCGAGCTTCAGCCGGTGCAACAGGTTCATGGCGTCGAATGGCGCGCGCGTTTTCACGTCGTTGTCGAAATAGACGTAGACATCGCGCCCGCCCGATTGCGGCTGAGCGGGCGAGCCGGTGAGTTTCACTCGCGTCGGATTTCGCCCCCGCAGCCACATGCGGATCTTTCGCGCCCAGTCGGCGAGCGCCTCGTCGCTGTAGCCGCTCACGTACAGCTCGGCGTCGCCGTGCAGACGCGCGTAGACAAAGTCGGCGGTGATGTCCTCCATGAACGGCCAACGCACCGCGGTGTCGGCCACGACGAGCGCGACGCAGTGCGCGCGGAGCAGCTCGATGAACTCGGCGTTGCGAAACGACGCGTGCCGCACCTCGAGCGCGTGGCGCAGCGGGCGATTCGGGAGGCTCGCGGTGTCGAACCACACTTGCCGCACGTTTTCGTCGTGGTGCCGCGCGAACGCGGCGGCGGCGTGGGTGTTGGGAGGCAGTTGCTCGAAAAAGGCGCGCAGCGTTTCGCGATCGTAGCGAAAGCTCGGCGGCAGCTGCCACAGGAACGGTCCGAGCTTGTCGCCGAGTTTGAGCACTCCCGAGGCGAAGAAGTTCGCGAGTGGCGTGGCCGCGTCCTTCAGCCACCGCAGGTGGGTGATGAAGCGCGGGCCTTTCACGGCGAAGACGAACCCTTCCGGCACGGCTGCGGCCCATTTCGCGTAGCTGGTCGGAGAGTGAAGCGAGTAGAACGTGCCGTTGATCTCAATCGAGCGCACGTGGCGGGCCGCGTAGGCGAGCTCTTCGCGCTGAACCAGGTCCGGCGGGTAGAACACCCCGCGCCACGGCGCATAGGTCCATCCCGAGATGCCGACGAAAGCGCGGACACGCGACGATTTCATCACGTTCCAACATGGCTGGGCGGCGCCGCGCGCGCCATCGGGGGTGACTCGGCTGCGACGGGCCGGTTTCCACACCGGTGAGGAGGGCCACCTCCGCCGCCCGCCATCGGGCCGACCACCCGAAAAAACCGCTTGCTCCATGTCCCTCGCGCCGGAATAACCGCCACTCGCGTTAGTGGCGATCCGGCGGTTCGGATCGTCACCTCGACTGGCACGGCCGCCTCCGGCGGTTGCGCTAGAACGGTGCGACCGGCCTTCCACAGCGGGTTGCACGGAGTCGCTTCGGCGGCTCTCACAGTCGTGGATTACCAAACAACCAACATGTCTGAAGTCACTGTTAAACAAGAAGTCATCACCAAATTCCGGACCCACGAGAAGGACACCGGCTCCCCCGAGGTGCAGATCGCGCTCCTCACCCAGCGCATCAATCACCTCACGGAACACCTCCGCGATCATCGCAAGGATTTCCACAGCCGCCGCGGCCTTCTCGCCATGGCCAGCCGTCGCCGCAAGCTCCTCGATTATCTGAAGGGCGAAAGCGTCGAACGCTACAACGCCGTGCTGCAGGCTCTCGGCCTGCGTCGCTAAAAACACCAATCACTTTGACCCGTCGGCGGCGATAACCGGAAAGATCGCCGCCGACGCCTTTTTAGGGACCGAACTCAGACTGGGACATTTCCGAGCGCCCTTCGCGCGCCGCGCCGCTCACCGGAGCGCGCTCGGAAATCTCTCAGGTTCTGGTCCGGCAGGTCAGGAGCCCGCGGAAGCTCCTTCATCCTATTTCCGTTCCAGATACCATGAATCAGAAGCACTCCGTCACCGTCCCCGAGCTCGGTCTCAAGATTTCGACCGGCTCCATCGCCCAACTCGCTTCGGGCGCCGTCACCATCAGCCTCGGCGAGACCACCGTGTTCGTCTCCGCCCAGGTCGCCGCCAGCATCAAGCCCGGCCAGGATTTCTTCCCCCTCACCGTCGACTACCGCGAGAAATTCTCCGCGGCCGGGCGTTTCCCCGGCGGCTACTTCAAGCGCGAAGGCCGTCCCTCCGAGAAGGAAATCCTCACCTCCCGCCTCTGCGACCGCCCCTGCCGCCCGCTCTTCCCGGAAGGTTTCCTCAATGAGGTCCAGGTCATCGGCCTGCTCCTCTCGACCGACCAACAGAACGAGCCCGACATCCTGATGGTCAACGGCGCCTCCGCCGCGCTCGCCATCTCCGATATTCCGTGGGCCGGTCCGATCGCCTGCGTGCGCGTCGGCCTGATCGACGGTCAGTTCGTCACCAACCCGACCCTCGACCAGATGGCCGGCTCCGCCCTCGACCTGATCTACGTCGGCACCGAGAAGGAGATGTTGATGATCGAAGGCTCGGCTGACCAGCTTCCGGAAGAGGAGTTCGTCAAGGCGCTTGAATACGCGCAGAACGCGATCCAGCCCATCATCAAGGCCATCAAGGATCTCGTCGCCGTCGCCGGCAAGGCGAAGGTCAGCCCCGCTCTCGTCACCGCCAAGCCCGAAGCCGCCGCCATCATCAAGCGCGTCGCCGGCGACAAGGTGAAGCCCGCCATCTTCGGCAAGGAGAAGCAGCAGCGTGCCGCCAACATCAAGGCCCTCAAGGAAGAGGCCAAGGCCGCCCTCGTCGCCGAACTCGGCGAAGGCAAGTTCGCCGACTCCGACATCTCCATCGTCTTCGAGGAGCTTCAGTACCACGCGTACCGCACCACCGTCCTCGACGAAGGCAAACGCGCCGACAACCGCGACAGCCTCTCACTTCGCCCGATCTCGTGCGAAGTCGGCGTGCTCCCCCGCGTCCACGGCTCCGCCGTTTTCAAGCGCGGCGACACCCAAGGCCTCGTCATCGCCACCCTCGCCCCCGCGGGCGATGCCCAGGAACTCGACGGCCTCACCGGCGGCGCGAAAACCAAGAGCTTCATTCTCCACTACAACTTCCCGCCGTTCTCCGTCGGTGAGACCGGCCGCACCGGCTCCCCGGGCCGTCGCGAGATCGGCCACGGCGCCCTCGCCGAACGCTCGCTCCTCCCGGTCGTTCCTTCGGAAGATGCCTTCCCGTACGCGATCCGCCTCTCCTCCGAGATCATGGCCTCCAACGGCTCGACCTCGATGGCCTCGATCTGCGGCGGCTGCCTCGCCCTCATGGACGCCGGCGTGCCGATCATCGCCCCCGTCGCCGGCATCTCCTGCGGCCTCATCACCGAGAAGGATGCCGCGGGCAACATCACCCGCAGCGCCGTCATCACGGACATCCTCGGCGAAGAGGACCACTTCGGCGACATGGACTTCAAGGTCGCCGGCACCACCAAGGGCATCACCGGCTTCCAGCTCGACCTCAAGATCAACGGCCTGCCCTTCGAGCTCGCCAAGAAAGCCATCTTCCAGTCCCGCGAGGCCCGACTCCAGATTCTGAATCTGATGCTCTCCTCGCTGCCCGCTCCGCGCAAGGACCTCAGCCCCTACGCGCCGCGCATCCAGACCATCCAGATCGACCCCGAGAAGATCGGCCTGCTCATCGGCCCTGGCGGCAAGACCATCCGCCGCATCGTCGAGACCACCGGCGCGCAGATCGACATCGCCGAAGACGACTCCGGCAAGGTCCTCATCTATTCGAACAACGCCGAATCCCTCAGCCGCGCGATCCAAGAGATCGACGTGCTCTGCGGCGGCGGCGCCCAGATCGAGATGGGCAAGATCTACAATGGCACCGTCACCGGCATCAAGGAGTTCGGCTGCTTCGTGGAGTGCATACCCGGCAAGGAAGGACTCTGCCACATCTCCGAGCTCGCCGACTTCCGCGTCCGCCGCACCGAGGACGTCGTCAAGATGGGCGACCAGATCTGGGTGAAGTGCGTCGGCATCGACGAGCGCAGCGGCAAGGTCCGCCTCAGCCGCAAGGCCGCCATGAAGGAGCGCGAGGCCGCCGAGCAGAAGGCTGCTCCCGCCGCCGCTCCGGCTCCGGCCGCCGAGCAGGCCCCCGCTGCTCCGCAGCAGCCCCAGGCCTGAGCGAGTCTCCGTAGGGTGCGAAATTGCTCGCACCGCTCCTCTTCGCCCCGCGGCCCCAAAGGCCGTGGGGCTTTTTCTGCACCCATCGCGCCATCGCCAAGTGCTGGATGGCATCGGGGCGCAGCAGCGCAGCTCGCGGCACCAGTTCGGGATAGATCACCACAATCCGCCCCCCGCAGGCCAGTCGGCGATTCGTCACCAGTGGTTCGCGACGCGGGGAGCGTGCCTTACGCCGCTCGTCACTCCCGGAAGCGGAACACCGTCTCGCCCTGTTTCGCGTAGCCGAGCTTGCGGCGGATCATCGACTCCACGTACTGCGGGTCGGTGCGTAGCTGGCTGAGCACGCGTTCCTGCTCGCGCAGTTCCTGCTCCGCCACCTGCAGCCTCTGCCGCGTCTCCGTCGCCTGGGTTCGCAGGTTCGCGAGTTCCTGATACGTCTGCATGAACGAGATCCCGGCAAACGCACTGAGCGCCAGGAACACGAACGCGTAGAATGCAGCTAGGAATCGGCCGAGGGACATCGCAGGTTCTCGCAAGTGCGGCGGGTAAGAAAACGGTTTGGTTGCCGCTGACTTCTTGCGCGCGAATTTTAGAGTCCATAATCGGCGCCGTTTCAATCACTTTCCCGATTCGTGCGCACTGTGGCGCGCACTTCTCGCCGCACCTAACCCAGCCCGATCGATGTACCAGACCTTCTACGGTTTCGCGGAGATGCCGTTCAACATCACCCCGGACCCGAAGTTCCTCTACCTGAGTCCCTCGCACGTCGACGCGCTCCAACACCTCAAATACGGCATCGAGGAGCGCAAGGGTTTCATCGTGCTCATCGGCGAAGTGGGTTGCGGCAAGACCACGCTCTGCCGCCGTCTCCTCAACGAGCTCGATCCCGCGCGTTTCGAGACCGCGCTCGTCCTCAACCCCCGCGTGACGGAGATCGAGATGCTCGAGACCATCCTGCTCGAGCTCGGCGAGACGATCCAGGAGCACACGCACAACGCCCTCGTCGCGCAGGTGAATCGCGTGCTGCTCGCCCGCATCCACGCCGGCAAGGACATCGTGCTCATCATCGACGAGTGCCAAAATCTCTCGTTCGAGGTGCTCGAGCAGGTGCGGCTCCTCTCCAATCTCGAGACCGACAAACAGAAGCTCCTGCAGATCGTCCTCATGGGCCAGCCGGAGTTCAAAGAGAAGCTCCGCCAGGAACGCCTCCGCCAACTGCGCCAACGCATCCTCGTGCACTACGAGCTCAAGCCGCTCTCGCAGGCCGAGGCCGAGCACTACATCTTCCACCGCCTCACGCTCGCCGGCTCCAGCGGCCGCCCTCGTTTCACGAAGTGGGCGCTGCGTTCGATCTACCGCCACAGCGGCGGCACGCCGCGCATCATCAACAATCTCTGCGACAAATCGCTCCTCTCCGCCTATGTGCGCGACTCCGACGAGGTGAACTGGTGGGATGTCCGCCGCGCCCTCAAGGAGATCGCCCACCTCACCGACTGAACGTCGCCACCGTTTCCGCCTCGCGCTCGCCGCCCTACCCTCACCCGCCGCCATGAGCCTCATCAACGACGCCCTCAAGAAAGCGCAACGCGAACGCTCCGGCCCAGCGGTGCCGCCGACATCCACGCCGCCCGTGCCGCCGCCGGGCGCGCCGCCGTCGCACCGCGCCGCACCGGCCAAGGGCTTTCCATGGGGAATCGTCCTCATCGCCCTCGCTCTCGTCGGCGGCGGCTCCGCCGTCTGGTTCCTCAAACCGTCCGCACCCGCTCCCGCAACTACTGTCGCCGTCAACACCACGCCCACCGCCCAGCCGCCCGCCCCTTCCGCCACGCCGCCTCCGCCCGCCGCAACTGAGCAACCGCCCGCGCTTCAGATCAATCTCCCGAGCCCCTCCGCGCTGACTCTGCCCTCTGCATCCGCATCCGTTCCGGCACCGACTTCAACCCCACCGCCCTCCTCGCCCGCCGCCGTGGTACCCACGCCACCTCCCGCCGCGCAGGCCACGCCCGAGCCGACCGCTGCGCCCGCGTTCAAGGTCACGCTCCAGATGGAGGACCCGCGCGTCCTCGCGTTCCTCGATGCCGCGCGCATCAACGGCGTGCGCTCCGTCGCCGACGACGCGAAGCTGCTCATGAACAACAAAGTCTTCCGCGCCGGCGCCGTCGTCGACCGCGAGCTCGGCTTGAAGCTCATCCAGATTCTGCCGACAGAACTCGTCTTCGAGGACTCCCACGGCATCCAGTACCGGAAGCCGCTCTGAGAATCGCCGGCAGACCCGGCAAAACCCGCTCGACCGTCTCCGGCAGCGCTCGCTTAATCGCGAGGTGCGTCCGCTTCGCCCCACATCACCGAAGGTCGGTCCTGCTGATACGGTCGGCCGGTTTCGCCCCCGCAGCCACAAACTCGAGCTGCATCCGCAGGAACGCTGGACTCTGTTCTGGGTGACGCTCCACCTGTGCTTCCTGCCTTGGGCGCTCGGCACGATGCACCTCTGGAGCCAATGCACGAGTCTCACGCTCGCGCTCGTCGGGTTCGTCACCGCCGCGCGTCCGCGACTCTACAGCGAATCCCAGACCTCGGGCGAGTCGGTCCGCGTCCGCCCGCTGGCGCGTCTCTGGCGTTTCCCGCTCTTCTGGCTCGGGCTCGGCGTGCTCCTCTACATCGCGATTCAGGCACTCAACCCCGCGTGGCGCTACCGCAGCAACGCCTCCTACTGGTGGATCGATCCGCTGAAGAACATCGCCTGGTTGCCGAGCGGGATGGACGTACCGCTATCCATCGCCGGCCCTTGGCGCGCTCTCGTCATCCACACCTCGCTCTGGCTGACAGTGTGCACGGTGTGGATCGGCTTCATGCGGCGGCTCACCTTCCGCCTGCTGTTCACCATTCTCGTGGGTAACGGCGTCGCGCTCGCCGGTCTCGGCCTCGCTCAGCAACTCACCCACGCGAAGGCCATCTTCTGGCTCGTGCCCTCGAGCAGCGCGAGCTTCGTGGCCAGTTTCATCTACCGCAACCATGCGGGCGCGTACCTCAACCTCGTCCTCGCCCTCGCCGCCGGACTCGCGTGGTGGCATTTCGCGCGCTCCAATCGCCGCCTCGAAAAATCCAGTCCCGCCGGTGTCTTCACGTTCGGCGCCCTCATTCTGGGCGTGATGGTGCTCTTCACACTCTCGCGCGGCTCGGCCATCACACTCCTGGCATTCACGGTCGTCACCGGGCTCGCGTTCTTCTGGCACCAGTTCCGTCGCCCGGCCCACGAGCGCAACGGCCTCGTGCTCGTGGGCCTTTGTCTGCTGCTCGCCGGCTTCCTCGCGGTGGGTTTCTACTCGTTGAAGGCGGACAAGGTCTGGGCCCGTTTCGAGGGTCTGCTCGTCGATCCCGTCGCTTCCGCCCGCGACCGCACGCAGGCGCACGCCGCCACGCTCGACATGTTCAAGGAAAACCCCGTCCTCGGATGGGGCGCCGGCTGCTTCCGCTTCGGCTTCCCGCAATACGTGTCGCGCTATCCGGACATCTATTACTCCGGCACCTCGCGCCGGAAACTCTGGGAACATGCGCACAACGATCTGCTCGAGTTTCCGACCGAATTCGGCCTCGTGGGCTCCGCCCTCTTTGTCGGCGCCGCGAGCTGGCTCGGCTGGCAACTGCTCCGACGTCGCTTCTGGGCCAACCCCCTCTCGCTGCCCGTCGCGCTCGGCGCCGGGCTCACGGTTGTGCACGCTTGGGGCGACTTCGTGTTCCAGAATCCCGCCGTGCTCTTCACCTGGGCCGTACTGCTACTCGCCGCCGGCCGCTGGGCTGATCTCGATCAACAACCCGCCCTCCGCGAAGCAGACGAGCGCTGACGGCCCGCGCTCGCGTTTGCGTCCAAACGCGAGCATTCGACGGAGGAGGTAGGGGACGGCTCTCCGAGCCGTCCGTTCTCTCGGCAGGTCCGGCGCTCCCGCCCTACAGGCGAAAATTGGCGCCGTGCTGGACTCGCGGGCAGAATCTCACCGCGTCTGCAGGCGAATCGTGTTCAGGCCGTTCTTGCGGCAGAGATCCATCACCTTCGTCACGCTCTTCAGCGGGGCGTTTTCATCCGAGCGGATGAGCACCGTGATGCTCTTGTCCACCTTCGCCAGCTCGCCCGCGAGACTCCCGAGCTCGTCGACGGTGGCCTCGCGCTTGTCGAGGACCAGCTCGCCGTTGTTGCCGGTGATCGTCACGCGCACGCGGTCGTCCTTGTCGACGGCGATCACGACTTGGCTGTGAAACACGTTTTTGCCAGCGGTCTCGACCTTCGGCAGCGTGAGGTTGAGCGTGCCGCCGCGGGCCTCGCGAAACTGCATCGTCGCGAAGGTGAAGAACACGAGCATCACCAACACGTCGATCAAGGGCACGAGCGGCAGCTCGGGCCGGCGATAGCGTTCGCTGCGCAGGCTCATAGCGCAGCCGAGTCCTCCGACTTCACGGTCTCGGACTTCGGCCGTACACGGGCGATCACCCGCTCCAGCAACACATCGAGCTGCGCCGCATGATGATCGATGCGGCGCTGGATCAGGCCGTTGCCGACGAGCGCAATCAAAGCCACGCCGAGGCCAAGCAGAGTCGCCGAAAGTGCATAGCCCACACTCTGCGAGAACTTCGCCGGGTCCGGCAGACCGGTGATCTGGTCACGCGTGCTGGAAAACGCCCCGAGCAAGCCGTACACCGTACCGATCAGCCCCACCAGCGGCGCGCCGGTATAGATGGTGTCGAGATAGCGCACACCGCGCTCCATCTTCATCACTTCGAGCCGCGCGTACGCCTTCGTCGCATCGGGATCGCTGCCGTGGCGCTCGGCGAACTCGATCACACGGCCGAGCACCGAATAACGCCCGCCCGAGGTCGCCTTATTCAACAGCACCGCTTCCGCGAGCTCCGGTGGCAGTACCGAGGCCGTGCGCAAGGCGAGCGCGCGCTCGATGATGATGAACACCGCGGCGCCGGAGAGCAGTGCCAGCACATAGGCGAGCACGCCCGCCTCGTTGAAAACGCGTACGAGACTAACGACGGCGAGAAACATAGACGTGGGCGTTAGACGTGCGGGACGACCCAAAGTTTCGCAACGCGGAAAAAGTCCCGCCGCCAGCGCGCTTCTCCCGGCGAAAAGTCGTCTGCTCTTCGCGGGTTTGCCGCCTCGCCCGACGCAACTCCGGCCCCGCCTCCGCAATCACGAACACCGACCTCCTTCTCGCAGAATCTACACGCACCGTAGACCGGAGAAAGCGAGAGCGACGCCCGGACCATCTCTCGGCAGAGACAATCCGGACGTCGATCGACGCACGGCTGGACGGAGGAGTTCAGCGTGTCACACGCACTCGCGCAAACATTCGGCTACCAGTCGCCGGAATCTCGACCAAGACCTGATCGAGCTGCGAGTCGACCGGCAGGACCGTGCGCGTGACGCCATTCTGCCCGGCGACAGCGGCGGTCCAGTTCGTGAGGTCTGTCGAGAATTCGACCGTGGTGGTGCCATCCGCCGTCGCCAAGTCTTTCGCCTGATCGAACGTGACGAGCAGAGCGGTCGCCCCGGCATCGAACTGCACCGAAGGGAGGATGCCCGGATCGGAGATGGTCGGGTCGCCTCCGAGGGCGAACTCGAGCAGGTTGGAAACGCCGTCGCCATCAGGATCCGAGTCGGCCGCGCCATTGCCCGCGGGATCAAGTCCGTGACCTGCGGACCAGAGGGCGAACGGATCGGGCACGGTCAACACGGCAATCTCGCTCGTCGCGGACACCGGCGTGCCTGCCGGCAGGAGGACGGAGTTCGTCGTGTCGAAGATGTCGAGCGCAGTCGAGGCAACGGCAACGTAGTTGCCCGCACACGCGCGGCGGAGGTTCGAGACGGTGAGCGTGGAGGTGGTCGCTCCCGAGACAGTCGAACCGTCCGCTTGCGCGCCGTCGACGAGCGGCACGCCGTCGTGCATCCACATGATCGCCGGTTCCGTGTTGTCGACGCCGCTGCCGCCGACCGCAGCCACGGTGAATGTCGCCGTGCCGCCCACCGACGTGGTCTGGCTCTGCGGTTGGCTGGTGATCGCGAGCGCATTGCACGTGATGATCGGCCCTACGTTGTTGGCGCCGACGAGCTGGACATTTGCGGCGTCGTAGAGTTCGAGACCGGCACCGCCCTGGATGTTCACGTTCTCGAGACGGACGTTCTGGATGAACGCGCTCGCGAGCGGCAAGCCCCAGATCGTGCTGTAGCCCGAGCCGTTGATCACGTTGAGATTCCGGACGGTGATGTTCTTCCAGATCGGGACCGTCGAAGTTCCGAGATAGCTGGCGTTCGGCGGTGTCGCATTCCACGCGCGCACCTTCGCCGGCGTGGTCTGGCTCGTGCCGGAGGTCGCGCCGGGACTACCGAGCTGGTTGTAGTAGCTGTAAAATAGAATCGGGTACATCACGTTTCGCATCGTGATGTCGGAATAGGTGATGTTCTGCACCGGCCCGCCCTGGGTCGGATCGGCTTTCAGCCGCAACGCGCTGCTCGTGCCGTCGAACGTGCAGTTCGTCACAACCATGCCATCGAGCCCGACATTGGTTTGCCCGCCCACCGAGATGCCGTGGCCTGTGCCGATGAAGCAGTCTGCGATGTAGATGTTGCGGCAGAAGGTGCCGCCGGGTTTCGCCACGATGTCGTCGTCGCCGCAGGAGACCGAGCAGTTCTGCACGAGGATGTTCGTACCGCAGATATCCATGCCATCCGTGTTCGGAGATCCGCCTGGAGCGGAAACCGTCACGCCGTAGATGGTGTGGTCCAAGTTCGGTCCGCGGAACGCGAGATGGAAAGTCGGCGAGTTCGAGAAGGTGACGCCTGTGAAAAGCATCCGCGTCACCGTGGAGCTCTGAATGAGTCGAAAACGAGGCGTGCTCGGCCCCGTCACCTCGTAGGCGGCCCACCACGCCGCGCCGTCGCCGTCGATCGTGCCGCCGCCGCTGAACTCGACGTCGTTGGCGTTGGGGATGACGTTCACGAAATGCGCGGGCGCCGTGAAGCTGTTCGGATAGCTGCCCCGGGGCAGCGCGCGGAGAGTGGCGCCCGAATCGACCTGCAAGTTCATGAAACTGTAGATCGTGATCGGGCCCGAGAGATAGGCGCCGCGAGCTGGCGGAAACTCGATCGTGCCACCACCGGCCACGCGCGCAGCTTCGATCGCCGCCTGGATCGCGGCGGTGTTGTCGGTCGCGCCGTCGCCGATCGCACCGTACGTGGTCACATCGAAGACGCCGGCGGGAATCACCGGCACCGTGGGAAGCGTGGTCGCCGGAGCGACGATCGACAACGTGGCGCTCGCGCTGGTCGTCGTACCGCCGGCGTTCGTCACAGCGACGGCGTAGCTACCGGCATCCGAATCTTGGATGCCGGTGAGGCGCAGCGACTGCCAGGTCGCGCCCGGAAGCGGTGCGCCGTCCTTCGTCCACTGATAGGTGAACGGCCCCTCGCCCACGGCCCAGGCATTGAGCGTAGCGGTGGCACCGCGCAGACCGGAGGTGTTGGCCGGAGGCAATGCCATGACGGGCGGTCCGCCTCGCACGACCAGCGGTGCCGCCTCGCTCTCGATCGAGCCGGAGGAGTTGGCGACGACGACGGAATAGACACCGGCGTCGGTCGTGGTCACCGCGTCGACGGTGAAGGTCGCTCCCGTGGCGCCGGAGATGTCGACGCCGTTGCGCCGCCACTGGTACGTCGCCGTCGGAATCGCAAACGCGGTGACGGAGAACGTGGCCGCCTGGCCCACGTCGACGGTCTGCCAAGCGGGCGGGACGATGATCGAGGGTGCGCGCGCGGGATTCCACGAACCGTTCACGGTGCCTGCGATGCTCGTGTTGAGCACCCAGGCGACGTTGCGATAGTTCGCCTGCGTGGTCGCATCCGGCGGCATCGTGGTGAAGGCGTCGAGGTTCGGGCTCGTGAGCGCGGCGCCGGTACCGGAGACGAGATTGTTCGTCCAGTTGTGGACGCTCGCGCCGGCCGCCGCGCTCGTGGCGTTGTTGAGCATCCACCACGCGGCGAGATAGTTCGTGCCGCTGACGCCGGTGGTGGTCGCGAGGAACGCGTTGTTGGTCGCGTCGCCGAAGGTCGAATCGAGCACCACGACTTCGTTGTACGGGAACGCCACGGGATCGATGCGGCCAAGGAAGGTGCCGGTGATGCCGGCGGGGGCGGTGAAGCGGCAGTTCACGAAGACGTAGCCGTGGTTGCCGCTGCCGTTGCGAACCTGGGTGAAATAGGCGCCGCTGCGTAGGATCCGAATGTCGCAGTTCTCGAAGAACACCGGTCCATCGCCCCACAGGAAATCGACATCGCCCAAGATCGTGGAGTCGCTGACGTAGGTCTGTTTGTTCAGCTGGACGGTGTCCTGGTAGCTGAAGAATCTGCAGCGGGTGACGATGTTGTGGCCGGTGGCCGCGCCGGTGCCGGAAAGGATGAACGCCTCGGCTTGGGTGCCGTTCTGCGGCGTGGTGTTGTTCACGGTCAGGTTGGCGATCGTGAAGTCGTGGACAGCGTTCGCGAAGAAGGTCGCGCGGTGGTACGCACCCGGCGCGCTGTTGAAGGCGGCGTTGTTCGGATAGTTGATGACCGTGCCGTCGATGCTTTCGCCGACGAGCGTCACGAAATGCCGCGACTGCAGGACGACCTGCTCGAAGTAGTTTCCGCTCTTCACGTGGATCACGGTCGGCACAACGCTGTTCAACGGGACGTAGTCGAGCGCGCCCTGGACGGTATCGAAATCTCCCGAGCCGTCCGCCGCGACAGTGAGGTTTGTCGCACCAGCCCACGGGCTCGACATCCTGGTGGTGAATTGCCAAGTGGCCGAGTCGGCGATGCCCGCGAAGGACTCCCCTGCTGAATCCACGAACACTCCCGCATCGATCTTCACGTAATAGGTGCGCCCGCGGACGAGCACGCCGTTGCGCGGGTAGATCGTCGCAGTGAGACCCGAGACGGTGATCGGGTAGTAGTTGAAATTCGTGATACCACCGATGGTCTTCGTCTGGACCGGCAGCGCCTGCGTCGAGAGCGGATTTCCCGCGCGCAACGTATCGCGAAGCGCCGTGGCGGCGACGAGGTCGATCGTGTCGACCACGGCATTGTTGGAAGCGTCATAGATGCGCACGAGGCCGGACACGCCAATCGTCGGAGCGCGATCGAACGTGATCGTCAGGCGCGTGTCGGGGTTGCGCTCGGCACCGGAAGTGAACTCGGTCGCGGCCATCGTCGCCGACACTACCGCGACGGATGCCGCGGCGCTCGTGACAGAGCCCACCGAATTGCTGGCGACAACAGTGTAGTTCGCCGTGTCGGCACCGGTCGCGTCGGTGATCTGGTAGGACGCCGCGGTCGCCCCAGCGATGGCCACGCCGTTCCTGCGCCACTGGTAGGTCGGAGCGGGCATGCCACCGGCGGTGACCGAAAGCGTGATCGAGCTTCCGGGCGCGATCGAACCACCAAGCGGGTCGGAAGTGATCACCGGCGCCTGGTTGACGATCAAGGTCGCGCCGGTGCTGGTCGCTGAACCGAGCGCATTGGTGACGACGACGCGGTACAGGGCGGCGTCGGTCAGCACAGCATCGGTGATCTCGAAGCTCGAGTTGGTCGCACCATCGATCGGACTGTAGACGGTGCCGCCATCGGTGCTGCGTTCCCACTGGTAGGAAAGCGGCGCCGTGCCATTGGCGATCACCGAAAACGTATGGCTGCCTCCCGCGAGAATCGTACCGCCGACCGGCTGCGCGCTTACCGACGGCGCAACCGCCTCGGTGGTGACCTCGAGCTTTGCTATGGCGGACAGCGTCGCCCCAGCGATGTCGGTGACCAAGACGGTGTAATCGCCCGCGTCATCGAGCGTGACGCTCGGGATCGTGTAGTCGGGGTCCGTCGCACCGGGGATGTCCACGCCATCCTTGCGCCATTGATAGCTCAACACGGTGCCGCGCCCGCCGTCGGCCACGACGGAGAACGGTGCGCTGTCGCCCACGGTCTTCGTGAAGCCGAGCGGTTGGCTGGTGATTTCCGGAAGGATCGTCGTCGTTGCGTTCGTCACGACCTGCACCGACTTCACGTCCATGTAACTCGGCACACTGCCCGTGGCGCGCCATCCGATCGCAAACGCATCGAAGCTCGACGTCAGCGTCGTCGTGCTCGTGACCGTCTGCGTGTACAACGGAGAGCCCGCGGCGCTGTCGCCGGCATAGAGATCCGATTTCAACACCAGCGCGGCGGCGCTGTTCTTCGTGATGCGATAGACCTCGGTGTAGAGCGAGTTGGGAGTGAAGGCCGCGAGCGTGGAGGTCGCCGTCTTTCCGATCATGGTCGCACCCGCGAAACTGTAGAGCACGTCCTGGTTGTTCGCCGCAGTCGGGTCCTGTTTGGAACGGGTGAAGAACCCGTTGCCGCCACCGGTGTAGTACAAGCGGTTCACATAGCCCTGCCAGTTCTGCGCATAGCCTGCGGTCGCGGTGGGTACGGTGCCGTTCATCCCGCCCGGAATCGGCTGCACCTGCCCCGCGTCGTACAGGCCGAAATACAACCCGCTGCTCGCCTGCGCAGTGACGATGCCCGAGGGCGCGAAGACGATGCGCAGCTCGAGGTAGTCGCCGACGTTTTCAAGCCGCACCGGGTAGTTGGTGAACAGCACCTCGATCTCGTTGAAACCGGAACTCGTCGAGGCGATGCCGAAGCGCAGGTTCCCCGCGGTGACCGTCGGAGGATTCGGGTTGTACGCCTTCGCCGAAAGCTGCTGGTAGGCGGCGCCGTTCACGCTCGGCGCGCTCGGTTCTGCTGGGTTACTATTCACCCGGCTGCTGCCGGTGAAAGTGTCGTTGAAAGCCCTGGTCTGGGCGGAGACGGAGACGGCACAGCAGGCGGTCAGGAGGCAGAGTAGGCGGAGAATGCGAGTCATGGTTGTCTCGGTAACGTGGATTCGGAGCTGCGATGGCCGGATCCCGCGGTCGGATGATCGGGCGTGGCGACGCTTCGCCGACACTGGTCGGTCCCGCGCCGCCGGGCAGCTGGGAGTTCACGGCATTGGGGTGTTGAGGAGTTTGACGAGCGGGCATCGCGCGTGCGCGTTGCGCCTTTGGGCGGCGAACTCATCAACATCGATCCGTGCCCGCGCCAAACTCGTGGCGGCGCACATCGTTGAATGCCCCGATGAGTTCGCGCAGAGACGCGCGGTCCGAATCTGTCGCGCGCCGTCGCTTCCGCCGCATCCCCAGCAGCTCCAAACACGCCGCGAATCCGTGCTTCGAGTACGCAAAAAGGCCCGGACGCCGCAGCGCCCGGGCCGAGTCGAATGGATCCGCTTCGCCGCTCAGCTGTTCAACAGCAACCCGGTGCCGCCCGGCGGTGTGACGATCACCTTGCCCGCGCTCCTGAGCGTCGCCTGCACGTCGAGCAGCTTGAACAACGCTTCCGCGACCTCCGGCTGACGCCGGATCTCCGCGAGCGCCTGCCCGATCACCATCGGGCGCACGGCCTGCGCTTCACCGAGGCGTTGCGCGGCCTTCATGTCCGCCGAGGAGTGGATGAGCGCGACCTCGTTTTCACCGGCCTGCTTCATCGCGGCGGTCACCTGGCGCAGGCGGTTCACGACCTTGCGCTGGATCTCGCCGATCATACCGCGGTCGCGGAAGGCGACTTTGCGGATGTACGTCGAGCCGAGATGGAAACCCCACTTCGCGGAGGTCGGCGTGACCTCTTCGCGCACTTTGCGCGAGAGCGCGTCGCGGTTTTCCAGCAGGACCTCGAGCTTGAGGTTGGAGAGCTGTTTGACGATCGCGGTCGCAACGTTGGCCTGGAGCGAGCCGAGCGGGTCGGCGTTCTGGAACAGAAACGCCTCCGGATCGCGCACGTAGCCCTCGAACCAGATGCCCACGCCCATCGGTGCGCCCTCCTCGGAATTCACGAGCTGGTTGCGCAGGTAGGATTGGAAGATGTGCGTCTTCACCGGGTAGGCCTTGCCGAAGAACGGCAGCAGCAAGGCGCGCGGTCCGAAGTGCGCGATCGGAAAGAACAACCCCGGTTGGTCGACCTGACCGATGACTTTTCCGAACAGCGTGTAAACGAGCACCGTGCGCTCCGGCAGCGTGCGCCAGAGTTGGAATGTGCGAGCGAGCGCCAGCACGATCGGCGTGGCGATGAACGTGCCGATCAGGCCGGCGAAGAGAGCGATGAAAAAGGGCATGGCGGGAAAACGGGTCAGAGGGTGACGACGGTCTGGGCGGCCTTCTCGCGGAGCGGAAGACTTGCGTTGCGGAGATAAGCATCGAGGGCGGCTTTGCCGCCGGAGGCGTGCATCGCCTCGAGCGTCTTGCCGAGCTCGGTCAGCGGCCCGGCTTCGGCGGCGGCGCGGTTCTGCGCGATTTGCACGGCCTGCTCCGCCATCTTGAGCTTCTGGTCGGCGTCCGCCTTCGCCTGGCTGATCGCGGCGGCGACCTGGTTCTGCGTGGTGTTGATCGAGGCGAGCGCCTCGTCGACATCGCTCGGCGGATCGATCGTCGTGATCAATGCGGCATCGAGTTCCACGCCGTAGCGCGCCGCGGTCTTGCGGCAGGCCTCCTCCATGTAGCGATTGATGCTCGAGAGGTTCTTGCGGAGGTCGTTGATCGACACGCCCTCGACCGCGCCGTCGTGCCCCTCGCCCTGGAAGGTCGCGATGCGGTCGCGCAGCACCGAGATGAAGTAGCCGACGACGTGTGCCGCCGGATTGGCGACGCCGAAGAGATAGGCGTAAAGGTTGCGTTCGCAGGGCCGCCAGCGCAGCTGACCGGTGATTGCGACGGTGAGGTTGTCCTTCGTGACCGCCTCGATGAACTCCTGCCGGATGTCCGGATCCCAAGTGATGTCGGTCGTCTGGATCGTCATGCCGACCTTGTAGAGCTTCTGCCACGGCCACTTGAAGTATGGGCCGCCGGGCGGCACGACGCGGATGTTCGGAGAATTGTAGCGCTCCTTCTCCTCGTCGGTGAGCAGCGCGCCGAGTTGCGGGTCGTCGCCGGTCGTCCCGGCGAGCCGCTGCACGCGGCCGAAGGTCGTCAACACGCCACGTTCGGTCGGGCCGATGGTGTAGACGCCGAACAACAGCGTCAGCAACGCGGCCGCGCCGACGCCGAAGAACAGGCCGATCAGGATCATGGGAATCATCGAGGTGCTTGCGGGGTTCGCCGCCGGCGTCGCGCACCGGCGGGTTCAGGCCGGCGCCCGCGACGTGGCGGACGCGCCCGAGATGGCAGTTCGCTCGCCGACACTCAAGCGCGCGACCGTCACAATTCCGCGCCGAGTTTGTAGGTGAACGGCGGTGGCGCGGCGCCCACGCATCCGCGTTCCCGCCCTGCGCGCTCGTGCGCCGGAGCGCTTCAGCCCTCGCCCAGCTCGGCCTCGGATTCCGTCTCCGGCGCGGCGGCGAGCTTGATCAGGCTGTCGAGCGACGCGAAGTGCTGCGAGAGGTCGAACTCCGTGCGGAACTTGCCGACGATCTGGTCGAACATCGCCTTCTTCTCCGCCTTCAGCGCCTGGATGCGCTCCTCGATCGTCCCGGCGGTCATCAGGCGGTACACGAAAACGGGGTTCGTCTGGCCGAGGCGGTGCACGCGGTCGATCGCCTGGTCCTCCACCGCCGGATTCCACCACGGATCAAGGAGGAAAACGTAGTCGGCGGCGTGCAGCGTGATGCCGGTGCCGGCGGCCTTGAGGCTCACGAGCATGATGGCGCGCCCGGGGGCATTCTGGAACTGCTGCACGGGCTTCTGCCGGTCGATCGTGCCGCCGGTCAACTCGTAGCGCGCCACATCCGGGAACTGCGCCGCGAGCACCTCGCGCACGCGATCGAGGAACATCACGAACTGCGAGAAGATCACGACCTTGTGGCCGCCCGCGAGCACCTCGGCGAGTTTCGCCACAAGCATGTTCAACTTGCCGCTCTCCTCCGTGCCGGCCTTGACCCACGGCAGCAGGTCCGGATCGCAGCACGCCTGGCGCAACCTCGTGAGCAGCGCGAACAGGCCAAACGACTTCTCGCGCATCGCGGAGCCGAGATCGCTGCCGAGCCGGCGCAAGCCCTCGTCGCAGATCTTCGCGTACTCGAGGCGCTGCGCGTCGGTGAGCGGGCAGCGCAGGTCCATCACGACCTTCGCGGGCAACTCCTTGGCGACCTCGTCCTTCGTGCGGCGCAGGACAAACGGCGCGATCTGCACGCGCAGCCGTTCGGTCGTGCCGTCGCGGTCGCGTTGCAACGCGGCCTCGAAACCGGCGCGGGTGCCGAGCAGGCCGGGCAGCAGGAACCGGAAGATCGACCAGAGATCGAGCTGGCGGTTCTCGAGCGGCGTGCCGCTGAGCACGAACCGGTGCCGCGCGCGGATCGCGTCGCAAGCGTGCGTCACCTTGGCGTCGGGATTCTTGATGAACTGCCCCTCGTCGAGGATCGCGTAACCGAACTCCACCTCCGCGAGCTGCTCGCGGTGTTTGCGCAGCTGCGCGTAGCTCGCCAACCAGAGCGCCGGCTCGCGGTGCGCGACGAAATCGTGGCCGCTCTTGAGGATTTCGACCTTGAGCTGCGGGAAGAAACGCGACGCCTCCTCGCGCCATACCGGGACGACGCTGGCCGGGCACACGACGATGTGCCGCAGCTTCGGCATCGCGCGCGAGACCAGCAGCGAGAGCACCTGCACGGTTTTGCCGAGGCCCATTTCATCGGCGAGCAGACCGTGGCAGTCGGTCTCGCAGAGGTGGTGCATCCACTCGACGCCGCGCCGCTGATACTGGCGGAGGAAATCGGGCAACTTCGCCGCCGCGAGCTCGCCCTGCCCGAGCACGCGTTGTTTCCACTGCTCGAGTTCGGCGGTGAGCGTCACCTTCCAGCGTGCCTCGTTGAAGAGCGAAAAAACCAGATACGGCGGGATCGTGTCGCCATGTAGGTCGGCGGTCATCCGCTTCCAGCTCTGCACGCCATCCCATTTCTCGGCCGCGAGTGCCACGATACCGACACCGGGTAACAGCACCTGCTGGCCCACGTGCCGCGTGACCTCCTCGACCTCCGCCGGGGTAAGCAGGCGCTCGCCAGCGCGGAACACCCAGCGCAGATCGATGCCCGCGCTGCCGCGGCTGCGCACCGCCTGCGCCTCGATCTCGATCCCGCGCGGACCGTCCTGCAGGTCCTTCACCGTCGGGTCGACCTCGACGGTGAAATGCTTGCGCCACTGCGGGAGCACGTTGCGCAGGAAATCCGGAATCTCCCGCACCAGCTCGAGCACGTAGGCGTGCGACTCGGGATGGAAATGGAAGTGCGCTTTGCGCGCGTAGGTCGCCAACCCGATCGCCTTCGTGCGATCCGCCGAGCTGAGTTGGAGCGTGTTCGCGCTGCCGGCGCCAAAGGCCGGCACGCGTTGTCCGCCCGCCTCGACCCAGTAGGCCTCGCACGCGAGCCCCTTCTCGACCGGCCGGAAATGCAGCACGAACTCGCGCGCGGTCTCGGCTCCGGCTGGTTTCGTCTTCGCGGGCGTTGTCGCCGCCGGTTCGGCGGGCGCCGTGGATGAAGTTTTTCCTGCGCTCTTGGCCGCAGGCGCCGTGGAAGCCGCCGGCTTCTCGGCCCGCGCTTTCGCCACAGGCGTCGCCGCCGGCAACGCCGGGATCTCCTCCGCGATCAGCTCCTCGATCTCGTAAAGTCCAGCCACCGCGATGGCCTGCGCCACCGTTTCGTCCGTCGACGACGACCGCACCGAGGGCCGACCGTCGGCCCACTCGATCACGGTGTAATCCTCCTTCTTCTCGACGCGCCGGTGGATGATCGCATCGGCCGCGCCGAGCTCGATCTCGCGGATTTCGCTGGCGCGGTAAACCTCGCGCCCCAGCTCCAGCACCGCCTCCGGAAAAAAGCCCTCCCACTCCGCCGACAGGCGCTCGAACCACCATTCGAGGGACTGCGGGGAATAGATGCGCTTGGGTCCGTGCGTGTGCATCAAGGAGTAAAGGGGTCGACGGTAGAAATCGGCGTCGACGCACCGCAACCGCTTTTTTCGCGATGAGGGGAAACGCATTCCGATTTCACGTCCACAGCCGCGGCCGCACCGCGGCCACCGAGCCCTCGTCGGTCTGCACAACCAACAGCCTTCGGCCGCCGTGCGCCCGATTTTCGGATTCCGCTGCGCGTTTTCCCCGTTTCACTCGACCGCGACCATGGCGCGCCTCAGCCCCTCCTCCACCACCCACCCTCGGCGCCGCACCGCTCCGACCACCGCTCGCTGGGCGCGCATCCGGCTCTTCGCCATGGACGTCGATGGCGTGCTCACCGACGGCACGATCTTCGTCTCCTCCGACGGGTCTGAGACGAAAGGCTTCTCCGTCCTCGACGGCATGGGACTCTCCCGATTGCGCCAGGCCGGCGTGGTCGTCGCTTGGATCTCCGGCCGCAAATCCGGCGCCACCACCCGCCGCGCCGCCGAGCTGAAGATCGCCCACCTCGTCCAAGGCCGCACCGACAAGCTCGCCGCGTTGCAGGAACTCGCCGCCCGACTCGGACTCTCAGCAGAGAACATCTGCTACATGGGCGACGACGACATCGACACTCCCGCCATCTCTTGGGCCGCCATCGGCGTCGCCCCCTCCACCTCCATGCCGGCCGCCCTCGCCGCGGCGGATTACGTGCCCGCCCGTCGAGCCGGGGCCGGCGCCGTGCGTGAAGTTTGCGAACGCATCCTCGCCGCGCGGCCCACAAGCGCCGTCGCCTGATCCCATGCGCCCTGTCTCGCACCGCTGGCTCCGCGCACCGCTCGCCGCGCTCGCTCTCGCCGCCATCGCGCCGTCGCACGCGGCCGCCCCGTCGCTCGCCGATTCGCCGATCCTCAACTTCCGCCTCTCGCTCTTCGATCCCGAGACCGGCCGCAAGACCTCCGATCTCCGCGGCGGCACCGCGCTCTACCGCGGCGACGAGTTGGTCGAAATCCGCGAGTTCACCCTCACGTTGCTCAACTCCCGCGACGCCGTCGCGCTGAAGGTCGTCAGCCCGAAGGCCCTGTTGCAGGTGAAAACGCGCATCGCCGAAGGCAGCGACGGAATCGCCGTCGAAGGTCCCGGCTACTCCCTCTCCGGCAAAATCTGGCGCTGCGAGGAAAACACCCGCAAGGTCGCCATCCGCGACGGCGCGCGCGTCGTCTTCCAAGCCCCGCTCATCGACATTCTGAAATGAACCGCTCCGTCCTCCCCCTCGCCCTCTGCGCGTTGCTCGCTGCCGCTCCTATCCGCGCCGAGGATCCAGCCCCGGCGACGCCCACCACGATCGTCAGTCAAAACCTCGACATGCAGAGCACCGACGACGAGAGCGTGTTCCTCTTCACCGGCCTCGTCATCGTGAAGGGCAACAACATCAGCCTCACCTGCGACCGCCTCGAAGCC
>DATGXA010000128.1:0-9469 GCA_035299125.1 Opitutaceae bacterium
GATCGACAAGTACCGCGAAAAAGGCGACTACCCGCCGAGCTTCTACCAGCTCTTCCGCGTCACGGCCGAGGAGTGGGCGCTCGCCAAGGGCGATAAGACCTTCGACGGCACCACGCACACCGCGCGCCGCGGCATGTGGTATCTCGATGAGGACGGCCGGAAGATCGAGCTCTTCTCCGGCGACCTGGTCGAGGCCGACGACGTGTCGGTCGATTGTCCCTACTATGTGCAGCTGCCCGATGGCTCGTACTCCGTCGGCCGTCAGGTGCTCTGCTTCCGCGATCGGCGCTCCCGCAAGTGGCTCGGCGCCTATGCCGTGGCCCGCGAGCGCGACAGCTACCGCGGCGAGGATATCGCCCGCGCGTGCCGCGAGCTCACCGAAGCGTGGGGCCTTGTCGCCCGATTCCGCTTCGAGCGCGGCGGCTGGGAGTCGGCCCCGATGGAGGGCATCAACGTCGACGACGGAAAAGGCGGCACCACGAAGTGGGGCGGCATCACGTCGCTGATCCCGATCGACCACGTCTTCAAAAGCCGCGGCAAGGGTACGATCGAAGGCGGTTTCCGCATGCTCCACAAGGTGCTCGGTCTGCACGGTGTGCGCATCGGCAAGCGGCGCGGCGAATACGAGAAGCCCACCGAAGACATGCTCGCCGTGAACGCCGGACGGAAGACGCCCCAGGAGTGCGGCTTCATCCCGTTCGAGCGGCTTCTCGAGACATTCGAGAAAGTCTTCACGCTCCTCAATGGTCGCGGCGTCTTCTTCCAGGAGCTCGGCCGCAAGGTCGCGCCCGACGATGCTTGGGCGCAGGACATGGCCGCTCGCGCTGGCGGTCGCCTCCCTGCCTGTGCACCCGAGCTGCTCTGGCACTTCCTCCCGCTCAAGCGCGAGGTGGGCGCTTCGACCGCGCAGGCCGGCCACGTGAAGGTGTCGGTCGAGGGCTACCCGCTGCCGTTCTTCTTCCGCATCGGTGGCCCCGGCCTCTGCTACGTTGGCGACGGCGTCGGCCCCGAGGGCATCGAGCGCGATCTGCCCTTCATCGAGAAGGGACACCGCCTGATCGTTGCCTTCGATCCGCAGCGTGCCGCCGAGGGCGCCGTGATTTTCAACGCCGATCGCGGCCCGCGCAACACGCAGGGCTGGCGCCCCTTCCAGAAGCTCATGCTAGCCCCCCTCGCCAGCGAGGCCCCGCAGTATTCGCTCCAGAAGGGCTCCGCCCGCGGGAGCGACGATGTTGTCGCCAAGAAGACGCGCGACAACCAGGTGCGCGCCGGCTTCGCCTCGATCGGCCTCTACGGCCAGGGCGGGCGCCGCACCCGGCAGGATCATGACGGCCGGGGCAATATCGCCCGCGTCGAGACTGGGGCCCGCGCCCGCACCACCGCTCCGGTGGCCCCCGTCGAGCAGCCGATCGCCCGCATCACTTCCGCTGCCCCCGCCACCGACACGCCGGCGCAGAGCCGCTGCACAGCGCCTGCGCCGGCCTTGCCGGTCGAGGATTTCACCATCGCCACGCATCCGCGCAATGCCGCCCCGGCGCATGCGCCCTTCGTCGAGGATTGGTGAGCGCTCCCCTTCGCAAACCCCCGCTTCAACATGGTCACCGACACAACATTCCCCCCTGTAGCAACGACCGGCTCCGAGACCGAAGGCGCCGATAGCCCGCGCGGTGGCGCCTCCCGCCGGTTCTCGATCTCCGGCGAGGTCATCGCCAAGGCCGTCGCCGACATGCCCGACGACGCCCGCGAAGCCGTCAAATGGCTTGCCGCCTACTGCGTCTCGAAAAACCTGAGCTATCGCGAGGTTGCCGATAAGCTCAAGAAGTCCAACGGCCAACCCTACAGCGGCGACTCGCTCTACTCGCTCTTCGTCGGCCGCCGCGATTCCGAGCAGCTCGGCCCGATGGTGGACTCGATCACCGCGTTCCGCCGCCAGATCGAGGAGAACCTGATCCGCGCCGACACCAACTTCATCGAGACGACGATCAGCCGGAAAATCTTCGGCGTGTGCGACAAGGCCCGCGCCCGCCAGCGGATCGTGATCATCTACGGCGAATCGCAGATCGGAAAGAGCACCAACCTCATCGTCTACAAGGAGCGCAGTCCGATCGGCGATACGGTCTACGTGCGCATGCCCACCGGCGGCAGTCTCCATGCCCTTGAGCAAGAAATGGCGCTCGTTCTCAATGTCCCCACTTCACTCAACGGTACCGACCGTCGTCGCGGGATTCTCAACTGCTTCGATTCCCGCATGCTCCTCATCGTCGACGAGGCACACGAGGGATCGCGCAAGGCGCTCAACTTCGTGCGCGAGATCCACGATCGGCGCACTTGCGGCGTCGTGCTCGCCGGCACCAACGTGCTCAAGCAGGCGCTCGTCAACGGGCCGTTCGCGAAGAATTTTCGGCAGATCCTCCTCCGCGGCCTGCCGCCGCTGCAGTTGCCTGAGAAGCCCAGCACGGCCGAGCTCGCCACCTTCGCCGCGGCTTTCGATCTCGGTCCCGCGCCGAAAGACGAGCAAGCCGTTCGCGTCACCTATACCGACGACTCCGGCCGCGAGCGCACGAAGGTGGTGCAGAGCATCCCCTTCGCCCTGCAGCAACAGGTGATCGAGCGCGACGGGTTGGGCCGTTGGGTCACCATTCTCCAGGAAGCGCGCGACATGGCGAAGGAGAAGCGACGCCCGATCAGCTGGGGCAGCGTGATCGCCGCCTGGCACGCCTTCGAGTGTCTCAGTCGCATGGATGGGGAAGGAGGCGAGTCGTGACCGTCAGCCTCGTTCAGGTCCGCGCCCAGAACGGCGAATACGTGGCACAGATCGGGTCGGGATCGCTCGCCACCACGGCCTATTGCAAAGTGTCGGCTGGCGCTGCCGCTCGCATCGCGTTCGCACGCCGGGTCGGGCTCTATCCTCACACCCGCGCCAACATAGCCGCCATCAAGGTCGCACGCGTAGCGGTCTCCGCCGCCTCCGGCACGGAGCTCTTCCTCTGTGAGCTCGTGGATGCTGGCACCCCGGAAAGGAGCGCCGCCTGATGCCTGCGAACCCCGCCCTGGATTCCCTGCGCGACGATGTGCGCGAACTCCTCGAGTTCCAAGGCACCGGCCTCGACCGCATCGAATGCAATCTGGCCACCGCTTTGGATTCCCTCTCCAAGGGCCACTACGGAGTGGCGATCCATTGCCTCAAGTCGGCGCGCACCACTCGCGCTGCGCTTGCGGAGCAGCTTTCCCGCTCCGGTGCCAAGCTCAGCCAGGAGGCCCGCCGATGAACGGCCGCACCTTTGCCCTGGTCTTCGTGGCGTTCACGGGCGCTCCGCTGCTCGCCGCCGCCGCGATCATCGTCTGCCCGTCGCTCCCCGTCGCTGTGGGCGCCTGCCTCGCGATGGCCGCGCTCGGCATGATCGGTGCCGGAATCTCCCTCGCCCTGATCGGAAAGGAGAGCGCGTCGTGATCTCTCGAACACTTCGCTCCGGTCCCTCGGCGCACCGCGCGCTCATCCACGATCTGCTCACCGCCCTCGAGCCGGAGATGCAGTACCTCGGCTGGTTCATCGCCACCGCGCGCACCTATCCGACGATGGCCCGAGCCTTCGGCTGGGCTGACGCCATGGAAATCGCCAGCGGCGCTCGGCTGGCCCTCTCGGTCTGCGAATCCCTTTTGCGCACCGCCCACACGGCGCGCGCCCAAGACCTCCGTCCGCGCCTTGTGCGCGGCGGAGCAATTTCCCGGGCTAGCACTCGGGCCACTGATACGACCACCCGCGATTGCACGTCGGGCCGGCGCACGTCGCGTCGGGATTTCCAAGGAGTCCGGGCGCTCGCTCCTGCGAACGTGCGATGAGCGCCAGCGCTCCGGCGCAAGCCGGGCGCCCCTTTCCCAAACACCAACTACCATGGCAAAAATCGACATCGCCAAAGTCGCGGACGTTCTCCGCCACCAACAGCTCGAACCGGCGGTCATGCGTCGCGTTCTCGAAGAACTCAACAAGACCGTCGAGGAGGCCGCCGCCGCCGAGGACGAGAAGGCCCCCGCGCAAAAGAAGCAGTTCGTCATCCTGGTCTCCGACCCCGATGGCGTGATGCCCGAGGAGGAACTCGCCGCCTGGGTGCTCCAGATCCCCGAGGACGCCAGCCCGCTCTCGCTCCAGGCGCGCGTGCACAAGGCCGCGTACGATTTCAACGCGACGCGCCGCGGCCGGAAGCTCCCGGTCGAGACCATTGGCGAGGCGTTCGAGAGCGTCCCCGCGAAGAACTTCAAGGAGGTCGAGGTCACCGTGAAGACGAAGACGCCCGTCATCGTCCTCACCACGACCAACAAGCTCCCGAAAGACGCCCCGTCCGCCGATCGCTGAGCCGCCCATTCTGCAATCCCCAATCCGAAATCCAATGACTGCCATCGCAACCACCGCCGCCCGGCCGAGCGACTTCGCCGACCTGGTCAACCTCCTCCAGCAACTCACGGAAACGACCGCTGCCCTCCGAAAACTCGAAGGCAAGGTCACCGCGCGCTACATCGACACCGTCACCGACAGCGTCGAAGAATACAAGGCGCTCCAGACCAAGCTCAGCGAAACCGAGGCCGCCCTCGCCGTGATCGCCGAGCGCAACCCGCAGTGGTATTCGGAGAAGAAGACGGTCGAGACACCGTTCGGTGAAGTGAAGCGCACGAGCTCGACCGAACTCGTGATCGCCGACGAGGCCGCCACGATCGCGCTCATCCGCGCTGCCAACCGGGGCGAGGACTTCCTGCGCGTCACCACCACCGTCAACCGCGAGGCACTGGAGTCGCTCGAAGACGACGCGCTCGCGAAGCTCGGTGTGACCCGCCGCACCACGTACAACTTCAAGCCCGCCGCGGCCAAGGTCGACCTGGGCAAGGCGGTGAAGGCTGCGGAGAAGAACAACAGGGCTGCCGACAAAACTGCGCGCGCCGCCCGCGGCTGATCTCGCGCATCCACGCCATGCCCTCCCGTCGCAATCCCGTCTGCCACCCGATGTCCGCCGCTGCAGCCTGCCGTGCTCCGAAGCAGTCGGCGGGCCGCAGCGCGGCCGGTGCGCCACTCAGCGACGACGCGTTCAAAGCCGCCGTCGACCGCGGCTACCGGCAGTTCTGGCTCCGCCGCGGCGTCGATGTCGATGCCCGCCGCGTGAACGACATCTGAGCCATGGCCGACAAGCTCCAGTCCGCTCTCGATCGCGTCGCCGCCGCCACGGTTGAGCTGCGTGAAGCCACGCAGGCGCTCCTAGCTCAGCTGCCCGACCTGGGCGTGCTGGGGGGCTGTGTGCCGGAAAACCCCGAGGCGACATTCACGAAGGTCGTGCGCGTAACGGCGGAAATTTACCAGATCTCGGTTGAAGATCTGCTCTCGAAGTCGCGGTGCCAGCCGATCGCCACGGCCCGTCAGATGGCGATCACGATCGTATCGGAGCTGACAGGCATGGCTACGCAGCCGCTCGCCGAGCGGTTCGGGTTAGCCGACCACAACACCGCGCGCTGGGCCCTCAACCAGATCCGTGCCCGCCGCCAAAACGAGCGCGGCACGCGAGCCGCCTACGCCGCCATCATGGCCCGCCTCGCGACCGGTTCCTGAGCGGTTCTCCGCCTTCAACTTTCAACCTCAACTGTTATGCCCGCCGGACTTTCCCACCTCCAGAAACGCGACATCGCCGTGGCCGCCCGGCGCGCGTACGACCGCTGGCCCGAGCGCGAGGCGTTCGAGGCCATCAACTCCGACCAGTCGAAGACCGCCTGCTTTGATGCATGGCGCCATGTCGAGACCGGCAAGGCCGCCGGCGGCACTCAGTCGCTCTGCGAGTGCACGCAGGCGCAGTACGCCCGCGTGCTCGCGCATTTTCAGCGCCTCGCCGGGCAGGAGAGCGTTGCCCAGCACACGGAGGCCAAAGACCAGGACAACCCCCGCCGGATCGCGCTGTGGCATCTGGACAAGGCGCTGCGCGAGCGCGGTCTCTCGCTCGAGTACGCGTCGAAGATGAGTCGCGGCCAGTATCGCTGCACGATCGACGAAGCCAGCGCCGGCCAGCTCTGGCGCCTGATCTACACGATCCGCAACCGGCACAAGGCCACGGTCCGCCCTGCGAAGATCGCCGCCCCCAGCAACGACGACCCGTTCTGACCATGCGCTCGATCCTCTCCAGGTTCCTCAGCCTCTTCCGCAAATCCGTCTCGCCCGGCACGCGTACTGCCACGGTGGAGATCGGGGGCACGGGTCCGCTCGCCGGCCAGTGGGAATGCAAACTCGAGATCCACGCCATGCAGAATCCTCGCCGCGATGCCCTTGGTCTTCCGCCCGTAACGATGACGCCACGCCGCTGGGCGCTACTGCGCCGCGTGCAAGCCGCCCGCGATCGCCAGCTCGAAGCCATCGAGCTCCGCCCGCTCCGTTCGTGAACCCCGCTTTCACCATGCCGTTTCCACAGCAGCCCCGCCTCGGACCCGATCGCCAGCCGATCGTGCGTATCGTGTGTCTCGCGTCGCTTTTGCGCAATGGGCAACTCCGCAGTCTCGGCGAAGTCGCTGCTCGCTTCGAGGTGTCGCTCAAGACCATCGCGCGCGATCTGGAGCTGCTCCGCGATCAACTCGGGTTCGACTGCGAGTATGACGGCTCCGCCAGGCGATGGATCCTCAAGCAAGCGCCCCGCGCCGTGCTCATCTAGGCGCCCGCCTCTCGCCTCTAGCCTTTCACCTCTCACCTCAAATCCCATGGACCCCGTCGACTTCCGCAACGCCACGTTCGCCTCGCTCCAGGCCAAGCTGGCCGGGCAGCGGGCGGCCGTCCTCCAGGCTTGGCGCACGCACGGCCCCGGCACCACCGCCGAGGTCTGTGCGCGCGCCGGCCTGTCGATCCTCACCTTCCGCCCCCGCACCACCGAGCTCGTCGAGCTGGGCTTCGTGTGCCTGGCCGACGACACCGGCCGCAAGAGCTCGGGCGTGTACCGCGTGCGCACTACGGAGGAGCACCGCGCCTGGCTCGCCGCCAAGCAGATCGATTCCCGCCCTGGTCAACGCCTGCTCTCCTTCGGCGCGTGCCCCGCCGGCTGCTGACCTCCGCCCTCCTGTCGCCAACCCGCAATCACCATGCCCGCCACTGCAACAGTCCACGTGATCGGCGCGAAGCCCGGCACCACCGTCGAGGCCGTGCCCGGCAAGACGTTTGTTCCGCTCGCCCCCGACACCATCGAGGCTGTGGGCGTGCCCGAGCTCATGCCGGCCGGCGATGGCACCTACCGCGCGGTCGTGCGCATCTGCCCGCGCTGGGTGATGCTCACGCGGCGCAACCTGCGCCGGTTCGGAATCGCGATCTCTGACAGCGGCATGGTGCGCCTCATCATCGCGGGCTTCGTCAAAGGCATGGCAGTCACGCCCGGCGTGCGGCAGTTCGACTATTTCTCGTACCTCGAACACGAGCGCGCCGTCGCTGCGGATCCGGAGTTTTGGGACCGCACCGAGCCCGGCCAGCTTTTCTCCAACCGCGACCGCTACCGGAAAGCCATCTGATGAAAACGCCCCAATCAGCCAGTCCCGAACTCGCCGCGGAATCGTCCGGCGGCCCCGTGCAACGCGCTTCCTGCCCCGTGCAACGGGGTCAGACCGCCAACCCGCCCGTCGGCGCGGACGAAGTCGGAATCGTGGCTATAACGCAAAAAGCGCCGGTTCGGCCTCCGCGCCGTTTTGTGCGCACATTCAAGCATCGCTTTGCGCTCCTGGTCGAGACCGCGAAGAAGTTCCAGACCGTGCGTCCTGAGCCGAAGCGCGAGCAGGACATGCCGCGCGTCGGCGACCTGTTCGACGCCCGCGAATGGACCGGTCTCCCGCGCCGCTCGAAGATGCGGAAGCTCCTGAGCGCGCCCGCGCCGATCTCCTCGGTGAAGCCGATCACGATTCACGTCACCGGCCAGATCGAAATCTGCGGCCGCTACCTCTCGACGGTCGAGATGGATGCCTTTGCCCGTGCCGACGGCTTCGCAGATCTCGCCGAGATGCTCGCCTGGTTCCGCGCCGAGCACGCGCTCCCCTTCACCGGCATCGTCATCGACTGGCTGCCTTTCTAGCTGATGGCTGCTTTGCCCAACTATCTGGAATCTCGATATGCCCTCGATAGACATACTTCGGGGCATCCTCTCCCTGGTCAGGGATCCGCTCGACTTGGCTGTTTTCGAGCGAAAGCCAATCGAGCGCATCTGCTGGCGATACTACGTGCCAAACTCCGCCTCGCTTCGCGATTGGGAGTATTTGTGTGGTCTTATGTGTCCCGACGCGAACGTCGGCACACGTCATCAATTCTGGAATCTGGATTGAATTTTCCATACATCGATTATGCACGATTCTAGAATCTGTCTAGGGGGTGATTTTCCGCACGCCGAGCTGACCGGCGCGAAGTGTCCGGTCTAGCGACCAGTTCGGCTTCCTTTTCCTCGAGTCCCTGAGTTCCAGATTTCCACATTCACTCCCCGATGCCCTCCGTCCTCCTCGCCCCGGTTCCCCACGACGAAGCCACGGCCTTCATCAAGGCGAAGCCCGTCGTCTCGCGCGAAGTGTTCGATGGCCTCGTGCCCGAGCTCAAGGCCCGCGCGATCACCGTCACCGGCATCGAGAATGCCAACGTCGTGCAGAACGTCCGCGATCGCATTGCGGACATTCCGCAAGGCGCCGACTGGGACAAGGTGAAGGGCGACATCGTCGACCAGATCTCGCCCTGGTTGCGTGGCGGTGAGGAGGGCGGCGCCGCCGCCGAGCGCCGCGCCGAGACCCTCATGCGCGCCCACGGCTTCCAGGCGTATAGCGGCGCGATGGACCAGGTGATGGACCGCCAGAAGGCCGCGTTCCCCTACGCGATGTACATCACCGCCGACGACGACAAGGTGCGCGACAGCCACGACGCCCTCGCCGGCCTGATCCTCCCGGTCGACGACCCGTTCTGGGATTCGCACACCGGCCCGTGGGAGTGGGGATGCCGTTGCTCGAAGGTGCCCATGGCGGCCGACGAGGTCGACGAGATCCGCGCCGCCGAGGCCGACAAGCCGGTCGAGGAGCGGCGCGTGGTCGAAGGCCCGCGACTCGAAGCGCTCTCGAAGAACAACCAGCTCACCGTTGCGAAGCCCGGCGAGGTACCGCGCAGCGTGTCCGTCGCGCCGAGCAAGACCTTCAACTTCGATTCCAAGTCGCTCCGCCTTTCGGCCGACGAGATCCAGCAACGCTATTCGCCCGAAGCGTGGCAGACGTTCGAGACCTGGGCGGGCAAACAGGATCTCGGCGGCGGTGTGTCCGTGCTCGACTGGATGAAGGGCGGCACCGTCCCCGGCGCTACCCCGGCGCCGGCGCCAGCGCCCGCACCGGCGGCCCCGAAGTCCACGCCCGCCATTCCGCAATCCGAACTCGCTCCTCCACGGTAAGGTCCGGCTTCTCCGCCTTGCGCTCGAGCTTGGCTCGCTCCGCGAAGATCGCATCCAGC
>DATGXA010000129.1:0-3465 GCA_035299125.1 Opitutaceae bacterium
CGTTGCGACTGCCCCTGCTGTCCGGCGAGTTGCGCGAGGGTGATCAGCCGCTTCGCGCCGATCGGCGCGTCGTTCCGCATGGCCTCGCGGTAGGCGAGCGCCGCCTCGGCCGTGAACAGCTGTTGCGCGTAGAGATCGCCCAGTTGCAGCAGCAACTCCGTGTTCGCGATCTGCAGGGCGCGCGCCGATTCGAGGACGATGGCGGCATCGCTCCGTCGTTCGCGAGCGATGAGCGTACCGGCGAGCTGCAACCAATGCCGCACCTCCCGCGGCTGCAGCCGCACGAGCTGCCGCGCGAGCGACTCCGCCCGCGCGAATTGCTCGGATTCGACGTAGAGCCCGCACAGCCCTTCGATCCAGTCCACGTTCTCCGGCGCCGCCGAGAGCGCCCGCAGATAGGCCATCTCCGCCGCCACGGGATTTCCGGTACGCTGGAGCGCGTAGGCCATGAGCCCGAGCGTGTCGGTCGTGTTGTCGCCCAGTTCCACCGCCTGTGAGAGGCAACGCACGGCCTCGTCGTACCGACCGGTGGCATAGTACATCACGCCGAGATTGGCCCAGGCCCGGAGGTAATCCGGGTACCGCTCGATCGCGCGCCGATAGTGCGTCTCGGCGTCGGCGTGGCGCCCAGCGTTGTAGTGCGCGTTGCCGAGCACGAACTCGAAGGCGGCGCTCGGTCGCTCCTTGCCCGACATCATGCTATCGAGCAGTTGCATCGCGAACTCCGGTTGCACCGCGAGCATCGCGACGACCTTCTCGTACAGGGCGTACTCGGCGCCGGTCATCTCCGGCTCGCGGTTCTTCAGGAAGCCGGCGGACTCGTTGATGATGCGGTTCAGATCCGCCTTCGCGGCCGGACGCGCCGCCAGGCAAACGACAGGGAGCAGCGCCACCGAGAGGACGCCCACAATCACCGGCAGTCTGATGTTCGCGATTCGCATGAAATCAATTGGTTGAAAATGGAGAGCCTGTGTTGAGCTGCACCGAGATCGCCTGCTGCACCCAGCACCGGACTTTCCGCCCCTTGCGGACCGCAGGGCTGAAACGCCATTGGCGGATCGCCTCGACCATCATCCGGTCGAAGTACTCGTCCTGCGCGCTCTGCACGATGCGCACGTCGCCCACGGTGCCATCCGTGTTCACGATGACCAGCATGGTCGTACGCGGAGTGTCGAGATTGTAGGCGTCGCCGTACGAGATCCGCGGCGTCACCCGTTGCAGCGCGATCGGCTGTTGGTCGACATCGCCCCGATCGAAAACGCGACGGGCTTCCATATCGCCGTTGTCCACGACCGGCTTCGCCGCCGATTTCGCCAGATCGAAGCGAGCCGCCAACGTCGGCCGCGCCGCCGGTGGGGCGACCTGGAGCGGGACCGCCGGCAGATCCGGAACTTGGATTCGCACGGGGCTGGTGGAGGCGGCGATCTCCAGCCGGATGGGATTGGCCAGCGACACGGTGTCGAGCGGGGCGGGTTCCACCAGCGGCGGCGGTTCGTCGACGGGCACCGAGAGTTGTCGCGCGACAAAGACCTCCGCCTCCGGCGCGGGTTCACCGGGCGAACGCGTGAGCGCCAGCGTCCCGAAGATCGCCGCCGCGCAGCCCACACCGGCTAGCGCACAGGCCGCGCGCGCACGCCAGCCGGGAGCCGGGAGCGTGGCGGGCAGCGTGTTGGAAGGTGGAGGCAACATGGTGACGGAGCGCGCTCAATCCGCGCGAGCGGTGGCGAATTGCACGTTGGCGATGCCCGCCTTTTTTCCCTCGGCGTACACTTTCGCGAACATCCCATGGCTCGCCGCCTTGTCCGCCTGGATGATCAACGCCTGATCATGGCTGAACGCCGCCTGCTTCACCAACGGCGCCACCTGCTCGAGTTGGATTTCCTGGCCGTCGAAAAAGATTCGGTCGTCGGCGGTGATGGCCAACAGGAGGAAATTGCGGTCGGCCTCCTCGCCGCCGCTCACATCGGGCCGGTCCACCTCCACGCCCGGCGACGCGACAAACACGCTGCTGACCATTAGGAAGATGACCAGCACGAGCATGCAATCGACCATCGGGACGACGTCGATGTGGACATTCTCGTGATGCCGGCCGGAGCGTTGTTTGAGTGCCATATCAGAGTTCCTCCCGGGCGGCGGCCTCCAGCAGCACGAGCTGGCGCAGGCCCTTCTGCGTCTGGCGATGCGCGTAGTAGAACAACAACACCGCCGGGATCGCGACCGCGAGCCCCGCCTCGGTGTTCAGCAGCGCTTCCGAGATGCCGCCGGCCAGCCCCTCCATCGCCTGCCCCGCGTTGCGCGCCGAAAGGCTCTCGAAGGTCGAGATCATGCCCGCCACCGTGCCGAGCAGCCCGATCAACGGTGCCGCCGCGATCATCGCGCCGATCAACACACGTTGCCGTTGATAGAGCTCCTGCAACTCGCCGTGCCAGTGCCGGAGCAGCGGCAGCGCCGCGCTTCCGACTGGACCGGCGGCCGCGATGGTCCGCCGCGCGCGCCAGAGCTGGAGTAGCAGTCCGCAGCAACGTGCGTAGAGCAGCACCGCGAGCGCGAGATTCGCTGCCATCACCGGGCCGCCCTCCCGGAGCAGTTTCGCGAAGGCCGCCATCATCGCACCTCGGCTCCTTCTTTCCGCGTCTCCCGCCGCGCCTCCTCGTTGGCAGTCGAGATCTCCAGCGCGTAGCGTTCCAGCATCGCGAGGTGTTTTTGGATGCGCTGCGAGAGGAAGCCGTGCACCACCAGCGCCGGGATGGCGACCATCAGGCCGAACTTCGTCGCGATGAGCGCCTCCGAGATGCCCGCGGACAATTTGCCCGCGCTGCCCGTGCCGAAGACGGTGATCAACGTGAATGTCTTGATCATGCCGGTGACGGTGCCCAGCAGGCCGAGCAACGGCCCCGAAGTCGCGATCACGGCGAGCAACGGCAGACGTCGCTCCTGAAGCATCCGTTGTTGCAGTACATAGCTCTCGAGGTGCTCCTCGAGAATCGCCTTCGGCTTCTGCCGCTGCCGCAGTCCGAGAAGGAAAAGCTCCCGCGTCGTCGCCCGCAGCGCCTCGGCGGCCCTCACCGCCTCTTCGTGCGCGCCGGTAGCGATCTTCGCGAGCACCGATCGCACCGCCGGAGGTTCGTCGACGGCGAGGCGGCGGAAATCGAACAGCTTCTGCACCGCAATCGCGAGCGCGAGCACGCCGACGGCGAGGATCGCATAGCCCACCACGCCACCCTTCCGCACCTGGTCCAGAAACGTCCCCTTCCGCTGGCGCAGCGCGAGCGCCTTGCCCGCCGAGGCGTCGAGCGGAGCGAGTCCCGTGCCTTCCGCAAACAACGCCCCCGCCGAAGCCGCGGACCAGTTGTCGACATCGTACACCATCGGCCATTCGCCACCGGGGCGCAGCGCCACGGGGCCAAACACATCGCCGGCATCGGCGCGGAAAAACGTCTCCGGGCCCACGAACACGAAGCGGCC
>DATGXA010000130.1:0-11477 GCA_035299125.1 Opitutaceae bacterium
GGATCTCGGTGCCGAACTTCGCCTCGAGCTGGTCGATGATGTCCTCGGCGGCCATGTTGATCTGCTCGAGATCGACCGGACGTTTGTGGCACGCGGCGCGGATCGCGCGCACGATCTTCTCGCGGTCGAAGGGCTCGCGGCGGCCGTCGCGTTTGATCACGACGAGATCCTCGCGGACGATCATCTCGGTCGTCGTGTAGCGGTGGCCGCACTCGAGGCATTCGCGGCGGCGGCGGATCGTCGTGCCCTCGCGGCTGATGCGCGAGTCGATCACCTTGTCCTCAATCGAGGTACACTTGGGGCAACGCATGGGGCTGGGTCGTCGGCGGGCGTGGGGTGGCGCCGGGAGCGGTCAATTCAACGAGAGGAAATTTTTCAGGAGCGTCATGCCCTCCTGCGTGGCGATCGACTCGGGGTGGAACTGCACGCCCCAGACCGGGAGCTCGCGGTGACGCAGGCCCATGATCTCGCCCTCAGCGGTCTCGGCGGTGATCTCGAGACAGGCCGGCAACGACGCGCGCTCGACGAGCAGCGAGTGGTAGCGGGTCGCGTTGAACGGGTTCGGCATGCCGCGGAACACATCGGTGCCGCGGTGCAAGATCGGCGAGGTCTTGCCGTGCATGAGCCGGCCGGCGCGCACGACCTTGCCGCCGAAATAGTGACCGATCGACTGGTGGCCGAGGCACACGCCGAGGATCGGCTTCACGCCCGCGAACGCCTTGATGATGTCGAGCGTCACGCCCGCCTCCGTCGGCGAACACGGTCCCGGAGAAAGCAGGACGCGCTCGGGGTTGAGCGCGAGCGCCTGGGCCGGGGTGATCTCGTCGTTGCGGAAGACCTTCTGTTCCACGCCCAGCTGGCCGAAATACTGGACGAGGTTGAAGGTGAACGAGTCGTAGTTGTCGATGACGAGCAGCACGGCGAGCGAGGGTTGCGGCGTTGGGAGTCAGGTCAAGCGCCCGGCGGGGCAAGTTATTGACAACCACCGAGTGACGCGAGGCGCCGCCGGCGGTTCCCCTGCTCAACGGTCCGGGCCACCTCAATCTCAACCCCGCACCCAGCCAGGGGTCGGTCACCGCCGCGCCCCGCCCTTCCGCTTGCCTCCCGCCCCACCCGGCCAAATCCTCCGCCGCCCATGCCGTCGCACTTCGAACTCCTGCTCACCGACACCGCCACCGCCGCGCGCCGCGGCCGGCTGCGCACCCGCCACGGCACGATCGAGACGCCGATCTTCATGCCCGTCGGCACGCAGGCGACCGTGAAGGCCCTCACGCCCGCCCACCTGCGCGAGATCCACGCGCAGATCATCCTCGGCAACACCTACCACCTCAACCTCCGCCCGGGCTCCGACCTCGTCGCCAAGCTCGGCGGCCTCCACCGCTTCATGGGCTGGGACGGCCCGATCCTCACCGACAGCGGCGGCTTCCAGGTCTTCTCGCTCGCGAAACTGCGCGACGTGCAGGAGGACGGCATCGCCTTCCAATCCCACCTCGACGGCGCGAACCTCTTCCTCGGCCCGCGCGAGGTCATGCGTATCCAGCAGAACCTCGGCTCCGACATCGCGATGGTCATCGACGAGTGTCCGCCCTGGCCCTGCACGCGCGACGAGGCCGCCGCCGCCGTCGCCCGCAGCCGCCGCTGGGCCGGCCAATGCCTCGCCATCGCCCGCGACACCGGCTGGCTCGACGCCGGCCACCACCTCTTCGGCATCGTACAGGGCTCGACCTTCGCCGATCTCCGCGCCGAGGCCGCCGCCGGTCTCCGCGAACTGGATTTCCCCGGCTACGCCATCGGCGGCGTGAGCGTGGGCGAGCCCGAGCCCGAGATGCTCCACCAGGTCGGCTGCACCGCCCCGCACCTGCCCACCGACCGCCCGCGCTACGCCATGGGCCTCGGCACGCCCTCGCAGCTCCTGAAGATGATCGCGCTCGGCGTCGACATGTTCGACTGCGTGATGCCCTCGCGCGTCGCCCGCAACGGTCTCGTCTTCACCCCCGACGGCCCGATCAACCTGCGCAACGAGAAGTTCCGCGAAGACCCGCGCCCGATCGTCGACGGCCTCGACAACTACTGCTGCCATCACTTCAGCCGCGCGTATCTGCGCCACCTGCACGTCGCCGGCGAGATGCTCGCCGGCACGCTGCTCACGATCCACAACCTCCATTTCTACCTCGACCTGATGGCGCAAGCCCGCGCCCACCTTGAAGCCGGCGACTTCGCCAGCTGGTCCGCCGCCTGGATCAAGCGCTACGAAACCGGCGCCGCGGAGAAGGAGTAGACGAGCGCGAAACCCTCACAGCTTCCGCCACACACCCGTTCCGTAGCGGAACGGGTGTGCGTCCCCCCCGGCGTACCCGCCGGTCCCCCTCACTTGTGATCCCACGGCAGTGCGATCTCGAGGCGCTTGTGTTTCCACACTTCGTAGCGCGTGAAGATCTTGCCGGGGTTCATGATGGCGTTCGGGTCGAGCGCCTGCTTCACGGCGATCATCGCGCGGATCGCGGGCTTGCTGTGCTCGAGCGCGAGGAACGGCGTCTTCGCCAAGCCGATGCCGTGCTCACCGGAGATCGCACCGCCGAGGCGTTTCACGCCGCGCATGAGCTGCTCCACCGCCTTCACCGCCGCGCGGCACTCCCTCTTCTCGGCGCGGTGATACATGATGTTCACGTGCAGGTTGCCGTCGCCGAGGTGGCCGAAGGTCGGCATCGCAAGTCCGTGGCGTTTCTTCAACTTGTCGAGAAACTCGCCGAACGCCACGTAGCTCTTCAGCGGCAGCACGATGTCTTCGTTCAGCTTGCTGTCGCCGAGCGCGAACATCGCGGGCGAGCACTTGCGCCGCACCGCCCACAGCTCCTCCGCCTCTTCGCGGCTGCGCGCCGCCCGTGATACGACCGCGTGTTCCCCAGCCCACGCCAGCACGGCCTTCTTCTGCTCGGCGACCTCGGCGCTCGTGCCAGCGAGCTCAAGCAACAGCACCGGTTTCTTTGGCGCCTCGGCGAACACCGGTTTGCCGCTCGCGCGCTCAGCGCATTCGACCGACGCGCGGTCGAGAAACTCCAAAATCGCGGGCTGCACGCGCGCCGCGATCAACGACCGCGCCGCCTCGAACGCCCGCGCTTCGTCGCGGAACGCCGCCAACAAAGTCCACCGCTCCGCCGGCGCCGGGATGAGCTTCAGCACCGCTTCGGTCACGATGCCGAGGCAGCCCTCGCTGCCGATCCAGAGGTCGCGCAGATTGAAGCCGGCCGACCACTTCTTGAACTCGCCCGCCCACTGCACGCGCTCGCCGGTGGGCAGATAACCGGTGAGGCTGAGCACGTAGTCGCGCGTCACGCCGTACTTGCCGCCGTGCATGCCGCCGGCGTTGCAGGCGATGTTGCCGCCGATCGTGCTGTACTCCTTCGACGACGGATCGGGTGGATAGAACCAACCCGCCGCCGCCGCCGCGCGCTGCACGTCGCCGACTTTCGCGCCGGCCTGCACGACCGCGAGTCCGGCCTCGGCGTCGATCCGGATTTTCGCGAGCTTCGAGAGATCGAGCACCCAGCCTCCAAACCGTGGCGACGCCGATCCGGTGAGCGAAGTGCCGCCGCCGCGCACCGTGACCGGCACGCAATGCTCGTTGGCCAACGCGAGGACCACGCCGACGTCCGCGTCCTTGCGCACGCGAACCACGGCGTCGCAGTCGAAGGCGATCTTGCTGCCGTCGAACGAGCCGGCGAAACGCGCGGCGTCATCGGTGCGAACGACGCGGGCGCCGAGACGTTGTTGCAGGAGAGCGGTGGGTTTCGCGTGCGACATGGCGGCGCGGAACTTGGCGCGCGCCGCCGCACCGCGCAACTCCCGAGCGGCCCGGGCGACCGCTACGGCGCGTACTCGATCCGCCCGGTCGCGGGATCGTAGCGCAGCTCGAGCGTTTGCCCTTCCGCGAGCTTCAACCCGGCGAGGCTCACGGTCTTCGCGCCGTCGCGCAGTTCGACGCGATACACCCCGGGCGCGAGCTCCGGCGGCTCGCCGCCGAGCGTGCTGCTCTTCGCCACGGAGCTGCCTTCGGCGTCAAAAACCTCGTACGGCAGATCCTCGGGCTCCGGCGGCGCAGTCGGAAGAGGAGGCGGCGGGACGACTACCGGATCCGGACGGCTCGCTTCCCTGAGCGCGGTGGCGAGCTGCAGGCCGTCGGCCGCGGTGTGGAACCGTCCGCCGGTGGGCGCGGTGAACGAGATCATGTCGTCCGCCACGCGGCGGCCGGTGAGCGCGAAGCCGATCACCTCCAAGCGCAGCGGCACGCCGAGTTCGGCGAGCTGCGGGCCCGCCTTGCGCGGGCGCCCGCCGCAACTCTCATCGCCGTCCGTCACGACGACGATGATGCCGCCGCCGGTCTTCTTGAGATCGTCGCCCGCGGCGAGCGTCGAGAGGACGAGCGGGGTCTGCCCCATCGCCTTGGCGGCGTCGATCGTACGGATGAGCCGCCCGCGGTCCAGCGGACCGATCGGCACGACGAGCTCGGTGTCGGCACGGCTCTCGCTCGTCATCGAACCGTGGCGGTGGCCGTAGAGCCGCAGGCCGACCTTGGTGTCGTCGGGCAACTTGTTGATGACGTCGCGCAGGACTTCCTTCGCGATGTCGAACTTCGCGCGCTTGCGGATCTTCTCGGTCATCGAGAACGAGCAGTCGAAGACGAACAGGATGTTTTTCGGCAGCGTCGTCTTCGGCGCGACGATCACCGGCGCGGGAGGCAGCGGGGGCGGCGGCGCCGGGCGCGGAAGCGCCACCACGCTCAGGCGCGCCGGCTCGGCCTTGGAGCTGAAGCTGCCGGTGAGCGCGATGACCGGCCACATGGTCGAGGCAAACGGCGAAGTTGTGTCACCCGCTTTCCACGACGCATCGTTGCTCTGCTCCAGCAGCAGCCATTGCACGCCGCGGCGAAACGAGGGCGAGTTCGGGCTGAAGCCGGCCTGCCGCAGCGCGTAGAGCACCTGGCCCGTGGCAAACGGGCTCGGGATCCCGGCCTCCTCCGCCGGATCGATGCGCCATGCGCCGTCGTGGCCCTGCTCGGCGAGGAGCTGCTGGCAGAGCTGGCGCGCGAGTTTGCGCTCCGCGTCTCCACCGTGCCGCACGAACGCGAGGACTTTGAAAACCTTGTCCTGCGTCGTCTCGACCGGCGCCTGCGTGAGCCACGCGAGGGCGCGGGAGAGGTTGTCCTTGAGCTGCGGATCGCCTCCGGCGGCGAGCACCGCCGCCCACACATCCATCGCGTGGGCGGTCTGCAGGATCTCGCCCTGCGTGACCGGCGGGTGCGAGGAATCTGGGTAAACCTGCCCCTCGGGCTCCTGCTGGGTCGCCAGCCAGCGCGCGGCGGCGAGAAGCTCGGCGGAACCCTTCGCATCGGGCCGCGCGTACCGCAGCCCGAGCGCGCCGAAGATGGTGTTGGTCCGGTCGGGCGCCGGATCGTCGCCCCCAGCCGGGCCGCGGCCGATGTCGCCGCGCGACGTGGCGCAGGCCGCCGTGAAATCGGACAGTTCGCGCTCGACGGCGTCGCTGACGACGTACTCGTTTTTCCGAGCCACGCTGAGGCCCATGAGCGCCTGCGACTGCACGTGGCAGCCCAGGCAGTTGTTGAACCGCTGGAACTCCGTCCCGCTGGCCTGGAGGAAAAACAGTCCCTGCTGCGCCGCGTGCTTGGGCTGCAACCGCCAGTCGCGCAGCTCCGGGAAGCGTGCGCGCAACGACTGATAGGCGCCGACGCGCCCTTCGAAGACACGCAGCGACTGCACCGCCACAGCGGGTTGTTCGTCCTGCGCGTCGATGAACCGCACCTTCAGAAAACGCACGGTGCTGCTCGGGATCGTGAGCCGGCACGACGCGGCGTCGGGGTCCGGGCGAAATGACTTCTCCGCGAGCTTCTGGAAGCCGTCCGTCGCCGAGGTCGTCGAGCCCCACACCTCGACCTTGTGCGGTCCGGCCAACGGATCGCCGGGCACGATCTCCACGGCCGAGACCACCGCCGGCTCGCGCTTGTAGAACGAGAGCACCAGCTCGGCCGGCAGCTCCGCGCCGGGGCGGCGCTCGTTCGTCTGCCACACCTTGGTGTTATGCGGACGCAGCGTCATCCACGCCCACGTCAGCCCCGCGCCGCCTTCGCCGGACACCGACTCGAGCAGGCCGCCGTTCTCCGGATCGGCGAGGTTGAACGGCTCCGTGTCCGCCGTCTCCTTCGTCACAAACGTCTCGCTCTTCACCAACCGCCGGGGCGGCGGCACCTCGCGAAATTCCAGCCGGTACTTTCCCGCGGGCAGGCCGAAGCGCGGGAGGTCCAACTCGGCGGTGGCGCGCGAGGAATCGGGGTTCAGCTCGAGCCAAGAGCCGCCGATCGCTGTCGCCACCGCACGGTCACGCGGCAGCCCTGCGACCTCCTCGGCGACGACCTGCACGCTCACCCGCAAGCTGCGTGGCACCGCGGTTTCGAGCGTCGTAAACAGGCGCGTGGGCGAGACCGATAGCTCGCCGCAGCTCAACGTCTCGCCGGGCGCCTCGGTCGTGTGCAGGCCGGCGCTCAGGCTGCTCGGCTCGGGCAGCGGGCCGGGTTTCACCCTGAGCCCGGTGGTCGCGATCACCCGGCGAGTAGGCCGATTCTCCTGCACCTCGAGGCGATAACGGCCCGGCGCCAGTCCGCTTTCTGGAAACGGAAAACGCAGCGCGACCGTCCGCGGCCCGCCGATCCACTCGTCGCACGCCGCACGCACGACCTCGTCGCCCGCCGACTCGCCGTCCACCTGGTCGACGACGATGCGGCCGCTGAGCCCGATCTCGTCGTCACCCGTGATCGTGACGGCCGCAAAAACCTCCGGGGCGTTCACCGCGAACTCCGCCGTTGTCTCCACTACCTGGCCACTTGCCGGATCCCATCCTCCGCCAAGCGCGAGCGAAACCCGCTCCGGCGTCGGCAGCACCGGCAATGGTTCCGGTGGCGGCTCCGCCTCGGCGGCGGGCACCGGCTCGCTCTGAGGCTCCTCCTCCGCAACAGCCGACGCATTCTCCGCCGCACCGGAGTCGTCGGTCACGGTGGCATCCGCGGATTCGTCGGTCTCCGTGGCGGGCTCCTCGTCATCGTCGCCGCGCGCCTCGTATTTGGGGTTGGTCGGGCGCTGATCGTAACGATTTGCCGCCAGCGACAGCGGTGTCGCCGAGAGCAGCAGCGCCAGCACCGCCATACAGCGGAGAGAAGGAGAGATGAGGTTCATTTTGGGGAAGTTGATGCCGCGAGGTCTCGGCCGGGCCGATCAGGGCGTCGCGCCGGGCAACTCGTATTGCTCCTCGAAGGTCCCGCCGCGGAACACAAGTTTGGGCGAGGCGCCCACCGCCACACGGAATGCGAGTTCGAAGCGCCGGCGTTCGCCCGCCGGCACGTACACCGCGCGCGCGGGCGCCCGCGTGCCACGCCACGTCGCCTCGTCGCAGGCAATCGGGTCCGCCTCGCCGGCGACGACCTGCAACTGCTCTGCGGGATAGAAGTACTCGCCGCCGCCAGCGGTGTTTTCCACGCCCACATCGAGCACGAGAAACTCGCGGCCCTCGTCGGCGTTTTCGCCCGCGAAGCTGCGCTCCCGCCGGGCCGCCACCGCGACGCGGAACATCTCGTCGGTGAGTTTCAGCGGCAACGTCCACTCCGCCGGCCGCGCCTCGCCGCCACTCACCCGCAGGCGCACCGGCGCGAGATCGAGCACGCCCTCTTCCGTGCCCGCGTGGCCGAGCGTGCCGAGCAGTTCCAGCGAGCGCGCCTCGCAAGGCACCGCGAAGAGCAGCGTGCCGCCGGTGAACACCTCGGGTAGAAAACGCGCGTCGTCCGGGAGCGTGCCACCGATCGGCAGATACACGTACTCGCCATCGGCCAGCAGCACGCATGACTGCGCCGTGCCCGGCCAGTCGAGCAGGTTCACGCGCTCGACCTGTGCACCGGTCGGTTTCGAGAAATCATAGATTGGCGCGTCGCCAGTCGACTTCCACAGGCTGCGCCCGCGGAAGTCGACCGCGACGAGACGGCGACCGTGCGGCACGACAACGCCCTCCGGCGCCGCCGCCGGATCTTCGACGCGGAAAACGCCGAACTCGCCAACTTGGTTCCGCGCCAACGATCCCACCGGCCGCGCCGCCGGCGGCGGTTCGCCGAGCACCATCGTGAAGTGACCCGCAATGTCGTCGTAGAAACGCAGCTCAGCGCCGACGCCCCGCCCCGCCGGGATCTCAAATACGAGATCGCCGATCAGCGAGTCGCCCGGTTTGCCGAGTACGATTTCGCCGAGCGATTTCCGCCCGCGCTCGCCGCCAAGGCGTTGCAGCGTCCCGAGCGCGCCATCGGCGACCAGGTAGAGATGCTTCGCGAGATCCCCGATCTCGACCATCGTGACCGCTTCGCGCTCGGCCGCGCGGCGGGCATCGATGCGGTTCAGCCAACGGCAGCCCACGACGAACCACTGCCGGCCCTGCGGCGCGGATTTCCCGCCGTAATTTTCCGCCGTGCGCACCGAGGAGACCGTGAGCCGCAGCGAGCCGTTCTCTGCCACCTTCGGAAACTCCTCCGCCAACAACCCCGCAACGGCGCACCACCAGCCCAAGGCCACGAACATGCGTCGGAGGCGACTCGCCCCACGTGGAGCGGGAGTTCGCGGGGCGCTGTTCATCAAAAGGGGGAAAGCAAGCGGAGTCGGCGAGCGCATCGGGGCCCGAGTAGAACTGGGCGGCCACCGTGAGGCGAGCGCCGTTTGGCGCCAGCGAAGCACTACCGACCGCGTCGCGTCCGCTTTCCGGCGTCGACACCACGCCCGCGTCAGTATTCGGTTTCCGCAACCCCAGTCGGCTGAACTCGTCATCCCCGCCATGATCGCCCCCTTCCGCTCGCTCCTCTCGCTCCGCAGCGCCGTGTACTCCGGCCTTCTCCTTGGCCTCGCCACCGCCTCCCTCGCCGAATCGAGCTCCCGCGAAGAACGCATCCAGCGCTACGTGAACTTCTGCGCCGCGGCGCGCGAAACGGTCATCGACAATGGCACCTGTCCGCACAACCCGGCGCAAGTGGCCGCGCTGCTCGCGACCGACGCCGCCGGGCTTGCCGACTGGGTGCGCACCAGCATCGCCTACGACCCCACCCTCGGCAGCAATCGCGGCGCCGAAGGCACGCTTGCCGCGTTGGCCGGCGGCGACTGGGACCGCGCGCTCCTGCTCGCCGAGCTGCTCCGCGCCAGCGGTCAGTCGCCGCGCTTCGTCACCGTCCCGAGGACACAGGAAGAGATCGACGCACTCGCAGCCGCTTGGCTGAAGACCGAGAGCCACTGGTCGAAACTGGCCGACGCCGCCCTGCCCGCCGCCCCCGCCGAATCTCCGGCAACCGCCCTGCTCACCGAGCATGGCCTCGAGCCAGCCCGCGTGCAGGAGCTGAAGGCGCGCTCCGCCGGTGTCTGGAAAACGATGTTCGCCGAAGCGAGCACGCCTGTTGAAGCGGTCGCCGCGAGAATCGCCGAGTCGCTTGCGAGGCTCCCACCAACGGGCTCTCCGGCCGACGCCCTCGCCAGCATCCGCGCAGCGTTGCAGACACGCGTGCTCGTCGAGATCGACGGCGACGATGGCGCCCCTGTTCTCCTTTCCGCCGGCCCCGACGCCGCGATGCCGGCGTCCGCCGCGCTCGCGGCCGCGCCGCGCCTCGATGAAATCCCCGAGGACCGGCGCACGCAGTTCGTCCTCACGGTCGCGATGGAGCCGGAGAATGCCGAGGCGATCACCCTCTTCGCGTGGACGAAGGACCTCTCGACCCTCGCTCTGCAATCCCCACGGCTCGAGATCGTGCCCGTGAACATCGCCTACGATGATCCGGCGACCACCTTCGATCCGGCGCTCTGGCGCGAACGCCTTGCCTCGCTCGCGCAGTTCCAAGTCGTGCTTCGCTTCGGCGATACGGTCCTCGCCGGCCCGGTGTTCGCCCGCGACGGCACGATCCTCTCCACCAGCAGCAGCCGCGAAGCCGATGTCGGCGCCCTCGGTGGCGGCATCGGAGGATTGTTCGGCGGCGGCTTCGGCGAGGAGGAGGAAACGCCATCCGCGCCGCCGGCCACGCCCGACGTACCCGCGCTCGCGCCGATGACGCCCACGACCGGAGCGACCGTCCATCCGCTCAGCCTCACGCTAGAAATCCGTGAGCCCGGCCAAGCCGTCGCGCGCCAGAAGCGGCTCCTCACCGGCACGCTGCGTCCCGGCCTGCTACCGGTCTACACTGCCGACATCCTCGCCACCGGCGGCGCGCTCGGCCCGCTCTCGGTCGCGTGGCTCGCATTGGACGCCACGACCGCGAACGCCCCCGTACTCGGCGAGATCCTCACCTCGACAGATCCCAAACGCCTCGACGGCCACGACAATCTCAAGCGCTTCCCCAACCTCCTGCACGATTGGCAACTCGGCCGACTCGCGCTCGCCGCACGCGAGCTGCGCGCCCACCCGGAGCTCACGCTGCGTTCCGGACCGACGGTCGTCATGCTCTCGAACCAACTCCGCCCCGAGGAAGGCGCCAGCGAGATCAAGGCGCGGGTTGCGCTCGATGTCGTGTTCGACGGACTCGCGCTCGTGCCGCGCAGCGCGAAGGAATCCGCGGCCGCGTTTTCGGGAAACGTGCGCCTCGGCATCGCCTCCACGCTGCTCGAGACCGCCCTGCTCCGCCGCCGCATGCCGCCACCTGCCCCCCGCGGGACCTTCGACCTGTGGCGGGCCGCCGAGCAGGCGCGATTGGCGCCGAACGCGGTGCGGTATTCCACTCCCGCGGCGCTCGAAACGATTCGTCCGCATGCTCTGGCGCAGTGGGGAATCGTCGGCGGCGAGACCGGGCGCGTGCTCGTGTTCCCAGGCGGAGCCGCGCCGCGCACATGGTGGAGCATCGACCCGCTCGACGGCCGCACGATCGGCCGCGGCGAGGGCGCCGAGGGCATGTCGCTCATGGAGTACCTCCAAGTCCTCAAACTCAACCTCTCCAACCTCAAGTGCAACCTGGCCGCCATGCAAGGGGTGCTGAGCGGCGGTGACCCGGACGACACCGGCAAGGACTGGCTGATGTGCATGACCGGCGCCGACAACCCCGGGAGCTACGTCAACTGGGCCGGCTCCGCGATGGAGGTTTATCGCATCACCAAGTGGGGCGGCACCCTCGCGCAAATCGGCGACTGCCTCGCCGGCGCGTGGGACGTGTACGAGATGATCAAGAAATGAACGCAGGCCGGCGGTGGCGCCGCCGAGCCGCTCTTACATCCCGCTCGCCAATCCCGCGGCCAGCTCCGCGAGCATCGCTTTCCAGTTCGGCTCGCCCACGGTGCCGGTCACCCGAAACGCCTCTCGCATCGTAAAGTAGCCGAGCTCGTCCTTCGTGCCGCCGAGCAGGCCGGCCTTGTCGAGCAACACCCCGAAGTTGTCCTTGCCGGCCAAGCGCAGCTCAAGCTGCAGCGGGT
>DATGXA010000131.1:0-9252 GCA_035299125.1 Opitutaceae bacterium
CGCTTCCCGTGCGCCCGAAAGCAACCCGCTCGCCGCGGCGCAACTCTGGGCGATGGACCTGCGCGAGCCGGAGTTTCTCCGGACGAAGCGCCGCGATTTCCAGTGGAACCGCTACGCGTGGGGCGCGTTGGTCGGACTCGGCGCGGCGGCGTTGCTGCTGCTCGTCGGCGAGGTCGGCTTGATCGGCGCGCGCTTCGCGAATTCCCGGCGGCAGTCGCTCGTCGAGAAGCAGACGACGGCGGCGCGCGCGGCGGAGGCGAACAGCGACATCGTCGCGCGGCTCGCCGGCTACATCGACCGCAAGCCGCAGCCGCTCGAGCTGCTCGCGTACGTGAACGACCTGCGGCCGCGTTCGATCTACTTCACGAAGGTCTCCGTCGAGGGCGGCCTGCAGATGGTGGTCGAAGGCTCGACGAACGTGTTGGCGGAGATCAACGAGTTCGAGGCCGCGCTCCGGCGCGCGCCCGCGTTCGCGAGCGTCGAGGTGAAAAACATCCGTGCGCGCGAGGGCGGCGGCACATTCCAGCTCACGCTCGCGTTTCGCCCGGGCTTTTCGCTCGCGACCGCCACGAGCGCGACCACCCCGCCATCGCAGCCGCCCGCGGAAGCGCGACCGTCTGGCGCGGCCGGAGGTCCAAATATTTCCGCTCCACCGCCGGAGCGCCGCCAAGTCGTCACCGGTGATCCGCGTGCCGCTCGTCCGCCTGCGCCCGGTACTGCCGCGGCGGCCTCGCCCGCGCCGGCTGGCGGGTCGTTTCCACCGCCTCCACCGCCTGAAGACGGCGGCTCCGAACCCCCGCCGCCCCCGTCATGAGAGCCTTCTTTTTCCGCCGCAGTTGGCGCGAACGCGTCCTGCTCCTCGTGGTGCTCACGGTGGGCGTCGTCATCTGGCTTGCCGCAGTGTTGGCCCGCGGCCGCACGCTGCGCGAGCGTTGGGGTGAGACAGGCCAGATGCTCGACACGCAGCAGCGATGGCTCGCGGTCGCGCCGGAGAAGGCACAGGAGTTGCAGAGCCGCCTTGCGCAGGTGCAACAGGGCCGCTCGCTCAACGCCAACCAGCTCGTCGGCCAGCTCGACGCCGTGATCAAGCGTCAGCGCATCGCCGGCTACCGGCTCGATCCGCCCACGACGGAGCGCAAGCCGCCCGTCGCGTTGCATTCGGTTTCCGTCACGCTCGACAAGACCGAGCTGGCTACGCTCGGTGCGTTCGTGGACGACCTCCGCGCGAGTCTGCCGTTGGTGAACATCGAGCAGATCGTCGTCACGCCCGACCGCCGCAACCCCGCGCAACTCGATGTGCGCCTGAAGCTCTCCGGCCTCGAGTTGCTCCAGTAGACCCGCTCCGCCCGCCGTGCCACATTCTCCGGTCCCATCCTTTCTTATGAAACCCCGTCGCTCTCCGTTCCTGCGCTGCGTGGCTGGCGCGTCCGCCGTGTTCGCGTTCGCCGGCCTAGCCCCGCTCGGCACAGCCCAGCAGCCGCCCGAGAGCGCACCGGTGGCCGCGCCGGCGCCGCGAGCCCCCGCCGCGATCCAGCCGATCCCGCCGGCGGGCGACGGCGATGCGATGGTTGACAACATCAAGCTCAGCGACAACCCGCTCACGAGCGTGCTCGACCTGCTCGAGCAGCTCACCGGCCGCTCTGTCATCCGCCCGCAACAGCTGCCCACGCCCACGTTCACCTTCAACAGCCACGGCCCGATCACCAAGCGCGACGCGATCATCGCGCTCGAGTCGTTGCTGAGCCTGAACAACATCGCCGTCGCGCCGCTCGGGGAGAAGTTCATCAAGGTCGTCGTCATCACGAATATCAAGACCGAGGCGCCCGAGCTCGTCCTCGGTAGCCTCGCCGACCAGCCGCCCTCCGGTCGCATCGTGAGCAAGCTCTTCCGGCTCGAGCACCTCGACACGACGACGTTTCAGACGCAGGTGCAGCCGTTCCTCAGCCCGGGCTTCGGCGCGGTGGTGCCGTTCCAGAATTCCAGCACGATCCTCGTCACCGACACGATCTCCAACCTCCAGCGGCTCGAGTACGTCCTCGAGCAGGTCGACAAGCCCCGGGATCTGGTGACGAAGTTCTACACGCTGAAGTTCGCGCAGGCGCAGGAAGTGGCCGAGAAGATCAAGAGCCTGATCGAGAGCACGCGCACGGCGTTCAACAAACAGGCCGGCCAGGGCGGCGGCGCCCCCGCTGCGCTCACGCCCCAAGGCGTGCCCGCACCCACGACCGGTGAAGGCTCGGCCGACGCCGCCGCTGCCGGACTCGGCGCCGCGCTCATCTCCGCGACGACCAGCATCAACTTCGACGAGCGCACGAACCAAGTCATCCTCGTGACCGACTCCTCGAGCGTGCAGTTCTACGAAAACCTCATCGAGAAACTCGACGTGCAGGCGGATCCTTCGACGCAGATCGCGGTGATCCAGATCCAGCATGCGGACGCGAAGGATGTCGCCTCGCTCCTGAGCACATTCATCTCCGGATCGAGTGGTTCGGCATCGCGCAGCTCCTCGAGCGGCGGGCGAACGAGCCGACCGCAACGCAGCCGGGAGACGTTTCCCGGCATGGGTCGCGACCGCGAACGCACCGAGAGCAACACGCCCCCCGCCACATCCCAGCCGCTCGTCGCGGCGAGCGCCCGCGGTGCCGGCAACGAACGGAATTCGCAGTTCAGCGACTTCATGACGATCATCGCCGACGAACGCAGCAACGCCATCGTCGCCTCCGGCACGCAGGACGACCTCAACCTCGTCCGGGCGTTGATCAAGCAGGTCGATGTCATCCTCCCGCAGGTCCAGATCGACGTGCTCATCGCCAGCGTGAATGTCGGCAAGTCCGTGCAGCGCGGTATCGACGCGTTCACAAACATCACCGTGGCCGGCAACCGCGTCGTCGGCATCGAGGGCGTGAGCGGCCCGGGTTACAGCCTTTCGAATATCGTGGTCAATCAGGTGACCGGCGGTTCCGACACCGTGAGCGGCAAGGCGAACCTCAACACCAAGTCGAATGTCTGGAACAACGTCCGCGTGCTCTCCGTGCCAAGTATCACGACGACGCATAACCAAGAGGCCGAGATCAACGTCGCGAAATCGGTCCCGATCATCACCTCGTCGTACAGCGACACCACTTCGACAACTACTGCCCGGAATGCCTACACCTATCAGGACGTCGGCATCAAACTGTTCGTGAAACCGCTCATCGGCGCCGACGGCACCATCCAGATGGAGATTGAGCAGAACGCCGACGAGATCGAGAGCTTCAACGCCGACGGGCAGCCGCTCATCTCTACCCGGAAGGCCAAATCGTTCATCAGCGTCTCCGACGGCGAGATCATCGTGCTCGGCGGCCTGCAGAAGGACACCAACGGCAAGACCCGCGGTGGGTTCCCGCTCATCAGTGAAATCCCGGTCCTCGGTGCGCTGTTCGGCAGCAACAAGACCGAGAAGTCGCGCGACGAAGTCCTGTTCTTCATCCAGCCCCGGATCCTCCGGACGACCGCCGACGCCGATCGCACCGCGCGCGAGCAGATGGAAACCTCCGCCGGCAAGAAGATGGTAGAGAAACGCGTGCAGCGGAAGGTCGTCCTCCCTCCCGAACCGCCGCCCGCCGAGTGATGCTTCCCGTGTTTGATCGAACCTCCAGACTAGCCTTTGCCGCCGGCGCGCTCCTGCTCGGTGCCGCGCCAATCGCGCGCGCCGTGCCCGAGTCGTTGTTACGCAACTCGCCGTTTCTCCCGGCCGGTAACGCCGCCCCCGTCACCGTCGCGCAGAACGGCCGGCTCGAGCTGCGCGGTATCGTTTCCCTCGACGGGAAACCGCGGTTCACGGTCTTCGACACGAGCACCAACCGCGCGGTCTGGCTCGCTGTGGGCGAGAGCGACGGTGGCCTGCGCGTCGCTGCGTACGATGCCTCCGCGGAGGCGATCACGGTCGAGTTCGAGGGACAATCGGTGCGCCTCACGATGAAGGAGGCGCAGATCGTCAGCGTGGCGGTCTCGTTGCCCACGACCGGCGGTGGCCCCGCGCAACCCGGCGCCGCCGTGAATCCCGCACCGCCCGCCAACGAGCAGGAAATCCAGGAGCGCCGGAACAAGATCATCGAGGAGCTCCGCCGCCGTCGCGCGATGCGCCAGGCCCAGGCTGCCCAACCGCCGAACACTCCGCCGCCGCGCCAATGACCCGCCCCGCCGCCACCGCTCTTCCCTCGCTTGCGCTCCTTTCGGAGGAGGCGCGTGCCCGCGTCTTGGAGTCGTCGCGCGCCGAGCGCCTCGCGCAGCTCGCCCACGCGCTGCGCGTCGCGCCCGAGCAGGCGCTCCTGCAGCTCGCGGAGGAGGCCGGGCTCGCGATCGCCGCGCCGGAGCAGTTCAGCCTGCCGCTGTTGCAGCTGATGCCCGTGCGTCTCGTCCACGACTATTTCTGCGTGCCGATCGCGACCGAGGATCCCGCCGTGCTCCGCCTCGCCACGGCTTGGCCGCCGGAGGGCCGGATGGACGATTGGGTGTTCGCCGCCTGCGACCGCGAGCCGGAGTGGGTGCTCGCCGCGCCCGACAAGATTGCGAAGTTCCTCACCGAGCACCTCGGCGTGGGCTCCGATTCGCTCGATGCGGACACGACCGTCGCCGAAGTCGTGGCCGAGGAGGAGGAGGACGAGGATGCCGCGGTGATCCGGTTCGTGAACAAGGTCTTCGCGCAGGCGGTGACCGATGGCGCGACCGACATCCATTTCGAGCCGCAGGAGGAAACGCTGCGCATCCGCTACCGCATCGACGGCCTGCTCGTGCCGGTGCCCGTGCCGGAGAATCTGAGACGCTTCCAGGACGCGATCACCTCGCGCCTGAAGATCATGGCGAAGCTCAACATCTCCGAGCGCCGCCTGCCGCAGGACGGCCGCATCGGCTACCGCGCCGGCGATACGTTGCTCGACATCCGCCTCTCGACGATTCCCACGATCTACGGCGAGAGCGTGAGCCTGCGTCTCCTCAACAAGAAGAACAACGCGCTCACCCTCGAACAGCTCGGCATGAGCGCCGAGGACCAGGCGAAGATCGACGCCGTGCTCGGCCTGCCGCACGGCATCATCCTCGTCACCGGCCCGACCGGCTCCGGCAAGAGCACCTCGCTCAACGCCTTCATCCGCCGGATCAATTCCACCGACAAACGCATCATCACGATCGAGGACCCGATCGAGTACGAGGTGCCCGGCGCGAACCAGATGCAGGTGCGGCCCGAGATCGGGCTCGGTTTCGCCGAGGGTCTGCGCCACATCCTCCGCCAGGACCCGAACGTCATCATGGTCGGTGAAATCCGCGATCGCGACACGGCCGACATCGCCATCCGCGCCTCGCTGACCGGTCACCTAGTTTTCTCGACGATCCACACCAACGACGCCCCCGGAGCGATCACCCGCCTCACGGACATGGGCATCGAGCCGTTCCTCATCGCCTCCGGCGTGGAACTCGTGATCGCGCAGCGTCTCGTGCGCCGGCTGTGCCCGCTCTGCTCGCGGCCGGAGCCGGTTGGCCGCCACCAGCTCGTCGACCAACTCGCCGTGCTCGGCCTGCCGGCGGAACTCGCCGACGGCGTGCATGATCTGCCCGCCGCGGTCGGCTGCGAAGCGTGCCGAGGACTCGGCTACAAGGGCCGCGTGGGCGTGTTCGAGATCCTCCGCGTCGAGGATCGGCTCCACGACCTGATCGTGCAGCGCGAATCGGCGCGGCTCATCCGCAAGACCGCTGTCGAAGGCGGGATGTCGACGCTCGAGTTCGCCGGCTGGAAACAGGTGCGCGCCGGCCTCACCACGCTCGAGGAAATCGTGCGCGTGCTCTCGATGGCGGAGGGCAAGGGCACATGAGCGGGGGCGCTTTCATGGGCTCGGGCGCCGGGTCGCGCGTCCTCCGTACCTCGTCCTAGGTCTTCCGCCCCATGCCGATTTTCCACTACATCGCGCGCGATGCGGCCGGCGCCGAGAGCCGCGGCAAACTCGAGGCGGCGTCGCGCAAGCAGGCGCTCGCGCAGTTGCGGGCGCGGCAGCTTGTGCCCTCGCGACTCGACGAGGGCGGGGCGGCCGAGCCCGAGCCGGCCGGTGGGAATTTTTCGCTCGGCACGATCGGCGGCCGGAGCACGCGTTTCCGGCGCGAGCAGGCGCTGCCGTTTCTCCGCGCGTTGATGGGCCTGGTCACCGGCGGTATCCAAGTGGCAGACGGCGTGAAGCTGCTCAGCCGCCGGCTCAGCGATCCCGCGCTGCGTGCGCTCGCGGCGGCGTTGTGGGACCAGCTCAGCCAAGGCCGCTCCCTTTCGCAGGCGATGGCGGCGGTCGCGCCGGTGTTCGACGAAGCCACCATCAACCTCGTGCAGGCGGGCGAGGCGACCGGCCGACTGGGCGGCGTACTCGAACGCCTCGTGGCCGACATGGAAGACCGTGCCGAGATCCGCTCGAAGCTTGTGGGTGCGATGGCGTACCCGGCGGTGATCCTTGGCATGGCGGTGATCGTCATCCTGATCTTCCTCTTTTTCCTGCTGCCGCGCATCGAGACGCTGCTCGCTTCGCTGCAGGGCAACCTACCGCTGGCTACGCGGCTGCTGATCGGTTTCGCCAACTTCCTCGTGGGCTACGGGTGGTTCTTCGCGCTCGCGGCCGGGGTGGGCGTCTCGATTTTCTGGGCTTGGCGGCGTAAGCCCGAGGGCCGACTGGTGACCGACCGGTGGCTGTTGAAGGTGACCGGCGTGGGCCCGTTCGTGATCGCCAGCGACATCGTGCGGCTCACCCAGTCGCTCAGCCTCCTGCTGGAGAACGGCATCACCACGCTTCCCGCGCTGGCGATGACGGAGCGCACGATCCAGAACCGCGTATTCCGCGCCGCCTTTGCGGAGGCGCGCGGCAAGATCGCCGAGGGCGCCGGCATCTCGACGGCGTTGGGCGGGACCGAGTTTTTCCCGCCGCTCGTCATCGACGTGATTTCGGTCGGTGAGAGCACGGGCGACATCGTGCCGAGTCTGAAGGAAGTCTCGCGCGACTATCGCCGCCGGATGGCGAAACAGGTGGGGGTGTTTGTGAACGTCGTCTCGATCGGAGCGTTGCTTACCGCGGCGGCCTTCGTGGCGCTCGTGGCGTTTGGCATCATCTCGGCCGTCTTCCAGATCAGCGCGAGTTTGAAGGCCGGCTGAACGCCGCTTTTTCGGGCGCGGGAGCCGATGGCTCCGCTGGTAAAGACTCCGGACGGCAAACTGCCGGAGGGTGGGCGGACCAAGCTTGATGTGATGGTCGGGCAAACCACTACCGCATGATTAGGCGTGGCCCGATTCTTTTGGCGAGCGGTTGCGGTTACCTTGGCGCGCACCAAAACGGAACCGCCAAAACTCTCTCCACTCGCATGCTCCGCAACCGCCAAGATGGCCTCGTCTCGCTCCACGGCATCTGGGTCACGATCCTGACCACGGCGGGCTTCTATCTGTTCACGCTGGGCACGCAGGCGACCGGCTGGGTGCGACTGGCCCCCGGTTTCAACCGCAACCTCTACTTCCTCGCCGCCTTCATCGGCATGCTCGTGGCGGCGCGCGTGTACCTCGGCTGGGTGGACAAGCTTTCGCGGCTGAGTTGGGGCGACGCGTTGTACGTGACGATGCAACAGGTCGCCCGTCTTGCGCTCGTGCTCTTCGGCGTGGCGTTTGCGATCAAAGACACCAGCGTCTCGCGCGTCTTCCTCGGCACCTATCTTGCCCTCAGCGGGCTCCTGCTGCTGGTCGCGAACCGCTTCCTCCCGCGCCTGATCGCGAAGTTCGTCTTCAAGTCCCACTCGATCCCGACGATCGTCGTCGGCTCGCCGGCGGCGATTCCCGGCTTCGCGGAGTGGTTGAAGGAACAGTCCAAACTCGGTGTCGACGTGCTCGGCTGCGTCGTGAAGCGCGGCGATGCGGCGGCGAAATCTGAGATGGTGCTCGGCGAGATCGGCCAGCTCGCGGCGCTTCTGGAACGCCACCCGGCCAGCCAGCTCGTGCTCCCTTTGTTTTACCTCGAGGCCGCTGATACCAAGCACGTGATGGCCGTGGCTCGCGAAGCCGGTTGCCGCGTGCGTCTTGTCGAGAACTTCGACAACGGTCTCGAGCATTCTCTGTCGGTCGACCGCACCGGTTCCGGACTCAACGTGATCGGCGATGGTGGCGAGCCGCTCGAGAATCCGGTGAACCGCGGGATCAAGCGTGCCTTCGACATCGCCGTCTCGCTGCCTGTCGTGCTCTTCGTGCTGCCGCCGCTCACGCTCTTCGTCGCGTTGGTGCAGCGTTGGCAGGCGCCCGGGCCGGTGTTCTTCCGCCAGGTGCGCTACGGCGAGGGCCGGAAGACTTTCCTGATCTTCAAATTCCGCACGATGTACGTGGCCTCGCAAAGCGCGGCCAACGAGAAGATCCAAGCGAAGCAGGGCGACGCGCGCATCTACCCGCTCGGCCGCCTGCTCCGGAAGACCAGCCTCGACGAGATTCCGCAGTTCTTGAACGTGCTCTTCGGCGAGATGAGCGTCGCCGGTCCGCGGCCGCACCTCGTGCAGCACGACGACGAGTTCGCCCGCATGGTGGCCGATTACCGCATGCGCCACTTCGTGAAACCCGGCATCACCGGTCTTGCGCAGTGCAACGGCTACCGCGGCGAGATCACACACGTGGGCCTGCTCTTCAAGCGCGTGCAGCACGATATCGAGTACGTGCGCTCCTGGTCCCCCGTGCTCGACCTGCTGATCATCGTGCGTACCGCGCGGCAGGTTCTTTTCCCGCCGAAGACCGCCTATTGAGCGGCCTGCGTTCCGCGTGGTGCGAGCCGAACGCTCACTCCCGCGGGGGAAGTTCCTCCATCCACGCAAGGAGGTGCGCGGCGGAATCGTCCCACGTCGCGATCTTTCGGCTGCGCGCCTCGGCGCTCAAACGCGGCAACAGCGCGGGCTCGGTGAGTAGCCGTCGCAGTGCAGCGGCAAAGCCGTCCGCATCGGGTGCCGTCACACCGAGGCAGCCGCCGCCCGGGACCAGCTCGCCGGTCGCGCCTGTCGCGGCGCAGACGCACGGTTTCCCGCGCACGAGGCTCTCAATCACGGGCAGACCGAAGCCTTCGATCATCGACGGATAGACGGAGAACGTGCATTCCGCCCACGCCTGCTCGAGCGCCGGCTCATCGAGCACGCCGTCGAAACGCAGCGCCCGGCCGGCCGCGCGCAACCGTTCGACCTCGCGGAGCGCTGTCGCTGCAGTTTCCGGACGCGGCAGGCCGACGAGCC
>DATGXA010000132.1:0-3170 GCA_035299125.1 Opitutaceae bacterium
CCCGCCGATCACAAGAAACCGGAATTCGCGCCCGGCGACGAAGTCCTCGACGAGCACCGCCGCATCGAGCGCAAACGCCGCGCGCACCGCCTGCTCGTACTCGGTTCGCGCGGCCTTCGCCGCGAGGATGGCGACGCCTTCACCGAAATTTGTGCTGCGCGGCTTCACCACGGTCGCCCGACCGCGCACGCGCGGCCAGTCGGCGAGCGCCGCCGCGAGCGAGTCGTGCAGCCGGCCGTCGGGCGCGTTCACCCCGGCCTCGGCGAGCAGCACCTTCGTCACCTGCTTGTTCTCCATCGCGAGCGCCACGATGTACGAGTCCGCGCCGGTGCGCGTCGCCTGCTTGACGAGGTGCGCGCGGCCGTCGCGCGCGATCCGGACGAAGTTGTCGGAGCGGTCGAGCACCTCGACGCTCGCGCCGCGTCTCAATGCTTCGGCGACGACCAGCCGGGTCGAGAGCTCCATACCGTCAAAACGGGAATCGAGTTCAATCATGGGAAAACTCCTTTCGTTGGGCCCGCGCCAACCGCAGCCCTTGCTCGCGCAGCGAGACACCGGCCGTTTCCGCCGCGCGGAAGAGACGGTCGACGATCCGCGGCTCGCGCCCAGCGAACACCTCCGCCGCCTGCGCCACGGCCCGCTCGTGCGCCGGCCCGAGCAGCGTCGCCGCCTCGTGCATTGCATCCCAAAGCGCGCCGGTGCGCGCCGCGAAAATCCCGCGGTGGTCCGTGCCCGCGCCGCAGGAGCAGAGCGTCGCCCAAGTGTTGAGCCGCGCCTCCTCGGCGAGTTCGTCCGGCGTCAACTCGCGGGACGGCAACAACAGCGCCGCCGCGGTGAACGCCTCGAGGAAACGTAACGTATCCAGCGCCACGCCCGTCGCCGCGAACGGATCGAGATCGAGCACCCGGATCTCGAGGTACTCCACGCCGCGCCGCCCCAGCGCGCCGAGGCTGCCGCCCTCGGCCGTCTTCGGCCGCACGGGTGCGTAGAACTCGCGTTCGCTCGCCAGCAGCCCGCCAGTGATCGCGCCACGCAACCCCGCGACATACGCGTCGAGACCGGACCAGACGCCCGCGAGGGCGCGCAACGTTTCATCCGACAGCTGGTACCCGAGCGGGCTCGAGCGCAGGCTCGCGGAGAAATGCCCGCAGGTCTCGAGCAGCGCGCGCTCCTTGGTCGCGGAATTCGCCGCCAGCGACGCTCCCCACCGCCGGTCGACGAGCGGACTGGCGCCGAATAGGTACGTCAGCACATAGCGATTACGGACAATGTTGCGCGCCGCGGCGAAGTAGAGCGCGCTGCGGTCGGGCTCGGCGCCGGTCGCCTCCGCCAGCGCGGACCAGAACGCTTCCGGCAACGAGATGTTGAAGTGCACGCCGCTGATCGCCTGCCGAGCGGTGCCGTATTTCGCAGCGAGGTAACGCCGGTACTCGCGCGCGGCCTCGTGCGCCACCGCGCCACCGAACTGCGCTGGAGCGACATCACCGCCCCAGCAACCGGGCGTGCTCAGGGGCCAGACGAGTTCGCCCGGGATGGCGCGATGCAGCCGGCCATGCAGCGCGCGCAATCGCTCGGCGGCCTCCGCCGCACCGGCCGCGGGCGCTGTCACCAACTCTGCCTGATTCTCCGCGAAATCGACCGTGATCTCGCCTTCCGCGAAACGCTCCGCGCCGGGCGCAAACGGATGCGCGCTACCCGCCGGACAACCGCCCGGCTCGATCCGCCAGGCTTCGCGCTCCAGTCCGATCGTAAATGGCGTGCGGCCGAGCACCGCGAGCGCGGACCGGAGCGCATCGCGCTCCGATTGTTCTACAACTGTCGGACTTTGCGGGCAAAAAAAGCTCATGCGAGAAATCCCCGGATCGATTCGAGCGCCTTCTCGTTCACCCGGCAGCAGACGCTCTGGCCGTGCTTGGTGCACTCGATCAGGCCCGCGTTCTCGAGCTCCTTGAGATGGTGCGACACCGTCGAACGCGACACATCGAGCTCATCGCACGCGCAGGAGAACGCCTTCATCAACCCCGTGCACGCGCCCTCGTTCTCCGCCTGCCCGTCGCGGATGATCTGGAACAACCGCAGCCGCTGCTCGCAGGCGAGAGCCTTGAAGTACCGCTCGAGGTTAGATTGTTTCACGACAGTAGAACTAACCGCCGTCCGGATTTCGTCAAGTGCGACCTCGCGCTTCGCCCGCAAAGCGATCTTCGATTCCCGCCGCCCGAAAAACGTTTGCCGGCCGCCCGCCGGCCTCGCGAAGCTCCGCGCGTGAATTCAAAACCTCAATTGCTCGTGTGGATGACGTGCGACGGCGTCCACATCGACCCCTCGACCGGCAAACACACGATCCTCGGCGTGTTCTCCAACATCCGCGCCCGGCAGTTCCCGGTCACTCACCCCTTCATGATCTGGTTCATGACGATCACCGACTGCGAACCAGGTCAGCACACGATGAAGATCTCCATCGGCCTCGAGCCGACGAACATGATGAAGGTCATTGAGCGCCAGTTCGAGTCCCGCAGTCCGGTGCAGCGCATCAACCTCATCAACGAACTGCGCAACTGCTCCTTCCCGCAGGCCGGCGACTACAACATCCTCGTCGAAGTCGACGACGAGCCCGTGCTCGCCACCAACCTGCCCGTCACCGAGTAACGCGCACCACGGGCGCGCGCAGGGCGCGGAGTTCCGGATTCGGCGTTCCGCGTTCCGAACTCGGCGTTCAACGCTCCGGGTTGGCCGTCACACCAGCCCTGCAGCGCTCCGCCCTTGCGCCGCTCCGGCCAATCCGCAGTCCGCTTTCCGAAATCCGCCATCCCATGTCCTCCATCGATCTCATCGGCGTCGGTTCACCGATCATGGATCTGCTCGCGCCCGTGCCCGAGTCGTTCCTCGCCACCGTGCGCGGCGAAAAGGGAGGCATGGTGCTCGTCGGCCACGACGAGATGGAGTCGATCGTCTCGCGCCTGCCCGCGCCGCCCGCCTCCGCCACCGGCGGGTCCGCGGCCAACGCGATCTACAACGCCGCACGCCTGGGCCTACGCACCACGTTCCTCGGCAAGCTGGGCAACGACGAGTTCGCCCGCATCTACCGCGAACGCTTCGCCACCGCCGGCGTCGACGGCTCGCATTTCAAGCGCGCCGAGCTCCCCAACGCGCGTTGCCTCGCCCTCGTCACC
>DATGXA010000133.1:0-3793 GCA_035299125.1 Opitutaceae bacterium
CCGCCGCGACCATGGCCGCGACCGCGACCACCACGACGACGACGGTCGCCGCGGAGCTCGTCGCCTTCGCGCGGGCCGCGCTGCTCGCCGGACTGGGCGGGAGCGGGTTCCTCGGCTTTGCCGCCGAAGATGCTCTTCACCCAACCGAAGAAACCGCCGGACTTCTTCTCAGCGGCCGGCGCCGCCGGAGCGGGTTGCTCGGGACGCTCGACGCCTTCGGGGCGACGACCTTCCTCGAAACGGCGACCGCCTTCGCGGCGCTCGCCATAGGGGCGCTCGCCTTCGGGACGGCGCTCACGGCGTTCGTCGCGGAACGAGCGTTCGCCTTCGCGACGCTCGCCGTAGGAACGTTCGCCCTGCGGGCGTTCGCCGCCTTCGCGGCGTTCCCAGCGGTGATCGCCGTGTTGGCGCGGCGCGGGCGGGAGGATGTCGAGCTGGGGCTTCTCGGCCGGCTCGACCGGAGCCGCGGGGGCAGCCGGAGCGACAGGAGCGGCAGCCACCGGAACGGGCGCCACGGGAGTCTCCGTTTTCTGGACGTTCTCCGGGGCGGGCGTGGGGACCGCGGCGGGAGCGGGGGCGACGGCCGGAGCGGGGGCCGGCTCGAGGGCGGGAGCGGGAGCAGTGGGCTCGGGCTCGGTCGAACCGAAACCGCTGGTGTTGCGCGGCAGCGGGATCACGGAGATGGCCGTGGGCCGGTAGCCGGTTTCGGTGACGGGTTGGGCCGCGGCTGGGGCGGCGGTGGTCTGACGTTTGCCGCGCGAGAGGCCGGAACCGCGGCCGGTTCCGAACGCCGGAGCTGCCGGCGCGACCGGGGCAACTGCGGGGACCTGCGCCGGGGCGGCGGGAGCCGCGGCCTCGGGGGCAGGTGCGGCGGGTGCAGCCGCGACGGGCTCGCTACCGGCCGGGCTCGTCTGGGGAGCCTGGTTTTCTTCTGGTGTGGACATGTCTCTTTCTGGGCGAGGCGCGCGCGGCAAAGGCAGCGGCGCCGATGGTTGGGGCGGACGGGGCGCGATAAACCGCGCCGCAAGAGCGGCCGCCGGAAGCCGCGGAGCATCCCGGGGGCGCCGCCGGAGGGTCAACAGCATAAGCGCGGGCGCCTGCCCGGCATCCGCCGACAGCCGCCGCAGCGCCGGCGGCTCAACTCACCGCGCCGGAGCCACGCCCGAAGCGAGCACGCGACCGAGCACGGACGCGAGTTCGCTCAGGCAGTAGGGCTTGGTGACGGTGCCGGAGAAGCCGAATTCGCTGTAGTTGAGTAGGGCCTCGTTGTCGGCGTAACCGCTGGAAACGAGTGCGCGGACTCGGGGGTCGAGTGCGCGGAGTTGTTTCACGGTTTCGAGGCCGCCCATGCCGGCGGGCACGGTGAGGTCGAGGATGACGGCGTCGAACCGGCGGCCGGTGGCGAGTGCGCGAGTGTAGGTTGCGAGCGCTTCGGCGCCATCGCTCGCGATCTCGGTGTCGAAACCGAGACGGCCGAGGATGTCCGGGGCCATCTGCCGGATGGCGGGCTCGTCGTCCATGAACAGAATGCGGCCGGAGAAACGTGGCAACGGCGCCTCGCGCCCGGGTTTCTCGACACGCGCGCCGGGATTGGACGGCAGGTAGAGGAGGAAGACTGCGCCGCGCCCGGGGACGGACTCGACCCGCAACGCGCCGTAATGGCGCCGCGCAATCGTCTGCGAGGTGGCGAGTCCGAGCCCGGAGCCGTGCCGTTTCGTGGTGAAGTACGGCTGGAAGATGCGCGCCATGTCCTCGGGCTTGATGCCGGGGCCTTGGTCGCGGACCTCGATCACGACGAAGTGGTGTGGGCCGAGGCCGAGTTGGTGGGCGGTGTCGCGGTGGATGTTGCGCGCGGCGACGGTGACGACCCCACCGCGCGGCATCGCTTGGACGGCGTTGAGGACGAGGTTGTGGACGACTTGGCCGATCTGGCCGGTATCTACTTCGGCCGGCCAGAGATCGGCCGCGAGATCGAAGTCGCAGCGCACGCGGGAGCCTTGGCGGGCGAACTTCGCGGCGTCACGCAGGCAGGGGACGAGGTCGACGAGGCGGCGCACCGGTTCGCCGCCCTTGGAGAAGGTGAGGAGCTGGTGGGTGAGATCGCGTGCGCGGCCGGTGGCTTTCTCCGCCTCCTCGAGCCATTCCTGCACCTCGGAGGACACGCTGGAGTCCATGCGGGCGAGGTTGATGTTGCCCAGCAGGGCGGTGAGCAGGTTGTTGAAATCGTGGGCGACGCCGCCGGCGAGCAGTTCGAGTGACTCGCGTTTGGCGGCGCGCAGGAGCTCCTCCTCGCTGCGATGAGGCGAGGACGACGCGGCCGGTGCGGGCGCCGGAAGCGCGGTGACAACGAGCCGCGGGCCGGCGGCGGTCTCGAGCTGCGCGACAGCCACGCGGGCGGCGATGGTCCCGCCGGCGGGGCGGCGGAGTTGCCAGACCGGCTCGGGCTCGGGGCCCGCATCGACCCAGGCCTTCAGCGCTTGGGCCGGGGCAGGGGCTGGAAACGGCTCGGCGAGGCGCCGGCCGCGGAGCGCGGCGGGCGTGCTCTCGAGCAGTGTAGCGGCGGCGGCGTTGGCGGAGAGGATTTCGCCGGTGGCCGGAATGCAGATCCAGGCGGGAAGGGCTGTGGCGGCGAGCAACTGTTCCGCCGTGATCCCGGGCAAGGTTGGGGTAGGTTCCGAAACCTTCGCGGAGTGCATGGCGCGCTAGCGTACCGCGATGGCGAGCTCAGGCGTGGGTACTTGCCGCAGCGCGGAAGTGAGCCCAATTCGAAGGAAGGATGTGCGGACGGACGGCGAGTTGTGCATGAAGGATGGCGAGTTCTTCGCCAGTGGGGGACGTGTGCAGAGTGGGATGCACGAGGCGCGACACGCAATCAACGCGCCGCCGGCGGTGCGCCCGCGAGTAAAAAACAGGCGATCTTGCGGGATAGTTTTTCATTGGCCGACTCTCACACGGTTTTGACAAAAACTCCGGAGAACGTTTGCCGCGGAACTGCGGCGGCGAAGACTCCGCGCATGTCCAACATGGAAGGGACCGCCGACCGCTACCAACCGGTCTACATGGGATTGCCCGCGTTTCGCGTGCTGTTGCCGCGACTCTGGCTCGCGCTTCCGCTGACGCTCGGCGTGGTGGCGCTCGCGATGGGCCCGATGCTGCCCGCGCCGTTTGCCTTTGGGACCGCGCTCGATTGGCGCACAAGCGGTTGGCTGCAGGCGGCGCTGACGACGCCTGTGTTCTGGTGGAGCGGCTGGTTTTTCCTGAAACGCTTCATGCGTTCATGGCGCACGCTCGACTTCAACATGTTCACGCTGACGGTCACCGGTACCGGCGCGGCGTACGGCTACAGCTTGGCGGCGTTGCTCGCGCAGCAGGTTTTTCCGGAAACGCTGCGCCACGGCGGGCATGTGCCGCTGTACTTCGAGTCCGCGGCGATGATCACCACGCTCGTGCTGCTCGGCCAGATCATCGAGCAGCGCGCCCATGCGCGGACGGGTGACGCAATCCGCGCCCTCCTCGCGCTCACGCCACCGACGGCGGCGCGGGTCCGCGGCGATGGCATCGAGGAAACGGTGCCGCTCGGCGAAGTGCGGGTCGGCGACCGGCTGCGCGTGCGGCCGGGCGACAAGGTGCCGACGGACGGCGTGGTCGTCGACGGCCAGAGCGCAATCGACGAGGCGATGCTTACCGGCGAGCCGCTCCCGAGCGAGAAGGGGTGATGGCGAGCAGGCGTCCGGTGTCGGGGGAGCGCAGGCGCGTGGGCAGGAAGCCGCAACGGTCCTCATCCCAGTTCATG
>DATGXA010000134.1:0-1804 GCA_035299125.1 Opitutaceae bacterium
TGGCTCGCGGCGCTGGTGCTCGGCATGAACGGCTTGGGGAAAGAGACCTGTGTGCTCGCCGGCAGCGCGCTCGTCCGCCCGCGGGAAAACACGTTGCGCGGCTGGGCCGGCGTCGCGCTCCGCGGCCTGCTCGCCGCCGCACCGCTCCTGCTCTGGACGGCATACACTATCCTGCACTTCGGTGCCGGGGCCTCGGATACCGGCGCACGCAACTTCGCCGCGCCCTTCGCCGAGTTCTGGCACAAGGCGGTCGTGAGCGTGCGCGAACTGCGCTCGGGCGCGCCGCTGCTGCCCTACACGATCTGCGGCCTGTTCGCCGTCGTCTCCCTCGCCACCCAGTTGCTCTTCCTCGCGTTGCGGCCGCGCTGGCGCGACGCGTGGTGGCGGATCGGCGTGTCCTTCGGCCTGCTGATGGCCGTGCTTGGCGAGTCCGTGTGGGAAGGCTACCCGAGCGCCGCCACCCGCGTGCTCCTGCCGATGACGCTCGCCTTCAACCTGCTCCTGCCGCGCGGCTGGCGCTGGTGGCCCGTATTTCTGCTGGGCAACCTCTCGATCCTCGGCACGCCCAATTTCCTCCGCCTGCCGGTCGGCACCGAACCGCCCGTGCTCGAAGCGCCCGCCGCGCTCCTGCGCAACTCCTCCGGAGTCGGCCACTTCACCGTCGAGCTCGCCGGCCCGTGGCTTCCTTCGGAACAATCGACTGGCGACCAATGGCGTTGGACCGGCGGCGATGTCGAAATTGTCGTCCACAATCCGCACGCGTTTCCCGTCGATGCAGTCCTATCCTTCGGCCTCAATAGTCGGAGCGAACGGCCAGTATGCGTGATCATCGCCGGCCGGGAGCATTGGCGCGGGATCTCGACACCGTCGCGTCAAGAGGTCGCCGTCTCGCCACTCGCGCTCGGTCCCGGCGAGACGCGCATCGCACTCCGCTCCGATCGCCCGGCCGAAGCGGCAACCGACGGCAACGACCGGCGCACCCTCGCTTTCCGCGTCCTCGATCTGAAGCTTTCGCTCCGCGAAAACGCCCCATGAATACCCGCTCATGCTGCTGATCGATCTCACGCACACGAGCCACACGCCGGCCAACACCGGCATCCAGCGCCTCGCGCGCAGTCTCTACGCCTCGCTCGAGCGTCGCACCACCGTCGCGCCCGTTTGTTTGGACCTGTTCGCCGGCGCGTGGCGTCCGCTCGACGCGATCGAACTCCGCCTCGCCCGCGGCGAAGAACCGGTCGGCCGGCACCGTGGCTCCCGCTGGACTCTCGGTCAGAAGGCCCGCGGCTGGGCGCAGCGGCTCCTTCGCAAGGTGCCGCCGCTTCCTGCGGCAAACGGCTTGGTTTGCCCCGAGTTGTTCTCTCCGGCAGTCGCCGAACGTTTCGCCGAGCTGTCGGCAACCGTCGCCGGACCGCGGATCGGTTTCTTCTTCGACGCCATCCCGCTCACGCACCCTGAGTACACGCCGTCGAAGACCGTGGCGCGATTCCCGGGCTTCATGCAGGAACTGCTGCGGTTCGACGGCGTGGCCGCCATCTCCCAAACCTCGGCGGACTATCTCACCGGCTACTGGCGCTGGCTCGGCGTGGCGAAGACTCCCGCCGTCACCGTGGTGCCGCTCGGCGTCGATCTGCCGCAGACGGCGACAAGCACGGCACGAGCTTCCACGACCTCAGCGCCGCAGGTGCTCTGCGTGAGTTCGGTCGAAGGCCGCAAGAACCACCTCGCGCTGCTCGCGGCCGCCGAGTCGTTGTGGGCCGCGGGCGTGCAGTTCGAGCTGCGGCTCGTCGGCCTGCCGCGTCCGGAA
>DATGXA010000135.1:0-12341 GCA_035299125.1 Opitutaceae bacterium
CATCGGTCTCCACGAGCCCAAGCTCCGCGCCGCCGCCTTCGCCCGCGCGAAGCAGTGCGACTTCAGCCGTGAGTTCCCCCACCACCTCGTCGCCGCCGCCCTGGCCCAATGAGCTCCGCCATCACACCAACAGCGCCGCAGTCCCCTTCCGTAGAAACTGTCCGCACTTGGTTCCAAGGCCGACTCCCGTCTTCTCAAACCTCATTCCGATATCGTGCGGGTCTGATGGCCACGGCAGGGGCGATGGTCCTTTTGCCGCTGCTTTACCTCGCGATCGTGGTTGCGGTCACCGGAGTCGGCGCCCTTTGGGCTCTGTATGGCCTAGTGATATTCGAGCATATCCACAGTTTTTACAGTCTGGTCGCCTACGCCGGGCCACTTCTCGCCGTCTTTTTCTGTGTCTGCTTTCTCATCAGGCCATTATTCACCTCCGCGCCACCGAAACCGCCCGCGGTCCAGATCAACCTGACCAAGGAACCTGCCCTTGCTGAGTTCATACGCTCAATCACTGGCGCTGTCGGCGCCCCCATGCCAGCGGTCGTGGAAGTGGACTGCACAGCAAATGCGGCGGCATCATTCCGCGATGGAGGCGCCGGGGTGGGTCGGCGCAAGTTGACGCTCACGCTCGGATTGCCGCTGATCGGAACACTCGAGATCGGAGAGTTCGCGGCCCTCCTGGCCCACGAGTTCGGTCACTTTTCCCAAAAGGCAGGAATGACGTCGTTATTCCTCATCCGCTCGGTCAACCACTGGCTTGCACGCGTTGTCCATGAACGCGACGCCTGGGATCGTGAGCTGGAAGAAGGCGTCCAGCGGGGGCATTGGGTCGGAATCGCAATCGCTGCACTTACCCAAATGGTCGTGTTTGTCTCACGGAAGATCTTGGCATGCCTGCTCAATGCTGGACACGCCATCAGCTGTTTCCAGATGCGCCAGATGGAGTACGATGCCGACCGTACTGCCACTTCTCTCGCCGGCACGGCGTCACACCTAGCTCTTGCCAAAAAAACGGCCCCATTGAGTGAGGCACACGCCGCAGCATTCGCCGGCCTGCAGGATCTTTGGTCCGACCGCGTGCTTCCCCAAGACTTCCCTGCGTTCGTTCTCGACCGACAGTCCTCACGTTCGATCCAGCCCCCGTCTGCTCGACCGCCCCAAAAGAGATCGCACTGGTCCGACACGCATCCATCCCGGGAGGAACGAGACGCAAGAATCGTAGCAGACGCCGCAGAAGGTTTTTTCCGGGCCTCCGGCGCAGCAGTCTCACTGTTTCGCGACTTCACCAAACTCTCGCGCGCAGCAACGGAACATCTCTACCGGGTAGAACTGGGGCTCGATTTGCGGACGGTGGATCTTCTTGAGACCAGCGAGATTGCCTACCGCGTCGATTCAGAGAGAAACGCCTTTGCCGAGTGGGAGAGTTTCGCCGGCCACCTACTATCATTGCAACGACCCTTCCCCCTCGCCAACGCGCTTCAGCAAGCGCTGGAAGGGACGCTCATCCCGGCGGATCGCCACCTTTTCCACCGACGCCAACTCGAATCCCGCACCGAAGCGGCACGGTTGAACGGGGAGTGGATTAAGCACCAGAACTCTTGTTCGAAGGCATTGTTGGCCGAAAGGCTGTTGTCGTCAGGAATCAGACTGGCGTGCGGTGGGCTGGGCCTTGCAAAGGGCACCCGAGAAGAGGCGCTCGCCCACCTCGCAGAAGCAAGAGAGGCGACGGCAGCGGTCGAACAGGCCCTGCTTCCCCTTTCCGAAAACCTCCGCAACTACCTCGTTGCCACCGTAGCTCAAGCGCAGGCCGAATCCGGACATCCGCGCTCCGCGCCGATCACCCAAGCCGCCCGCGCACTTGTCGCGTTCGAGAGTCTCGCCATGCAGGTCCCAGACCTCCTGGCACGATGGGATCTCGCGCAACTCCTGGCCGCGAACGCGACCTCACTCCGCGGACATCCCCTCTCGATCGACGCTCAGCGCAGCCTGATTGCCGCCTTCAATGGGACCCTCGCAGAAGCGAAGAAGATCAAAGATCCGTTCCGCAAAGCCCCGCCGAAGGGGTGGACCTTCGCCGACCACCTGAGGAACCTCCTCCCGCAGGACGCCGCAGCCATCGAGGTCCGCGCACAGGCTCTGCTCAGCGGCATCGCAAACGTCCATCAACGTTTGGTCTCAACGATCCACTATCACGGCCTCGACCTTCCGCCACGGATTCCGCCCTCGGTTGGCTGAAAGGGCCGGCGCTCGCCGCGTGCCGCTCGGCCCTCTCGTCTCTCGCCTCCGCCCCGCCCCCTACTTGTCCTTGTACTCGATGTAGGCGGCGCCGATCTCCAGCTCGGCGGAGCGGCGGTTCGTGTACGTGCGCACAAACCAGTAGTGCAGCGCGTCCTCGTGCAGCACGATCCGCCGATTCTGCCGGTCGTCGTCGTCGACCGTGCTCTTCAGCTCCAGAGTGTCCGCGCTGATCACGACGCCGTTCTCCACGATCTTCCACGTGCACTGGAACGTCATCGTCTCGGAATCGCCGGCCGGCGGCACACCCTTGATCGAGAGGGAAAGCTCGGCCTTGTTGTCGTGTCTCCGGTTTTCCTTGTCGTAGAGCGGGAACGAGTAGGTCTCGTGAGCCTCGCGCCGCTCCTCGCGGCCCGGGGAGAAATCCAGGCGGCGCTCCAGGCCGGGGAGGTAGACCGAGGCGAAAGCCGGGGCGACGACGTTGAGCCCGCGCTTGATGTCGAGCTCCATGTAGTTCTTCACCTGCCAGTTGATGTCCTGCTGGAGCAGGTGCCGGCCGATCGGCAGCGGCGTGATCGCGGCGCGAGATTCCTGGGCGCGCGTGCCCTCGAGCGCGAGCAGCTCCTTCTGATCGACGATCGTCCGCTCGGCGCTCCAGTTCTGGAAATAGACCTCCGTCCGCCGGTAGCGCATCACGCCGAAGATCGCCGCCGCCCCGAGCAGCAACACGCCGAGCGCCAGCCAGACCGGGAGGAGCTTGAGCTTGCGTCGGCCCTCCTTCGGCGGCGCGGGCGTGCGGCGCCGTTTGTCCACCACCTCGTAGATTTCCACCGGCTCGTGCAGGCCCTTCAGTACGTAGCAACCGTGCAGCTTCCAGTCGAGCGGCCGCCCCGTGTGGGAGCGCAACCAGCCGCGCGCGCTGTCGAACACCGGGTACGTGAGATAGATCTGCCCCGCGTCGGCCAACGCCTCCACGCGCGAGGCGCGGTTCACGTGGCGGCCGACGAGGTCGAGCTGCGCCTGGTTTTCGACCGCCACCTGACCCATGTGCAGGCCGATGCGGATGCCGAGCGTCTCGAGCTCCGGATTGGCGTCGTTGAACGCCGCCGTCTCCTCCTGGATCCGCAACGCGCGCTCCACGGCAGTCGACGGCTCGGCGAACACCGCCATGACCGAGTCGCCGATGTGTTTCACGACCAGGCCCGCGCCGCCCTCCTCGATGGCCTTCACCACGATGTCGTCGTGCCGGCGGAGCAACTCCACGGCATGCGAGTCGCCGCGCCGCTCCGCGATCTCGGTGAAGCCCTTGATGTCGGTGAACAGGATCACCAGCACCGAGGTCTGCCGCCGCACGCGGTATTGCTCGATGCTCGAAAGGTCCTGGTTGGTCAGGTCAAGGCGTGTGCCGCTTTCCATGCCGCGGTGATAGCCGCTCGGCCCACCGTCGCGATCCGAAATCCTCCGACGGAATCCCCGCCCCGCGTGCGGGCGCAGAACCCCTGCAGACGGGCCGCGCCGCGACCCGATCCTCCGTGGCGCTGCTCACGAGAGCGGCGCCCCGCCCGGAGCCGTTCGTCGCCGTCCTTCCGTCAACCAAGCGCCCGCCGCACGCGGGCCAACGTGGGTGCCACCGCCCGCGGCCTGAGCGCATGCTCCCACAGGAGCAGCACACGCCAACCCGCCGCGCGCAACGCCCGGTCGATCCGGCGGTCGCGCGCCTTGTTGGCCGCGATCTTCGCCTCCCAGAACGCGCGTCGCGCCTTCGGCCGCGTGAAATGCCACGGGCACCCGTGCGAGAAACACCCGTCGACAAACACCACCAGCCGCTCCTTCCGAAACACGAAGTCCGGTTTCACGGTGAGCGGCTTCCGTGCTGTCGCCGCCCTCGGGGAGCCCGGTGCCGCAAGTCCGCTGTGGCGCTGCTCGCGAGAGCAGCGATCCGCCCGGAGCCTGCCATCCCCGGCGTCAGCCAATTGTCGCCGGAACTCCATTCTGCGGCCTCCGCTGTCCGCCGCCTGTCCTCGCAACCGAAGACTGCATCCCCTCCTCCACCCAGTGATCCCCGTCGCCCGCAGCAGCGCCACCAGCCGCAGCTCGGTCGACGCATTCCCCGCCGAGCGTACCCGCGTCATCAGTTGGTCGCAGCATATTGCGCCACCGCCATCTGCGGAAACGCGATCCCCGGAGCCAACTTCAGCGCAAGCTCACGTGCTTCGGCGTACGTCTGCCGGTCGGCGATGTGCTCGAGCAAACCGTCGGCGCCGATCCCATAAAGCGCGATGGACGGCCGTTCGAATGCTTCGTCGCACGGATCGTCCGCCACCGACATGGGCGTCACGTCGTCTCGTGCTCGCCTGCGCAGCATCGTCCGGATCCGAAAACGCGTGAAGCCCGCCCCTGCGATGGGGTTGTCCGCACCAAGATCGAGCGGCACGGCAATCGCCTCCGCGCCGATGACCGGCAAACGCAATCGCAGCGCCACGCGCAGACAATCGCGCTCGTCGAACTCCGCCAGCCCACCGGCACCAACAACCTTCACGCAGGCATCTCCGAAACGATCTTCGAGAAGGTACGGCCAACACTCGTCGAGTTCATCGAAGCAGACATGCCGCGTCGCCCAGGCCTCGAACAACGTCGCCACGCGCATCACCTCGCGCATCCACTGGTCGCCGCCGCCGTACGCAACGCTAAGGTCAAGTTGCCCCCGGCATCCCTGCGGCTGCTGACAGGCCGCCCAGAGCGACACCGCCACCCCCAGCACCGCCGCCGGATCGCTCGGCCCGGCGTTTGCCACACCTCCGGCGTTCATCGTGCGGCGCTTCCACGCGAACTTCCTTGCTGCATCCGAAGCTCCGGCACGCTCATTCTCAGCACATGGCCTCCGGGAAGAAATGGACCCGCGACGAGCTGCTCGTTGCCCTCAACCTCTACCACAAGCTCACATTTGGGCAGCTGCACCACCGCAATCCCGCCATAGTGGCCCTCGCCTCCAAGCTCGGCCGCACCGCCGGCAGCGTGGCGATGAAGTTGAGCAACTTCGCCTCCTTCGATCCGGCCCTGAAACTGCGCGGCATCAAAGGCCTCGCCGGCGCGAGCGCGCTCGATCGCGCCGTCTGGAACGAATTTCACGCCAACCTCGAAGAGTCTGTGCCCGCCAGCGAAGAGGCTCTGCGCATGCTCTTCCACGCCGACTCCGACGCGAATCTCGAGGTCGTGCCCACCGAAGGGATCCGAGTCCGTAAGTCCCCGCCAACCGGAGCCACCGAGACCTTCGCCAACGTGAAACAGCGTCGCGGTCAGGAGTATTTCCGCGACGCCGTGCTCAACAACTTCGCCGGCCGCTGTGGCGTGACCGACCTCGCGATCCGCGAGCTGCTGATCGCTTCGCATATCCTTCCTTGGGGCACGCACCCCGCCGAGCGCTTGAACGTCCGCAACGGGCTCTGCCTCTCCCGCATGCACGACGCCGCCTTCGACCGCGGCCTGATCTCCTTCGACGACGACCTCCGCCTGATGCTCTCGCCACGTTTGAAGGCAGCGCTGCCGCAGCGCGCCGTTGCGGAAAACTTCGGCGCCTTCGCCGGGCAACGTCTCCACATTCCCGACGATGCCGCCCTGCCCGAAGCGCGGTTCCTGGCCGAGCACCGGGCCGCGATCTTTCTTCATAGTTGATCGTCCACCACCGCAGGTCTGGTCGAGGTCGGCCTGCACGGCCAAGCGCTCCTGCGCCCACTCCTTCTTCTCCCGCAATGCGCGGACATTCTCGCCGAAAAGGACGAGCGGCTTCGCCTTCTGTTTTCTCATCCGCCGATCCTACAGACTTATGACTCAGAAGTTTATAGACGATGAGTCATAAACGCAGCGCCGCCCACGCTGCGCACAACGTCAACCATTAGTTGACATGTCCGATTTCGCCCCCGTCCGTGGGCGACGCCGCGCCCATCGGCCCGCCCCCTCCCGGCGATTCTAGCCCACCACCGCCCGCGCTCCCGATTCCCCGAGTTCCGCCCGCGCCGCAACTAGGCCGACTAAACCGTAGAGAACGCATAGATCGCAAAGATCGATCCCCTGCAGTCCTTGCGGCCCCCGCGGTCAACCGTCACCAGCCCGCAGTTCAGATCGCGGGATTTCGAAAGGACGGAGGCGGTCACTGTCACCGGGATCAGTGTTCATCCGTGTGCAGCAGAGGCCTCCGTTCGCCTGGCCGGCCTCCGTTCACCTAAGGAACTTCGCGGCCCCGGCTTCCTCCGCCGATTCATCTCCAATCTTGCCTTCCTGAATGACTGCTTTATCCATTCATTCAACTGGTTTAACCATTCATAATGGACCTACTCCCCGTCCTCTTCCCCCAAGTGCGCGCCGAAGTTCTGAGGCTGTTGTTCGCCGACGCCTCCGCCGAGCTCCACCTCCGCGAACTCACCCGCCGCAGCGGGCTCGCCCTCGGCACGCTCCAGACTGAGCTGGCCAAACTCTCTGCGGCGCAACTCGTTGTCAGCGAACGCGACGGCAATCGTCGCTATTACCGCGCCAACGCCGACCATCCCATCTTCCCCGTGCTACGCCAGCTCGTGCTCCAGGCAACCGGTGCGGCCGCCGCCACAGAGATCCCTACCCTCGAATGCAACGCCACACCGTCGGAGGGGTCCCGGTCGGACACCGCCGTTCCGGCGGATGGCGCCTCCGCAGCCGTAGGCACGCCCAGCGCTCGTTGGCCTTCCGCGGACCAGCCTTCCGCCCCAACCGACTCCGCGCACTTCCTCACGCTCAATGAAATCGACTGAGCCGGAACGCATCGGTCGAAGTCGAGGGTCTAGGAACGAGGGCCGGACTATCGGTGTGCGGCAATCGGCCACCGGCTCGCGCGATCGAGCGTCGCCTTGGATCTCCGGCGCTCGCCGCTCGTGCCCGCGACACTCGACCGCCTCAAGCAACCTGCATCAGAAACCGCAGATTCCACGGATAAACACGTCCCCGCGCAGGGGAACCCGCGGCGTTTCTGCTCCACTCATCCGTGCCCATCCGTGGTCCATCTGCGACCGAGTCCTTGGCGGCTTGTACGCGTGAAGCCTGAGCATTGTCGCTTCCGCGCAACGCAGCTCTCCTCCGCTTTCCTGATTTCCTGAGTTCCAGATTCTTCCCACTTCTGTCTTCTGTCCTTTGAGATGAGCCTCGCCGACCTCGGTTGGAACGACACCTTCGCCGCCGCCTTCACGCCGCTGGCCGCTCCGGGCGTGGTGCCCGCGCGTGTCACCGCCGATTTTGGACGCGGCTGGGGCGTTACGACCGCCGACGGCGAGATCCTCGCCGAGCCGGCCGGCAAACTCCGGCACCGCTCCACCAAGCGCGCCGAGCTGCCCGTCGCGGGCGACTGGGTGGCGGTCGAGCCGCGCGCCGACGAGCCCCGCGCGCGCCTGCTCGCCGTGCTCCCGCGCCGCACCGTGCTCTCGCGCCAAGCGGCCGGCCACCGCCGCGCCGAGGAGCAGATCCTCGCGGCGAACCTCGACACCGTCTTCATTGTCGCGGGCCTCGACCAGCCGGTGAACCATCGCCGCATTGAACGTTTTCTCACCGCCGTGCGCTCCGGCGGCATCGCGCCCGTCGTGGTGCTCAACAAGGCCGACCTCCACGACGACCCCGCGGCCGAGCGCGCCGCGGTCGAGCGCATCGCCGGCGGCGCGCCGGTCGTCACCGCCAGCGCGCAGAAACGCGGCGGGGCCAAGGCACTCAAACCGTGGCTCGTGCGCCGGCAAACGGTCGCGTTTCTCGGCACCTCCGGCGTGGGCAAATCCTCGCTCGTCAACCGCCTGCTCGGCGACGAGGTGCAGGCCGTGCAGGAGGTGCGCGAGGCCGACGCCAAGGGCCGGCACTGCACGACCAGCCGCGAGCTGCTCGTGGGCCCGGGCGGCGTGCTGCTGCTCGACACGCCTGGCATGCGCGAATTCCAGTTCTGGGATCTCGATACGCCGCTCGAGGAGCTGTTTCCCGAGATCGCCGCCGCGGCCGCGGAGTGCCGTTTCCGCGACTGCCGTCACGGCACCGAGCCCGGTTGCGCGGTGCAGGCCGGGCTCGCCGCGGGCCGGCTCGAGACCGGGCGCGTGACGAGCTACCTCAAGCTCAAGGCCGAGCGCGCCCTCGCCGCCACGCCCTGGAAGAAGAGGTGAAACACCGCCGCGGGCTCGCGTCGAGCTCCGCCGGCCCACGCGACGCGACCGCGCAGACTCCGCCGCGCAGCGCCCGATGTTCCGAGCGCAACGCCGCGGGCCTCACTTCGCGCCCGCCGCGGCAGCCTCCTCCGGCCGTGGGCCGCGCGACAGCACGCCCGTGAGGAACACGAGCGGGGCGTTGCCCGCCGTCTGCCCTTCGTTCGAGGCCCACGAGCCGTCCTTCGTGCAATAGTCGAGGAAGCAGCGCGCGGGCGGCGTGCCGGCTTGTTGGAGCGCGACCAAAGGTTTGTCCGCGCCCTGCGGGTAGGCGTTGGGACCGCCACTCGCCCAACCGGGCATGAGCTTGCCGAGCGCGATGCAGGTCCAGTGGTACGGCGCGCGCACGCCGCATTCGCCATGGCCGGAAACCAGCGCATACCCGAGCGCGTTGTGCCCGAGCAGCCAGTCGAGCTGCGCGCCCGCGGCATCGAGAAACTCCCGACGCCCCGTCAGCTCGTACGCCAACGCCAGCGCACTGCCGGCGTGCAGCACGCGCTCGGCGCAACCCCAGGAGTAGCCTTCGGGCGGCAACGCCACGCGGTACGCGTTGGCCGCCGCGATCCGCAGCTGCTCCTCCGCCATGCGCTCGATCGCGCCGCGTGCCACCGCGCGCAGCTCCGCATCCGCACCGCAACGCGCGAGGCTGTAGACGCCGAGCAACGCCGGCTCCGGCCACGTGACCGGCGGAAGCTGAGTCGCACGCAGTTTCTCCCGCACCTCGGCCGCGAGCGCGGGATCGTCGCGCGAGACCAGCCGCTCGCACGCGGCACGCAGCCACTCGGAGTTCGCGTCCGGATCGACGTAATACGGATCGCCGTGCGGCACGGCGCGATTCCCGGCGAGCCAATGCCAGGCGCGCTCGGCCGCCGCCGCGCAGCGGTCCGCAAACGCCGCGTCTTCCGCACGGTACGCGCGCCCCGCCTGGTACATCACGGCGGCGAAGTTGCCGGCGTCGATCGACGAGCAATAGCGCACGAAGTGCTGGTAGGGATCGTCCTGCGGCGCGACGCCCCACGCATCCAGATGCGGCTCGGAATCGACCTTGTGCATCACGCTGCCGTCGGCGTTCTGCATCTTCAGCATCCATTCCAGACCCCACCGCGCCTCGCGCAGCAGGGCCGTCGAGCCGGGCGTGGAATCCGGCAGGCCAAACGCCGGATCCGGGAGCCCGCCGCAGTCCTGCAGGTGCAGAAAATAGGAGCACGTGATCGACGCCATGTGCACCCAGCGGCCGAAATCGCCGGCGTTGTACCAGCCGCCGGTCACGTCGCGCCGCTCCTCGCTACCGGCCACCGCCGTGGGGCCGGTGTGCGACGCCGGATGCGCGATGCCCGTCTCCGGATCCTGGATCGCCACTCCCGCGCGAATCAGCGGGAAACAGCGAAACGCGTCGCGCCACAGCGCCCGGTAGCAATCGTCGCCCACCACGAGCTGCGCCGCGCGCCCGGCCACCACCAGCTCGTAGCGGCCCGGCGCGCGCAACGCCGAGAACTCGCCCGTGAGCACACGCTCGCCCCCGGTGCGCCGTTCGTCGTGCACCGCTTCGTCGAGCCGACCTTGCACCACCACGCGACCGCCCACGGCCGCGCGCACGGCGAACGACGCACCCGGCGCCACGCCCTCGCTCTCCGCGATGATGAAACGTTTCTCCGCCCAGGTCGGCAGGCCGACCTGGTTCAGCCGCGGGCCGTCGGCCGGCGCGATCGCCTGGTCCGAACCGGCGCCGAGCGCTTCGACGGCGCACCCGAGCGCGAACGGCAGCAGAGCGACGAGCGGGCGGAAGCTTCTCCGGCGCACCGACAACAACGCACGCCGCGGCCGCGCCGCGCGTGGGAGGACAAACGGGGTACGAGCACAGGGGGTGAACATGCCGCCACGCTGCGCAGTTTCCCGGGGCGTCGCAACGTCGGCCGGCGCCCGCCCGGGCGGTATCCCGATACACCGCGCCGGCCGAGGCCGGCGGGCAACGTCAGCCTCCGCTCCGCAGCCGCGCGATCGACCCACGCAACTCCGCGGGAAGCACCAAACGCTCGAGCTGGACCGCGAGCGGCTCGGGCTTCGTCGTCAGCGCTTCGCTCAACGGCCACAGATCCATCGACAGATCGTGCTGCCGCGTGGCCGCCAGCGCCGTGCCCGCCAGCTGCGTCGCCACGAGCCGGTTATCCGTCGGCACGCCGAAGCACGCTGCGAGCGCGCGACCGAGCTCGTGGCGCGACACCGGCTCCGCGCCCGCCCAGTGCAGGATTCCGGCGGGCGCTTCCGGCGCGCAGAGCTCGAGCAGCGCCGCCGCGAGATTGTCGGCCATGCAGACCTGCCGGATCTCGTCGGTGAAGAGCCGCGCCACGCGGCCCTCGCACCAGTCGCGCAGCAGTCGCTCGTGCACGCTCCGTCGTCCGCCGGGGCTGTTGCCCATCAGCAGCGGCACGCGCACCACCGCCGCGCGCCCGGCGGTGACGGCGAGCACCACGCGCTCCGAGTCCGCTTTTTGGCGACCATAGAGCGTGAGCGGCGCCACCGGATCGGCCACGCGGTACGGCGCGCGCGTGCCGTCGAAGACCTGCTCGCTGGAGACATGCACCACCCGCGCGTCGAGCTCCGCCGCGAGTTCCGCGAGTTGGCGCGGCAACGCGACATTGAGCGCCGCCGCCAACTCCGGCTCACGCTCGCACTGCGCCGGCTCCGACAGCGCCGCGGCGTTCACGATCGCCTCCGGCCGCGCCGCGCGCACGGCCGCCGCCAGCGCCGCGCCGTCGCGCAGATCAAGGTGGAGCTGTTGCGCGAGTCCGGCGAGCGGCGCACCGGACCACGTTCCGATCGTGCCGATCACGTCGTGTCCGGCGCGCGCTGCCACCGCGGCAAAGTTGCCGCCGAGCAACCCCGACGCGCCGGTGAGGAAGATTCTCATCGCGCGCGATCCTCAACGCCTGCGCCGCGCGAAACCAAGACCGGAAACGCGCCCAGCCGAGCTGCAGCTTCGGAGGAGATCGTGTCTGCGGTCGGGCGCACCCTCTCGCAGATGCTTCCGCAGGGAGAACGGGTGAGTCGCGGCTCGGCGGTGACGCCTCGCCCTCCCTCGAACCCATCCAATCCTTCGTGAGGACTCGCGATCGGCCAGCTCTCGTCTCTCGACGCTCGGCTCTCGATTGCCTAGTCCCGCCTCAGTCCGCGTCGGCGATCAGCGTCGGGCTCACGAGCCAGGCGAGCGTCCACGGACCGCCGCGGACCGTGCGCTCAAGGCAGAGCACGGAGCCCTTTTTGAATTCCACCACGCCGTCCGTCATCCCGAGCAGCAGCGCCGCGAGCGCGGAGAGCTGCGGCTCGTGTCCGACGATCATCACCGATTCGTGGTGACGCGCGAGCGCCGTCGCCATCGTCGCCGGCGGCACCTCCGGCAGCAGGCCCGGCACCTCGCGCAGCCGCGATTTCAGCCGCAGGCCCTCGGCGAACAGCTCCGCCGTCTCGCGCGCCCGCACGAGCGCGCTGTGCCAGATCTCCTCCACGTCCGGCGCGGCCTGCCGCCGCAGCCAGCGCGCCATCTCCTGCGCCGCCTCGCGGCCCTTCGCACTGAGCGGACGCGCGGGATCCTCCTCCTCGGTGACAGCGTGGGCGTGGCGGACGATGTAGAGTTTCATCGTTGGATTGGGTTGGTGCGCGCCAACGTTTGCGGGAAACCGCTCGTTCGCAAAACGCCCTCGCGAAGTTCCGCCGCGCCGGGCGCCTTCGGCCTCTCGTCTTTCGCCTCTCGCCTTTGTTCAGGGCGACAGCCGCTCACGCGTCCACGAACCGTCCGCCGCGCGCGTGTAGCGCAACCGGTCGTGCAACCGGCTCGGCCGGCCCTGCCAGAACTCGATCGTCGCCGGCACCACGCGGAACCCGCCCCAGAACGGCGGCACAGGCACCACCTTG
>DATGXA010000136.1:0-22372 GCA_035299125.1 Opitutaceae bacterium
GGGCTCGCGCGACTTTGCGGCTGCCGGCGGCCTGACGTTGCAGACGTCGCGCGCGCGAGCTGGTGGCGGACGTTTTCGTCGTCATTTCATGCCGGCTTCATCAGGGCTTCACGCGCGCGGTGGAGACTGGCGGCATGGAAACTCCGCCTGTTGTTCCGCCTCCGCTCCCTGCCGCCGCGAACATGCGCGGCTTCGCCACCGGCCTGAAGCTCATCGCGATCGGTTTTCTGATCGGGCTGCTTTGGATCGCGCTGCTGTTGATCGACGGCGTGCGGCGCGAGCGGCTGGGTTTCCGCGAGGAGGCGCGCGCGGAGATCGCGCAGACGTGGGGCGGTGAACAAACCCTTGCCGGCCCGGTGCTCGCGGTGCCGTTCACGTACGCCGCGAAAATGGTGCGCGAGGTGAACGACTCCCGCGGCGTCCCGGTTCGTACCGAAGAAGTGCGCACGGTGCGCGCCACGGCGTACTTCCTGCCGACGGAGCTGGAGGTGGCCGGCACGCTCGATCCGTCGCTGCGCCAGCGCGGCATTTTCACGATCCCGGTGTACGAGACGCGGCTTGCCGTGCGCGGTCGGTTCAGCCCGAACGCGGTGGCGCTCGGCATCGACGGTGCGACGTTCGAGTGGGCGAAGGCGCGTTTGTTTCTCGGCCTCTCGTATCCGCGCGGCTTGCGCGCGGCGCCGGTGCTTGCGTGGGGCGAACAGCAGGTTGTGCTCGAGCCGGGTGCGCCGCGGGAAGGCTGGGGCGAGACACTCGAGGCGGCGGTGAAACTCGATCCGGCGAGCGCGGCCGCGGGCGTGGCCTTCTCGGCGGAAATGACGGTGCAGGGCAGCGCGCGTCTCGCGATCGCGCCGGTGGGCGCCCAGAACCGCGTGGCGCTCAAATCGAGTTGGGCGGACCCAAGCTTCGGTGGTGCGGCTTTGCCGACGCGGCGCACCGTCGGCGCGGAGGGTTTCGACGCCACGTGGGAGCAGTCGTATTTCGGCCGCGGTTATCCGCAGCAATGGACCGAGGGCGCGGGGCAGGGTGAGGTGACGGCACAACAGATCAACAGCTCGGCGGTCGACGTGACGTTGCTCCAGCCGGTCGACGCGTACCGGCTCGTCGAGCGCGCGATCAAGTACGGCGTGCTGTTTCTCCTGTTGGTGTTCGCGAACTTCTTCCTGTTCGAAGTCACCGCGCGGCTCCGGATCCATCCGTTGCAGTACCTGATGGTCGGCGCGGCGCTGGTGTTGTTTTTCCTCGGCTATCTGGCGCTCAGCGAGTTCGTCGCCGCGGGGTTGGCCTATGGCGCGGCGGCCGCGGCGAGCACAGCGCTCGTGACCGGGTACAGCGCGAGCGTGCTCCGGACCGGGAAACGTTGCTTGATCGTCGGCGGCGGGTTGGCCGGCACGTACGCGTACCTCTATTTCATACTGCAGCTGCACGATTACGCGCTGCTTGCGGGCACGGCCGCGTTGTTCGCGTTGCTCGGTGTCGGAATGTGGGCGACGCGGAAGATCGATTGGTACGGCGGCAAGGCGGCCTGAAGGCCGACCGACCGCCTGGAGGAGGGCCGACGGCTCGGCGTCGTGGCGAATCGCTGCGGCGCCGGGCTTGCGCGAGTGCCGGATTTACAGTAGCTCCCGCGTGCAACTGTAAGCCGGAACACGTTTCTGCTCCTCGAATCTCAGTACCATGCACCTGCGCTCCCTTGTCACTCTCGTCGCCGCACTCGTCGCCATCCCGCTGGCGCTCCATGCCGACGACCGCAAGAAGCTCGTCACCCAGCTCGAGAGCTGTGAGGCGATCTTCCAGGAATTCCAGGCCGATCCGGCCACCGCGATCCCGGCCGAGGTGCTGCGCAACGCCAAGGCGCTCGTGATCGTGAACGAGTTCCAGGCCGGTTTCCTCATCGGCGGCAAGGGCGGCTACGGTGTCGCGATGGTCCGGCGTGCCAACGGCGGCTGGAGCGTGCCGACCTTCCTCGACGCCGGCGAGGCGAGCCTCGGGTTCCAGCTCGGCGCGAAATCGGTGAACACGATCTATGTGATCAACGACGAGGTCGGTGCCCGTCTGCTGTACCGCGCGCGTTTCAACTTCGGCGCCGATGCCGCCGCTGTCGCCGGTCCGCGCACGGCTGATGTCCAGGAGGCCACGCAGATCATCAAGGCGCCCGTCTACGTCTATCAGAAGAACAGCGGCCTGTTCGCCGGCGCCAAAGTGAAGACCGGCTGGCTCGCGGCCGACAACAACGCGAACCGCGTCTACTACCAGACCGAGCGCACGATGCCGGAGCTGCTCTGGGCCGATTGGATCACGCCGCCGCAAGAAGCGCGCGACCTGATGACCGACATCAGCAACGCCGCGGGCAACTGAGCGGCCGCGCGTTCGTCGCCACTCTTCCGGGCGAGCCGATCAGGGCTCGCCCTTTTTGTTGTCCTCCGCCGGCGCGTCGCGCTGCTCGTCGAGCGGATGGACCTTCTTCGCAAACATCCCGCGCAACAGCCGCGCGAGCACCACGGCGCCCACGACGCAGCCGAACGCCGCGAGCACATAGCCCGGGTGATCCTCCGTGAGCGCATCGCCCGCGAGGATGTAGCCGAACGCGATCACCGCCTCCGCCGCGAGCGAGACCCAGAAATATTTGCGAAACGGCACGTGCGCGAGGCCGAGCAGATAGTTCTGCACGATCAGCGGAAATGCCGGCGTGAATCGCACGGCAAGCACCGCCCAGATGTGTTCGCTCTCCGGCAGCACCGGGATCGCGCGTCCGCGTCTCGCGAACCACCGCGCGATCAGGCCGTGCAGCGGACCGGCCGCGAGCCAGTAGCTCAGCGTGATGTTCACCGCCATCGCCACCATGATGCCCGCGAAGCTCAGCCAGAAGCCATGCACGGCACCGGCCGACAGGTAGAGCAGGCTGATCGGGCAGAAGGCGAACGGCAGGAGCGCGACCGTCAGGTAGAACACCGGCCACGGCAGCCGCCGCATCCAGAGCGCCGTCTCCTGGAACAGTCCGAGCACGGCGTCGTGGTTCACCTCGTAGGCCCAAAAGCCGAGGCCGAGCACCGCGGCCGCGCCGAGCACCGCGATCGCGAGTGCGGCGGGCGAGACGAGCGGCTTGGGCGAATAGGGCACGCCGGGAAGGAAAGGCCGCCGCGACGCGCCGCGCAAACGCCGTTTGGCGACTCGTCGCTGGCTCTGCCCGGTCCGCGGACGCGAAAACGTCGCACGCGCGGATCGGGGGCTCCGGTGCAGTTACGAGGTTGTCGCCACCCGGTGGGCGCGCCAATTTTCCGGGCTCCCAACGCGCCATGACGATCTGCGACATCGCCCAGTTCCACAGCCCGCTGGGCGGGGGCGTGAAGCGTTACCTGCACGACAAACGCATCCGCCTCGAGGCGCGCCCGGGCTGCCGGCATGTCCTGATCATCCCGTCGTACCGCAACCACGTGACCGCCGGCCCGGGCCACGCCGTGTACGAAATCGAGTCGCGCCGCCTGCCCGGCTCGAAGAGCTACCGCATGCTCCTCGACAAGCGCCGCATCATGGAGGCCGTGCGTCGCGAAAAACCGGATCTCATCGAGATCGGCGATCCGTACCGCACGGCGTGGATCGGGCTCGAGGCGGGGCAACAACTCGGCATCCCGGTCGTCGCGTTCTACCACTCGGATTTCCCGCGCGCGCTCGACCGCACGATCGTGCGTTTCTCCGGCAAGCTCATCGCCCGCGGGCTCTCCTCGCCGATCCGCCGCTATATCCGTCGGCTCTACAACCGCATGGATGCGACGATCGTCGCGAGCGAGCACCTCGTGAACACGCTGCGCCGCGGCGGCATCCAGCGCATCGAGCACATCCCGCTCGGCACCGACACTTCGCTCTTCCGTCCGCGGGATTCACGCGAGCGCGTACGGGCGGAATTCGGCGTGCCGCGCGATGCGCGCCTCCTGCTGTTTGTCGGCCGACTCGCGCGCGAGAAGGGCATCAAGAATCTCATCGGCGCGCTCGACCGCCTCTCGCCCGACGCGCCGCGCGTGCACCTCGCGCTCGTCGGCGACGGTGAACTCGACGGCTGGGTGCACCTCGAAGCGAACCACCGCCCGAACCTCACTTGGTTGCCCTATTGCGAATCTGCCGAACGCCTCGCGGACCTCTACAGCGCCGCCGACCTCTTCGTGCACGCCGGCCGCTGGGAGACCTTCGGCATCGTCTCGCTCGAAGCGCAGTCCTGCGGCACGCCCGTGCTCGCGGTGCGCGGCGGCGGTCTCGAGGAAAGCCTCTCGTGCGAAAAAAGTCCGTTGCTCGCCGAGGACGGCACCGCGGGTTCGTTGGCCGCCGCGATCGAAGCGGCGCTCGCCCGGCCGGTGCTCACGCCCGCGACGCGCGCCGCCCGCCATCACGCGTTGGCCGAGCGCTTCTCGATCGAGCGCACGTTCGAACAGATCTTCACGCTCTACCAGCGGCTCATCGACGAGAACCGGCGCTCCCCAAACGTTGCCGTTCCGGTCGTCGATCCCGCCGGGGCGCGGTAGCCCCGCGCTGCGCGTGGCCGTGGGAATCCGCGCGGTCGAGGGACCGTGCGCGATGAACTCCGCTCATTTCCGCCTTCCGCCTGGTGTGGTGTCGGGCCTCAATAGGGTTTTCCTCCTTCGTCCCCGATGCCTTCTTGCCGAGTTCGCCCGTACACGCCTGCTGACCGCGCGGCCGTCCGCCGCATCTGCGCCGACACCGGCTGCATGGGCAACCCGATCGATCCGGTGTTCTGCGACCGCGATGTCTTCGCCGACTACCTCACGCGCTACTACACCGACTGGGAGTACGACTACTCGCTCATCGCCGAGGACGACCAGACAGGCGAGGTCGTCGGCTACCTGCTCGGCTGCCGGCGCTACCGCTACAACGCCTGGATCAGCGCGTTGCTGCTCATGTTTGTGATCGTGCCGAAGGGCCTGTGGCGGATCGCGACGTTCCGGTACAATCGCGCCAGCCTGAAGTTCCTCTGGTGGATCTTCACCCGCGCCGGAAAAGAGACGCCGGCGGCGCCCGAGCGGATGGCCCATTTCCATATCAACCTCCTGCCGCCCTACCGGAACGGCCAGGCGACGCGTATCCTGATTTTCCCGTATGTGAAGGCGCTCGCGGCGCGCGGCGATGTGCGCGGCGTTTTCGGGCAGATGCAGGTGCGCGACGACACGCGCACGGCGCGTATGTTCGAGCGTTACGGCTTCAAGATTCTCGAGCGCCGTCGCATCTCGAAATGGGATCACCTCACCACGGAGCCCGTGTACCTCGCGACCGCGTGCATGGATTTCGCGCAACACGATCCTAGCAGGGGGCGAGTGTGAGTATGCGCGTTCCGAACATGGCGTGCGGCGGTTCGACGCCGCTTTGGACGGGCCGGTTCACCGACTCGCAGGTCGACTCTGCGCCGCGGTGGGCCGCGGCGGGGAAAGCGGCGTCGAACCGCCGCACTCGATAATGACCACCGACCGCAAACTGATCGTTTCCTTCCACGACCTTCACCCCGGCTCGCGGGCGCAGTGCGAGCGGTTTCTCGAGTTGTGCCGGTCGATCGGCGTGACGCGGACGACGTTGCTCGTGGTGCCGCGTTGGCATGGTGCGCCGGCGTGCGACGAGGATCGGGAGTTTGCAGCGTGGCTACGCGCGCGTGTCGAGGAAGGGCATGAGGCCTGCCTCCACGCCTACGTGCACGAGGCGACCGAGGTCACCGGCAACGCCGTGCAGCGCGCGATGGGCAAACACTACACGGCCGGCGAGGGCGAGTTCTACCAGATCGGCCGCGACGAGGCGGAGCGCCGCTTGCGCGAAGGACTGCGCATCGTGCGCGACGGTTGCGGCGTGCCGGTGTGGGGCTTCACCGCGCCGGCGTGGCTGCTGAGTGACCCCGCCCGCGAGGCGCTGTGCGCGCTCGGCTTTCATTACACGACGCGGTGGGGCAACGTGGAGCTGCTGCACGGCGGCGTGACGGTCGATGCCCCCGTGCTGGTGTGGAGTGTTCGCGCTGCGTGGCGACGCCTCTGCTCGCGCGGTTGGGTGCGGCTGTGGGGCGCCTGGAATCGACGCGCGCCCGTGCTACGCGTCGCGGTGCATCCGGTGGATTTCGCGCACCCGGCGATCGAGACTTCGGTGCGCGCAACGATCGCGCGGCATCTGTGCGACCGCACCGCGGCATGCTATCGCGATCTGCTGCCCGCCGGTACACCCGCGCTCGGAGGTGCGAAGTGAAGGCGGCGTTCGCCCCAGCTAGGAGCGGAGCCTCCGGAGGCCGGCTTCACCGAAACCGGGTACAGACATGAAGACGTCGACCCATATTGAACCGAAGAAGATGCTGCGCTGGGTGCTGCAGGGTGCGGCGCTGGCCGGTGTGGCGACGGTCGCGGTGTTTCTCTTCACGGTGCGGCCGGAGACGTGGACGCACTTGCGCGAGTTCAACCTGTGGTGGCTGCCGCTTCTCGTCGGGATGGTGCTCATAGCCTGGGCCTGCAATGGCGCGCGCGTGTGGATCTTCTGCCGCGCGTTGGGGCATCCGCTGCGCTACCGCACGGCGTTGCAGACGTCGCTGTCACAGGAATTTGGTGTTGCGGCGACACCGGCCGGCATCGGTGGTGCCGTAATCCGCCTCACGCTGTTGAAACGCGCCGGCGTGCCCGTGGCGCACAGTGGGTCGATGCTGGCGTCGGATGCGGCGATCGACGTGCTGTTCTTCGCCTTGCTCGCGCCGTTCGCCGTCTGGGTGATGCTGCATGACGCCTTGTTCGCGAAAGTGCTCGCGCGCTTCGATGGACGGATGCTCCTCCCGATTGCCGGGGCCGGCATCGCCGCTGCGGCGGGGATCATGATGCTGCTCCGCAGCGCGTGGTTCCACCGGCTGATCGAACGCTTGGCGGGCGCGACGCATTTCGGACGGAAGCGGCGTCTGCCGGCGAGGCATCGTTTCCTGCGTCACGCGACATCGCGCACTTTGCGGCGGATGGGCGCGGCGCTCGCGCTGCTGTGGGGACGGAGGAAGAGCGCGCTCGTGGTGAACTTTCTGCTGGCGGCGCTGCAATGGACCTGTCGTTACAGCCTGCTGCCGTTGATCCTCTGGGCGATGCACACGCCGGTGAACCCGGTGCCGTTGTTCCTAGCACAGGGGCTGCTGTTCATGTTGTCGATGGCGGTGGTGGTGCCCGGCGGTGGCGGCGCAGTCGAGGTGCTGGCGGCGCTGATCCTGCCGGCCTTCGTGCCGGTGGCGCTGGTCGGTGCGGTGCTGGTGCTCTGGAGACTGCTGACATTCAATCTCTACCTGCTCGGCGGCGGCACCGCATTTTTCCTCGCGGTGCGAGCGAAGCGGCTCGACTCGATGCCTGAGTAGAGGCGGCAGGCTGCTTGTGTCATGTCAATCAATAGTTGACATGCGGTCTCAAGCATAACCCGGGTAGGCAGGAACGAAACGCTGGGGCTGTGGCCGCGAAGGAGCACGGCCCCGAACGGGCGGGTTCCGCTTGGCTTCCCGTCGCAGGTGGAGACACAGGACCGGCAAAGAAAACGGCCGCGCGGTGAGGCGCGGCCGTGGAGGGAGAGTGGACGGTTGGACGCGAGGTCCGACCCTACGCGGAGCGGCGCTCAGTGCGCCTTCGGGCAGGCGGTGAGCGACTTGAAGAAGTCGTTGCCCTTGTCGTCGACGAGGATGAACGCCGGGAAGTCCTGCACCTCGATCTTGTAAACGGCCTCCATGCCAAGTTCCGGATACTCGATGAGCTCCATCTTCTTGATGTTCTCCTGCGCGAGGATGGCCGCGGGGCCGCCGATCGAGCCGAGGTAGAATCCGCCGTGCTTCTTGCAGGCGTCGGTGACCTGCTGCGAGCGGTTGCCCTTCGCGAGCATGATCAGGGAGCCGCCGTGGGATTGGAGGAGGTCGACGTAGCTGTCCATGCGGCCGGCGGTGGTGGGGCCGAACGAGCCGGAGGCATAGCCCTTCGGGGTCTTGGCCGGACCGGCGTAGTACACGGGGTGGTCCTTGAGGTACTGCGGGAGGCCGAGGCCCTTATCGAGACGTTCCTTGAACTTCGCGTGGGCGATGTCGCGGGCGACGATGATGGTGCCGGTGAGCGCGAGTTCCGTGGTGATCGGATACTTCGTGAGCTCGGCGAGGATGTCCTTCATCGGGCGGTTGAGATCGATCTTCACGCCGCGCGGTTTGTAGACGCCGCGATACTTTTCCGGGATGAAGCGGCCGGGATTCGTTTCGAGCTGCTCGACCCAGAGGCCGTCGCGGTCGATTCGGGCTTTGATGTTGCGGTCGGCCGAGCAGGAGACGCCGATGCCGACGGGGCAGGAGGCGCCGTGGCGCGGGAGGCGGACGACGCGGACATCGAGGGCGAAATACTTGCCGCCGAACTGCGCGCCGATGCCGCATTGCTGGGCGAGCTTGAGGAACTTGGCCTCGAGCTCGACATCGCGGAACGCGCGGCCGCCCTTGCTGCCGGAGGTCGGGAGCGAGTCGTAATATTTCGTGGACGCGAGCTTCACCGTCTTCAGGCAGGTCTCGGCGGAGGTGCCGCCGATGACGATGGCGAGGTGATAGGGCGGGCAGGCGGCGGTGCCGAGGTACGTCATCTTATCGAGGACGAATTTCTCGAGGCTGGCCGGGTTGAGCAGCGCCTTGGTTTCTTGATACAGGTAGGTTTTGTTCGCCGAGCCGCCGCCTTTGGCGACGAAGAGGAAGTCGTAGTGGTCGCCCTTGCCGGCGTAGATGTCGATCTGGGCGGGGAGGTTGTTCCCGCTGTTGACCTCGTCGTACATCGTGAGCGGGACGGTCTGGGAGTAGCGGAGGTTTTCCTCGGTGTAGGTCTTCCAGATGCCTTTGGAGATGAACTCGGCGTCGTTGAAGCCGGTCCAGACCTGCTGGCCCTTCTTGGCGACGACGGTGGCGGTGCCGGTGTCCTGGCAGAAGGGGAGAACGCCTTTCGCGGCGACGTCGGCGTTGCGGAGCATGGCGAGGGCGACGCCGCGGTCGTTGGGCGAGGCCTCGGGGTCGGCGAGGATGGCGGCGACCTGCTCGAGGTGGGCGGGGCGGAGCATGAAGGAGCAGTCCTTCATCGCCGCGTTGGCGAGGATCTCGAGCGCCTCGGGCTTCACGACGAGCATCTCGTTGTCGCCGAATTTTTCGACCTTCACGAGGTCGGGGGCGACGTCGAGCTTGCGGTACTGGGTCGTGTCGGGACCGAGCGGGAACGGTTCGTGGTATTCGAAGGCGGGCGTGCTCATGTGGAAAGGGGGTGTGAGAAAGTGTCGTTTGAGAGGCGGAAGGAGCACGGAGTTAAGAAGGGAATTGGGCGGGAGTGAAGCTCGGGAATGGGGTGCGCAGGATTTGCCAAAAGATGCACAACCGCCGATTGCTCCCGCGCCGATCTTCGGTGCGACGAGCTGCGATCGCTCGATGACGAGATTGAGGAAAACCGCCCACGCGACTCTTGCCTCCGGTCCCGGAGACGGTGAAGCTAGCCTCCTCCCCAGCAGGCACTTCCCCGATTCGCATGCAGCTCCCGGACTTCGACTGGATCTTCTTCGACTGCTTCAACACGTTGATCGACGATTTCGATTCGACGGGCGAGGAGGGCAGTTTGCTGGGCGTGCCGCGCCGGGCGGTGGAGCTTGGTTTCTTCGGCGATGTGGCCGAATTCCGGGAGGCCTACGCCAAGGTCCGCGCGCAGACGCTTCGGCTCGGGCGGGAGACGATCCTGGCGGAGCGGTTGCGGCAAACCTTGCAGGAAGCGCCCACGAAACCGACGCGCGAGGCGTGCAGTGCGGCGGCGGAGCAGTTGTTGCGCGAATGGGAGGCGGACTATTCCGCGCTGCTGCGGCCGGCACCGGGCGTGGAAGACATGCTGAAATACTGGTACGCGCGGCGCGCGCTTGGCGTGGTGACGAACTCGCTCGTGCCCGGAATGCCGCAGCGGCAGCTCGAGCGCTTCGGGCTGAGCCGGTATTTCCGTTTCGTGCTCGATAGTGCGACGCACGGTTTCAAGAAACCCAATCCGCTGCTGGGGATGGAGGCGCTTTCGATGGCGGGACTCGGGCCCTGCGATGGCCACCGCGTGCTGGCCGTCGGCGACCGGCACGACCTCGATATCGCAGCGGCTGTGGATCTCGGCATGCATGTGCTGCATTTCAATCGCCGGCTTACGCGACCCGGCGTGGCGCCGACGCCCGACGGCACGCCGGTGATCCACGACTGGAGCGAGTTTCGTTGAGACGCCCGGCGCCAACGCGTTGCGGGAGCGCCGGGGCTGCGGCCGAGTGGAGCACCGCCGCGGAGGTCCAGGCGGCGTTGGCCGCGCAGGCCGATGCGACGCGCGTGCCGGATCTCCAGCGGTTCTTCAAGACCGGCCCGGGCGGCTACGCGGAAGGTGATCGGTTCAGGGGGCTGAAGGTCCCGCAGATCCGCGCGCTGGTGCGACGCGGCGACGGACTGCCGCTGGCGGAGATCGCCAAGCTCGTGGCCTCGCCGTGGCACGAGGATCGGCTTGCCGGGCTGCTGCTGGTCGTGCGCCGCTTCGCGCGGACGGCCGAGGTGGAGACGAGACGGGATCTGCACGCGTTTTACCTCGCGAGTGCGAAGGTCGGGCGGATCAACAACTGGGACCTGGTCGACGTGACCGCTGAGCATGTGGTCGGCGCGTGGTTGCACGGACGTCCGGAGCGGACGCGCACGCTCGAGCGACTTGCTCGCTCATCCTTGCTGTGGGAGCGGCGCATCGCGGTGCTGGCGACGTTCCACTTTATCCGGCACGGCGAGTTTGCCGACACACTGCGGCTCGCCGCGATGCTGCGCGACGATCCGCACGACCTGATGCACAAGGCGGTCGGCTGGATGTTGCGCGAAGTCGGGAAGCGCGACCGCGCCGCGCTCGATGGTTTTCTCGCGGCGCACGCGGCGCGTATGCCGCGGACGATGTTGCGCTATGCGCTCGAGAAACATCCTCCGGCGGCCCGCGCGCGCTGGATGACTGCCGGCCGGTAAGCGCCCGATCTCGGGAAAAACGAAACCCGCCGGAGCGGGGCTCGCGGCGGGTTCGGAAGTGAAAGTAGCGCGGACGCTCAGTGGCGCATGTGCAACGGGAGGTTGGCATCCTCGTTGTTCGCGGTGGCGCCTTCCTTCACGTCGACCTTGAACGGAACGGAGATACGCATGTTCACCGGTTGACCGGACTTGCTGATCGCCGGGCCGAATTTCCAGAGATTCACGGCTTTCAGGCAGGGCTCGGTGAGCGCGGGATTCGAGGACTTGTCGACGCGGATATCGCGGATCGTGCCCTGCTTGGTGACGACGACGGAGATGATCACTTCGCCTTGGATCGGAGCGAGGTTGTCCGGAATCTCGGGCCGGGCGGTCGCGAGGATCTTCGGCGCGCTCTTCACCTCGGAAGGCTTCGCGATGCGGTCGACATGGAGCATCTCGGCATGGAGGCGGAGCGTTTCCTTGTTCGTGATTTCACCGCTGAGCTTGAGCGGCTCGTGATTGGGCAGTGTGAACTCGAAGGTCGCTGCGGTCGGCTGGATCTCGGGGCGGACGAGCGGCGTCACCCCGAGGTATTCGCCGTTCATGCGGACGGCGGCGCCGGAGGGATTGCTGGTGAGCGAGACGCCGCCGACGATGAAGGTGCTGTTCACGTCGACGACCTGCTTGCCGGCGATCGTGGCGTGTTCCGTGGTGGGGACGAGGCCGGGGCGGGCGAACTTGATCACGTATTCGCCGGGCGGGAGCTTGTCGACGCTGCCGGGAGTGCGGCCGGTGCGGAGCGGCGGGCCGTCGGCCTTGTCGGCGGGGAAGACCGCGTATTCGGCATCGGCCGGTTCGCTGCGGAGCATGAGCGTGCCGAGGATGCTCTGGAGGTTGACGACTCCGAGATCGAGTGTCTGAGCACCTTTGATTTCGACGAGCTGCGTGACGGGATCGTAACCCGGGAGGGTGATCTCGACGCGGCGCATGCCCGGCGTGACGTTGGTGATGGTCGAGGGGGTGAGCTGCGGCGCGCTGCCGTCGATGCTCACCTCGGCGCCCTCGGGCACGGTGTTGATCGTGATGACGCCGGGGGCGCGCTCGAGCGCTTCCTGCGCCTTGCGGCGACGCTCTTCTTCGTTGCGGGCGATGGTGGCCTGCTCCTCGGCGATCTTCTTCAGGCGAGCGATCTCGGCATCGGCTTGCGCCTTGAGCTTGGCGGCGGCTTCCTCCGCTTCCTTCTTGGCCTTCGCGGCGGCGGCGTTGGCCTCTTCGATCCGGCGCTGGTTAGCGATGCGCTCCTGCTCGGCTTTGGCGTTATTCTGCTGGATGAAGAAGAACGCCCCACCGCCGACGATAACCGCAGCGGCGAGACCAATGATCAGGCCGATCGGAGCACCCTTCTTCTTGGCGGGTTGGCCGGAGGCTTCGGCGGCAGCCTTGGTGGCGGCTGCGGCGGCGAGAGGAGATTTGGCGGCGGACTGCGGCGCGGGAGTCGGGGCTTTCGCGGCCGGCTGCGGCGCGGGCTTGGGTGCTTCGGCGGGTTTCGCGGGCTGGGCCGCGGGGGCCGGGGGCTTCACCACGGTCGATTGCTGCGCGGGCTGGGCAGGCTTGGCGGGCTGAGCGGGCTTGGGCGCTTCGGCAGGCTTCGCGGGTTGTGGAGCGGGAGCAGGCGTGGGCGCTTTCGCGGCCGGCTGCGGAGCGGGTTGCGCGGGCTTGGCGGGCTGAGCGGGCTTGGGCGCCTCGGCGGGCTTCGCGGGTTGCGGGGCCGGCGTGGGAGCCTTGGCCGCGGGCTGCGGAGTCGGCTGCGGCGCGGGCTGCGCGGGGCGCGGGACGGGAGTCGGAGTCTTTGGCGCGGGCTTTGGCGCGGGAATGGGCGTGGGGATCGGCGCGGGCTTGGGCGCGGCGGCGGGTGCGGCGGGCTTGGGCGCGGGAGCCGGGGCGGGCTTCGCGGGTTGCGCGACGGGCTTGGGCGCTGCAGGCAGGGCGATCTTGAAGTTCGCGGCGGTGCTCGGGTGCCAGACGGGCTTCCAGGCGTTGCCGTCCTTCGCGTTCACGCCTGCGCGATGGAGCAGGCCGAACGATGCGGGGGCGAGTTGGCCGGGCAGCAGATCGCCGGCGACCTGCAGGCGGAATTCGCCGAGCGCGGTCTCCGGATCGGGTTGCCAGTTGGTCGTGCCGATCGCGGCGGCGAGGTGGTTGATGAGCCAGTTCTGCGTGCCGGTGAGGCCGGCGCAGGCGAGAGCGGGCTTGTCGCCACGGGCCGGCAGGGCGGCGAGGGCGGAGGAAAGGGCGGGGGCGAGCGCGCCGGCGACGCGCGGGGCGGCGTCGGTGAAATCGAAGAGGTCGCCGTAGAAGAGGCGGGCGGCGGCGAGCTGATATTTCAGGTTGAGCTCGGCGCGGATGGTTTCCCACACATCGGTCAACTTGACCTCGCAGGGGACGACGGCCTCGACGCCGTTGGCGGTGACGAGGAAGAGGTGCGAGCGCTCGAGCCCGAGTTCCCAGAGGGCGACGGCGTTCTGGCCGGTGACGCGGAGCAGGCGGCTGACGGCGCCGATGTGATCGAGCACGCCGGGGCCGATCGGGCTGGGCGTGAGTTTGCAGCGCTCGGCGCCGGTGAGGAGTTTGTCGAGACCTTCCTTCGGGGCGACGGCGATCAGCCAGCGGTTGTCGCCGGCGACTTCGACCGGGGCGCCCTTGGCCGCGGAGCAGCCGGCGACGATGAGATCGCCCGCGAAACCGTGTGGCAGGCTGCCGGCGACGGCGCCGAGGGTGGCGTCGGAACCGACGGCTCGTACCTGTTCTTCGGTGACGATGTGCCACGACGAGGCGGGGACGTAGCCGCCCACGCCGGCGCTCCAGCCGGCGGTCTGCCAATCGGACGCGGCCTCGTTGAGGAGGAGCTCGAGAATGGCCTTGTTGTCGAGCGCGGCGTTGCGCGCCATGCCGACCGCCCCGGCTTCGACTCGGATCACCTGGAGCGTGCTCGTGGTGAGCTCGACGAGGTGATTTGTGGGTGCGTCGCCTCCGGAGGAGGATGCGGAAGAACTAGGATTCATGGCAGAAGTTTTGGGCGAAAATCCGGGAGGATGGCTGGGGGTGGCCGTACTCTGATGCAACCACCTTACACAGCGCACGTTTTAAATTCTAGGTCAATGACCTGTTAAAATTTCGTCATGGGCGAGCGGTGGCGCGCCGCGCGTATTCGGTACGGGCGGAGATCTGCGGGCATGGGAGACGGGTCCGGCGGGCGCTTAGCTGCGCAGCTTCAGGTCGAGCGCTTTCACGGCCTTGACCGGCCATTTGGAGACGGTGACGCCCTTCGCGCCGCGGCTGGAGATGGCGAGGCCGGAGGCGTCGAACTCGAACTCGCGCACGCGGGCCTTGCTGCGGCCGTCGAGCGCGATCTGGAGTTTGACCGGCATCTCGGCGGGGGACCGGGCTACATCGAGCCACACGATACGCGAGTTTTCGGGGGCCAACGGGTAGAGCTTGTCGCGGGTGAAACCGCCGAGCTGGAAACGCTTGAGGTAGGCCTTGCCGCTCTCGCCGTCCTGATAAACGAGAGTGTAGACGGTGGTGTCGCCTTCCTTCGGCACGACGGCGGTATGGATGATATCTCGGCCCATGAAGACCTTCTCGGCGACGCGCGCGACCTTCATCGTGCCATTGGCCATGATGCAGAGCACATCGTCGAGGATACTGCAGTCGGCGATGTAGTCGTGCTGGCGCCAGTTCAGGCCGATGAAGCCTTCCTCGCGGTTCACGTAGAGTCGCTGGTTGGAGGAAACGACGGCGTGCGCGCTGATCTGCTCGATCTCGTCGTAGGTGGTGCGGCGCTTGACGCCCTTGCCGTACTTCTCGGCGAGGCGCTCGAACCACGCGATCGCGTACTCGACGAGGTTCTTGAGGTGCGCCTTGGTCTCCTTGATCTCGACTTCGATCTTCTTGATCTGCTCGTCGGCCTGGAACCGGTTGTACTTCGAGATGCGTTTGATCCGGATCTCGGTGAGGCGGGTGATGTCGTCGTCGGTGACCTCGCGGCGGAGCTGTTTGAGGAAGGGCTTCAACCCCTCGCGGATCTCGGCGAGCACGTTTTCCCAAGTCTCCGATTTCTCGATCCGTCGGTAGATGCGTTCCTCGATGAAGATGCGCTCGAGCGAGTCCCAATGCCATTGCTGTTCGAGTTCGCCGAGCTGGATCTCGAGCTCCTGCTTGAGCAGCGCGACGGTTTTGTCGACCGAGCGGCGGAGGATCTCGGACACGCCCAGGAACACCGGCCGATCCTGCGTGCCGCGGCCATCGGCAGCGGGGACGGTGTCGATCACGCAGGCCGCGGGCGAGATGGAGACCTGGCAATCGGTGAAGACGTAGAGCTGCTGGATGAGCTGCTCGGCATCGGCGCCCTGCGGGAGGTGGACGAGGATCTCGACCTTCTCCGCGGTGTTGTCGTCGATGTGGCGGATCTTGATCTTGCCCTTGGCGTTGGCGGCGAGGATCGAGTCGATGAGCGACTCGGTCGTCGTGCCGAACGGCAGCTCGGTGATTGCGAGCAGGTACTTCGAGCGCGTCTCGATCTTGGCGCGGACCTTCACCTTTCCGCCGCGTTCGCCGTCGTTGTATTCCGAGAAGTCGGCGATGCCGCCGGTGGGGAAGTCCGGGAAGATCCGGAAACGTTTCCCTTGGAGGTGGTTCACCGCGGCGCGGCAGAGGTCGTTGAAGTTGTGCGGGAGGATCTTGGTCGAGAGGCCGACCGCGATGCCTTCGGTGCCCTCGAGCAGGACGAGCGGGAACTTCGCCGGGAGCGTCACCGGCTCCTTCGTGCGGCCGTCGTAACTGAGCTGCCAGACGGTGGTCTTCGGATTGAAGAGCACGTCCTTCGCGAAAGCCGTGAGACGCGCCTCGATGTAGCGCGCGGCGGCGGCGCCGTCGCCGGTGAGCGTGTTGCCGTAGTTGCCCTGCGGCTCGACGAGCCAACGGCGTTGGCCGAGGTTGACCAGCGCTGCCTCAATCGACGCGTCGCCGTGCGGGTGCAGGCGCATGCAGGCGCCTACGACGTTGGCGACCTTGTGGAAACGCCCGTCGTCCATCTCCCAGAGCGTGTGGAGGATGCGCCGTTGGACGGGCTTCAGGCCGTCGTCGATGTGCGGGACGGCGCGGTCGAGGATGACGTAGCTCGCGTAATCGAGGAACCAACCGCGGTAGCTCTGCGCGAGCGGTGCGGGATCATCGGTCGCGGGCAGGGCGGGCGGAGGTGTGGGCGCGGCGACCGGCGTCGCGGCGGCGGTGACCGGCTCCGGCTCCGCGGCGAGTTCGGTCGGCGTCGACGACGGTGGCGGAGTCGCGGGCGCGGCAGAGTCGGGCGGGTTCACCGGCTGCGCCTTGGCGGCCGCGGCTGCGGCTTCGGCTTTGGCGGCGTTGAAGTCGAACGTCTCCTGGTGGTCGTCGGGATTCTTGCGTTTGGGCATGGCGAGCGGACCGGCGCCGGGGCGCCGCGGAAATGGAAAAGAGGAGCAAGAGCGCCGCGCGCGCGACGTTCAAGCCCGAGAATCGGACGGGGCGCCGCGGCCGGGTCCGTTTTTGCGCCGCAACTGCCGCGGCTGGCAACTGAAGTGTGCGCGCATCGTGCGGTTGAACTGCGAGAGCGACTGGAAGCCGCACGCAAACGCAATCTCGGTGACCGGGACCTCGGTCTCCAGCAGGAGCGCCTTGGCTCGCTCGGCGCGGACCCGGGCCACGTACTCCACGAACCGCATGCCGGTGTTGTGGTGGAAAATCCGACTGAGGTGCCCCGGGCTCACGCCCAGCCGTCGCGCGAATTCCGGCAGGGCCAGTTCCTGCGCGTGCTCGGCGCGCACCAGGCGGCACGCCTGCTCGACCAGCGGCGGCAGCGTCGCCGGCGGATGCACGATGTGCTGCGTGATCTCCAGCACGAGACGCTCGGCGGCGGCCTCGACGAGACGTGTCATCGCCGCCACCCGCGTCGCGTCGACGACCGGCGTGTCGGTCGAAACCGCCTCGAGTTGCTCCGCCGGGATCGACACGCCGACGCGCGAGAGCAGATGGCGCGCGCGGTTGAGCGCGGCGCGATCCGGCGGCTGGAGACGGTGATGGCCGAACACGAGGTAACCAAACGTCTGCCCACCCGTGCGCAGCGGCACCGCCGTTTCCTGCAATCCCGCATCACAGCCCGCCGTGGCCGGCTGCTCGAGCGATTGCTCGAGCAGTTTCTGGAGAAACGCGCTGCAATGCCGCACGCCTTCCGGATGCGCGTGGAGGAACCGGCACAGCGTGCAAACCGCCGGGCCCAGTGCACGGTTGCCGAGCGCGCTCACGAAGTGCACCGGCACGCCGGTCGCTGCGGTGAAGTCGGCCAGGAACTGGCGCAACTCGGGCAGGGCGCGGATGCGTTCGCTCAGCGTTTCGCGAATGGTACTGGGCATTTCTTGCTCCGAAGGTGTCGTTTTCTGCGCGGAAACGCACGTCATAAAATGCGAAACGCGGCCGTGCCCGGTGCGGAGCGGTGTGGGCGTTTTGACGGTAAGCTGCCGGCAACGTTTCACCGCCATGCCGCCCGCTCCCATCGTCTTCAACAACACCGTCCTGCGCGACGGGCACCAATCGCTCGCCGCCACGCGCATGAGCACCGCCCAGATGCTCCCCGCCGCGCCGCTGCTCGACAGCCTCGGCTTCGGCGGACTCGAGACCTGGGGCGGCGCGACGATCGACGCCTGTCTGCGTTACCTCGGCGAGAATCCCTTCGACCGGCTGCGCGCGCTCAAGACCGCCGCGCCGCGCACCCCGCACATCATGCTGCTGCGCGGGCAGAACATCGTGCAGTACGCGAGCTTCCCCGACGATGTCGTCGAGGCCTTCGTGCGCTGCTCGGCCGCCGCGGGCTGCGATGTCTTCCGCGTCTTCGACGCGCTCAACGACGCCCGCAACCTCGCCACCGCGATCCGCGCCGTGCGCGCCGCCGGTCGGCAGGCCCGCGGCGAGATCTGCTACACCGCCAGCCCGGTCCACACGCTCGACCGTTTCCTGGCCTTCGGCGAAGAGCTCGCCGCGCTCGGCTGCCACTCGATCGGCATCAAGGACATGTCGGGCATCCTCGCGCCCGCCGTCGCCGCCGAACTCGTCCGCGGTCTCAAGGCCCGCACCGGGCTCCCCGTGATCGTGCACAGCCACGACACCGCGGGCTTCGCCGCCGCCGCGTACTACGCCGCCATCGAGGCCGGTGCCGATGCCGTGGAGACGTCGATCCAGCCCTTTGCCGACGGCACCGCGCAACCCGACACCCAGCGCATGCTGGCCTTGTTGGAGAACCACCCGCGTTGCCCGCACTACGATCGCGACCGGCTGCTCGAGTTGCGCCGCCACTTCGAGAAGGTCTACGCCGAACTCGGCGCGTTCACCAGCCACGCCAACGAACGCACCGACCCCGACGTACCCGTTTTCCAAATTCCAGGCGGCATGATCTCGAACTTCCGCACCCAGCTGCGCGAGCTCGGCATGGCTCACCGCCTCGACGAAGTGCTCGCCGAGATCCCGCACGTGCGCCGCAGCCTCGGCTGGATCCCGCTCGTCACGCCCACGTCCCAGATCGTCGGCACCCAGGCGATGCTCAATGTGAAGTTCGGCCGCTGGAAAAACTTCGCCCCCGCCGCGATGGACATCGCCCTCGGCAAATACGGTCGCACGCCGGGCCCGATCGATCCCGAGGTGCTCCGCCTCGCGATGGAGCGCACCAAGGAGGATCCGATGACCGGCCGCGCCGCCGACCGCCTCGCGCCGCGCATGGAGACGCTGCGCGCCGAACTCCGCGCCAAAGGCCTGCGCGACGACGACGAGACGGCCGTGCTCTACGCGATGTTTCCGCAGCAGGTGCTCGATCTGCTCGCCGGCCGCAAACCCTCCACCCCCGCACCGGCCGCCACGCCCGCGGCGCCGAAGCCCGCCACGCCCGCCAAACGCTTCCGCATCACGCTCGGTTCGCACCGGCGCGACGCGATCGTCGAGGAGGTCGAGTAACATGCCCGCCACCACCGAAACCGCCCGCCTGCTCGACCGTATCGCCGCGCTCGAGGCTCGGCTCGCCGTTCTCGAGGAGCGCGCCGGGATCCCACCGCCGGAAACCGACGAGAGCATCCCGTGGACGGTGATCGTCGCCGCCGTGGCGGCGGTCGTCCGCGAGCCGTTTGCCATCCGCTACGTCGAGCTCGCGCCCGCGCCCGAGGTCAACTGGTGGGGGCTCGAGGGCCGCGTTCGCCAGTTCTCCAACCGCCCGCGGCGCTGATGCCGCGCCGCCGCCAACTCCGAACCTCAACTACGCTTCATCTACCCATGAAAGCCGCCGCTCCGTCCCCCGCCGCCGCGCCCGCCGCCGGGCCGCTTCCGTTCGATGTGCCCGCCGAGGCCGCCGAAATTCTCCGCGCCTGCCCGGGCTTCTCCGTGCCCCGCTCGATCGCCGATCTCATCGAACTCTCCGTGCGCGACGCGCGCGGCGGCTGGCACGAGGTCGCCTACGACACGCCCGGCAAGGGCCGCGTGGTCGAGGCGCTCGTCTGCCGCGCACGCAACGGCATCGCTGCCAACTACACCGAGCCGTACATGCGCCGGCGCGACCCCGACTGCATGGTCATCGGCGACGAGCGCCCCACCGACAAGCCGACCTACCGCGAGCGTTTCGGCGCGGAGTTCGCGCCGCTGCGCGAGGCCACCTTCGCGTGGTTGCGCACGCAGAAGCTCGCGGTGTTCCCCTTCGTCGCCGGCATGCGCGGCAAGGGCACCGATGCGCTCGTGATCGCGCCCGACAACGCCGGTTTCTTCGCCCTCGGCCTCGCGCTGCTGCAGGGCATGCTCGCGCCCGACGAGGTTCCCGCGGGTTTCGCGCCCAAGGCGGTCATCTACGTGGCGCCGCCGTTCCGCCACACCCACTTCGACGGGAAGCAGATCGTCGTGCACAACCGTCGCGAGGGTTTGCATGAGCTTTTCAGTTACAACCTCTACCCCGGCCCGAGCGCGAAGAAGGGCATCTACGGCGTGCTGCTCAACATCGGCGAGGCCGAACGCTGGATCACGATGCACTGCTCGACGGTGCAGGTCGTCACCCCGTACGACAATCGCCTCGTCATCGCCCACGAGGGCGCCAGCGGCGGCGGCAAGAGCGAGATGCTCGAGCATGCGCACCGCGAGCGCGACGGCAGCCTCCTCCTCGGCCGCAACCTCGTGAACGGCGAGGAACGTTTCCTCACGCTTCCGCGCACCTGCGAGCTGCGCCCCGTGACCGACGACATGGCGCTCTGTCATCCCGCCTTCGACAAGGGCCGCGGCAAACTCTCGCTCACCGACGCCGAGGACGCGTGGTTCGTCCGCGTGAATCACATCGGCCGTTACGGCGTCGATCCGCACCTCGAGCGGCTCACCGTGCATCCGCCCCAGCCGCTGCTCTTCCTCAACATCGACGCGCACCCCGGCGCCACCGCGCTCATCTGGGAACACACCATGGATGCGCCCGGCAAACCGTGCCCGAATCCGCGCGTGATCATCCCGCGTCGCATCGTGCCCGGCATCGTCACCGGCCCGGTCGATGTCGACGTGCGCAGCTTCGGCGTGCGCTGCCCGCCCTGCACCCGCGAGAACCCGAGCTACGGCATCATCGGCCTGTTCCACCTGCTGCCTCCGGCGCTCGCCTGGCTCTGGCGGCTCGTCGCCCCGCGCGGCCACGCCAACCCAAGCATCGTGCAGACGGAGGGCATGTCCTCCGAGGGCGTGGGCTCGTACTGGCCGTTCGCCACCGGCCGCATGGTCGACCATGCGAACCTTCTGCTCAACCAGATCGTGGAGACGCCCGGCGTGCGCTACATCCTCATCCCCAACCAGCACGTCGGCGCGTGGGAGACGGGCTTCATGCCGCAATGGGTCGCCCGCGAGTACCTCGCCCGCCGCGGCGGCGCGCGCTTCACGCAGAAGCAGGTGCGCGCCTCGCGTTGTCCGCTGCTGGGCTGCACCCCGCTCCAGATCAACATCGAGGGCCGGCACCTGCCGCCGTTCTTCTTCGAGGTCGAACGCCAGCCCGAGGTCGGCGAACTCGCCTACGACCGCGGCGCCGAGATCCTCGCGGAGTTCTTCGCCCGCGAGCTGCGCCAATACCTCAAGCCTGAGCTGCTCGGCCTCGGCCGCCGCATCATCGAATGCTGCCTCGATGGCGGCGCGCTCGAGGACTACGTGCGCCTGATCGACCACGAGACCTTCGCGCCCGAGGACTGAGCCGCCGTCATGGCCGCTGAGTTCTACGACCTCACGTTCCAGCGCGGACGCCGCCCGGAGTTCGACGCCGCGCCGGCGCGCCACCGCCGCCGCGTGCACGGTGTCGATTACCTCGCTGTGCGCGGCATGCAGGGCGGCGATCTGTACGTCACGCGCGAAGGCTGGGCCGTGGCGGAGTCGCTGCTCCCCGCGGTCTGGTACGACGACCAACGTTTCCGCACGCTTGGCCGCGCGCTGCCGGGTGCGACCGGCTCCGTCTACCGCGTGCCGGCACCGCATCCGGTCCGGCGCGACATGGGGCTGGTCGTGAAGTTCTGCCGCTTCGGGCAGGACGTCGGGCTCACCGTGCTCGGCGACGCCGCCGGTTTCCCGTGGCCCGCGGCGTTGCTGGGCGACGCGCAGTTTCTCGGGCCCTTCGAGGAGTTTGCCGCCATCGCCCGGCTGCGCGCTCGAGTCGTCGCCGGACACGGTCCGGTCGTGCGCACGAAACGGCCGCTCGCCATCTACAGCCCCGCGACGCGGCACCCACTCTGGGAGCTCGGCCGCGCCGATCACCTATATGCGCGCCAAGCCGGCACGCTCGCCGCCGACCAACGCGGCCAGCCCGAGCAACCGCCCGTCGCTTACGATCCCGAGCGCCTCTACGTGCTGATCTACCAATGGGTCGAGGGTATCGATGCCGAGGAGGCGGCGCGCGTCGGGGTGCTCGGCAACGACGCGATGATCGCCCTCAGCCACGCGTCGGCGTGCGATGTCGCGGCGCATGGCTTCGCCGTGCTCGACCACAAACCGCGACACATCATCGTGCGCCCCGCCCGCGCCGGCGGGTTGCTCTCGCGCCGCGGCCGCACCGTCTACGCCATCATCGATTACGAGTTGCTCGTGCCGCTACCCGGCTTCGTTGCGCGCGCCGAAACCGCGATCCGACTTTCCGCATGAACAAAGAAACCGCTCCGTTCACTCCCTTCGCCACCGGCCAACCGCTCGTCGGCATCGTCATGGGCAGCACGTCCGACTGGCCCGTCATGGAAGCCGCCGCGCGCCTGCTCGACGAGTTCGGCATCGCGACCGAACGTCGCGCGCTCTCCGCGCACCGCACGCCCGACGCCGCCC
>DATGXA010000137.1:0-16890 GCA_035299125.1 Opitutaceae bacterium
GGCAACGCGAGCGCGCGGCCGCCGTGAACGAACTCGACGCTCGGATCCACGCCGCGCTTGGCGATGCGCGCTACGAGGAGTTTCGCAAAACGCAGGACGCCGGCTTCCGTCTCGCGGCGCGCATTGCGGAACGTTTCGGCCTGCCGACGCGCCGGGCGGGTGATGTCTACGCGCTTGCGCGCACGACACAGACGCGGCTCACGGCTTTGCGCGACGACAAGGCGCTAAGCGCCGAAGCGGCGCGGGCGTCGCTCGTGGAACTGGCGCGGGACACCGGCGGCCGGCTCACGACATTGCTTGGGGCGGAAGGCGCGGAGCTCTACCGGCAGGCCTCGTGCGGCGCGTGGCTGCGCGCCCTCGAGCGAGCCGCGCAGGAACTCGAAACGGCGACGCCGTCCCTCGCCGCCAACCCGGCGCCGGTCCCCGCCGCGGGCGTTGCGCCGGCGACTGCGCCGGAGACGAAGACTGCGCCGACGGCAAACGCGGCCGGCGCGACAGCCGAGAGCACGTCGAGCACGGGTCCGGCGATTCCGCAACGGGTGCCGTTGCCGATCGCGGCGCAGCCGAACGGCTGAGGCGTGATCATGCAGATGGAAGCGCAAATGGACTCCGATGAGTGCGAAACCCGGAGGCTGGATTCGGGCGAGCACGAGTGAGGGCGAGATCACCGCACATTCAGTGCTATCGCGGTCTGCGGTTTCACTCGCGTGTATTCGCGGTCCAGTCGCGGTTCAACCGAAGCGTTACGGCTGAGGTGTGCCGGTTTCGGCGTTCTCCCGAACGGCGAAACGGGAATCGGCCACGTCGGCGACGTGGCCTGCAGCGGCGGTATCACGGCAGCAGCTTCAGGTCGGCGAGCGGGACCGCGACGAGGATGCCTTGTTGCAGGACATCCATCGCGATGACGACGCCCTTCGGCGAGCGCGGATCCTCGATCATACCTTCGACACCCTTGAGCGGGCCGCCGACGATCTTCACGCGCGCGCCGTGCCGGAGAAGCGGATGCAGGGTGGCCTCGAGGCCGGAGGCGACGAGCGCCTCGACGGCGGCGAGCTGGGAGAGGAACGCCGTCTCGTCCAGCACCGGAATGAGGCGCACGAGCAGATCCTGCTGATAGAGCCGGTTGCGGCGCGGCGGCTCGACCTGCGCGAAAACGTAGCTCGGGAAGAGCGGCTTGGTGAAACGGCGGATCCGGTTCCCGTACCGGCGCTCGGAGGCGACGAGCGGGAGACTGTGCCGGCAGCTTTCGCGGACGAGCAACTCGGCGAACTTCTTTTCGCAGCGCGGCTTCGTGTGGCAGACGAACCACGCCGGCGCGGTGGTATCGGCGGCTGACGCGGGCACGGCGCAGGTTCAGCCGCGGACGGCGAGAAACTCGAGCGCGGCGCGGTACCCGGCGAGGCCGAGCCCGGCGATCACGCCAACGCATGCGCCGGCGGTGAGCGACTTGTGCCGAAACTCCTCGCGTGCGTGGACGTTGGAGATGTGCACCTCGATGGCCGCGAGCCCGGAGCCGGCGATCGAGTCGCGCAGCGCGACACTCGTGTGCGTGAGGCCACCGGGGTTGATCACGAAGCCATCGAACTTGCGGTCGGCGAGCGAGGCGATGCGGTCGATCAACGCTCCTTCGTGGTTGCTCTGGAAGAACTCGAGCTCGACTTCGCGTCCGGCGAACGCGGCGCGCAGCTCCGCCTCAAGGTCGGCGAGGGTGGCGCGGCCGTAGACGGACGGTTCGCGTTTGCCGAGGCGGTCGAGGTTCGGGCCGTTGAGGATGGCGAGCTTCTTCATGGCGCGAGTAGTGAGCGTGCGGAGCCGCGGAGGCAAGGCGGCGGTGGGCGAGTGCGCTGCTGTGTCGCTCGGGCCTACAGCGGGCAGTTGCTTGGGAGGAAGACCCAAGGGAGGCCGAAGCGCGCGGCCAGCTCGGCGGCGAGCGCCTGCACGCCGAAGACTTCGGTCGCGTAATGGCCGCAGAGGTAGAGGTTGAGCTGCTCTTCCTGCGCGCGGTTGTAGACGGACTGCTTGAGCTCGCCGGTGATGAAGGTGTCGAGGCCGGCGGGCGCCAGCGCATCGAGCGCGCTCATGCCGCTGCCGGTGAGGAGGGCGATTTCACGCGGCCGTTTGGAGCCGAACTCGAGCGCGGTGACGCCGCCGGGAAACGTTGTCTCGAGCAGCGCGCGCAGCGTGGCGCGATCGGCTGGCGCGGTGGCGACGATGCCCATGTCGCGCCCTTGGTACGGGAGGAATCCGCGGACCGGAGACAGGCTGAGCGTGCGTGCGAGCACGGCGTTGTTACCGAGCTCGGGATGCGCATCGAGCGGGAGGTGGGCGGAATAGACGGCGAGGTTCGCGGCGAAGGCGACTTGGAGCCGCTCGCGTTGGGCGCCAACGATTGGGCGCGCGCCGTCCCACAGCAGCCCATGATGGACGATCAGGAAGTCGACGCCCGCGGCGGCGGCGGCGCGAAAGGTGTGCAGGCCGGCATCGACGGCCGCGCCGAGGCGCGTGACGGTGCCGTTGTTCTCGAGCTGGAGACCGTTGTGCGCGCCGGGGAAATCGGGGAAGCCGGGGAGGCCGAGGCGCTGGTGGCAGTGGGCGACGAGTTCGGCGAGGGGCGCGGGCATGACGCGTTGATAGCGCGCGACCGCGCCCGGAGGCAAGTGCCCGGCCGGTGCGACGCGAGCCGGCGATGCGGGACGAGCGCCGGCGTCGGCGAGGTTTAGACGAGCGGGGACCTCAAGTCCGCGCAGCGGGCGCGTGCGTGCGTCGGTAGCGACGGACCAGGGCGAGTGTCGCGAGTGCACCGGCGCCGATCAGGCCATAGGTCGCGGGCTCGGGGACCGGATCGGCGGGCGCATCGAAGCCGGCGCGAACGGCGAATACGAACACCTCCGGATCGGCGGCGCCAAAATCCGGCGAAAATGCGAAGATCGTGAAGGGGAGCGCGAGATCGCCGGCGAGACCGTCGAGGTCGCCGCGGACGCTGACCAGCGGGATGAGCGTGCTCCAATGGCCGTCTGCTGCCGGCGCGGTGTTGAGCGACTTGTCGAAGGCGTAGTAGCGGGAGCCGTCGGCGCGCTCGATGTAGAAGTCGAGCGTGTCGAAGTTCGCCAGTGCGGGCAGGGCGTAGTTGCCGAACGGTTCGCTCGCGATGTCGGTGCAGAGGCTGTAATCCGTGCCCGAGAGGCTGTAGCCGAAGCGATTCCAGCTCGCGCCGTACGCGCCGAGGAAGACCACTTCGCAGAGCATGGTCGGCGAGCTGCCGATGATGGGACCGCTGATATCGCCGGGCGGGACGTTTTGCGCCCACATCGACCAATCGCGGGCGGGCGCATCGAAGTCGACCGAGCCCGGAGTCTGCACGCTCGGGGCGACGATGCCGGCGGCGGGGTTGAACGAGTCGAACCACGCGTGGTAGTCGGCGAGGCGGTCGGGTTGCGGCGACAGCATCTGGCCGAATGCTACGTTGGCGGAGAGGAGCGACAGGGTGAGGAAGCGGCGGGGATTCATGAGCATGTGTTCAGGGTGGGTGCGGAGCGCTTCCGGGGGGCTGGAATTGCGGCGAGTCTAGCGCCGCCGGGGCGGCGTAACAATCGGGTGAATCCCGATGCGAAGGACCGCGGAAATGCCGACTCCGCCGGGATTTGACGCGGCCGTGGAGGAATGCGTTTTCCTCGGAAAACGGTGGTTGACAGTGCCGGAGGTGTCCGGTGTCTTCGGCGGCTTCCTATGAAAGTTGTCTCGTCCCTGAAGTCCGCGAAGAAGCGTCATCCCGACTGCCAAGTCGTTCGCCGCCGCGGACGTCTCTACGTCATCAACAAGACCGACCCGCGCTTCAAGGCGCGCCAAGGCTGATTTCAACCCTGGAGAATTTCGCCGTGAAACCCGAAGGCCATCCTACGCTCAACAACGTCTGCTTCATTGACGTTTCCACCGGGCACAAGCACCTGACCAAGTCGACGATGAAGTCCCAGCGCAAGGAGACCATCGACGGCGAGGAGTACTATCTGGTGCTCCGCGACGTGACTTCCGACTCGCACCCCGCCTACACGGGCGAGAAGCGCTTGGTCGACACCGCCGGTCGCGTCGAGAAGTTCACCAGCAAGTTCAAGCGCGGCGCCAAGAAGTAAGCGCCCTTCGCTCCGAACCTACTTTGCCCTCCGGCCGCAAGCCGGGGGGCTTTTTGTTGGGCGAGGCGCGGACGGCACAGGTTGCGCGAGGGTTACTGAAGCTTGGGCGGAATGCCTCCTGAATCGGCCTTGGCCAACGAGGAGTGGTGGATGAGCCAGTAAACCGAGAGTGCCCCAAGGCCGGCGAGGAGAACGACGCCGACCCAGACGAATCTGGGCGCGTAACGCGCAGGACCGGGCAAGTGGTCGCGCGACACGCCGAGCGCGAACACGAGATGAATCAACCCGATTGGAGCGGTGAACCACCAAAGGGGGCTTAGCCCAGCGGCGGCTGGGGGTGTTGTTCGTTTCTGTTGGCTCTCATTTCGCGCAGCCTGCAACTGCTTCAATGAATCGATAGAGACGACACGGACGATGTTGCCGTCCTCGATGTACATGTAGCCGGCCGGAGCGAGTGCTTCGCGGAAGATCTGCCGCCAAGTGACGTTGCGCAGCTTGAGACTGGTTCGCTTGCCCTTGAGGTCCTGGGGCACGACGAGGTTCAGTTCGTACATATCGGCGACGTTGCGTAGAACGGTGACGATTTCCTCGTTGGGAAAATCGACGCTGATGCGCTCCTCGTCGATTGATAGCGCGGCATTGGCCGCGGGCTGCGGTTCCGCTGGTACGCCGAACGCAGCCGTGGCGAGAAATACGGCGACGATGATGAAGTAGCGCATAGACGAGTGTTTCACCCGCGGCGCTTCCAGCGGGCGGTTTCCTTCAGCTCGATCGAGCGGGTCTCGATCAGGACGCCGACGAGCGCTGGGTGCTTGCGGAGCTGTTGGAAATCGGGGCAGACGAGCTTCCAATTCAACGCGCCGGCGGTCTCGGCGACGGCGAGGCTGTTGTCCTCGAAGAGCACGGCGACTTCGCTGCGGATGTCGCCGGTGGTCTTGAGGAGCATCTCGCGGAGCTGGCGGCAGAAGTCGTCGTTGCGCGGATCGTCGGGCCGGATGATCCAGGTGATCTTCTTGATGTTGTTCACCAAGTGCGCCTCAAGCGGGTAACACTCCTTCACGTTGAGTCGGGCGCCGTCCTCACTGCGGAGGATGGTGCCGAGCACGGCGACGGGTTTCTCGGGCTCGAGGTGCTTCGCGTAGAGCTCGTAGGCGTCGGCGTACATGTTGACGGGCACGTTGGCCGAGCGCGTGGCGACGACGAAGGGCGACCAGGGGCGATTGTCCTTCTTCGACAGTTTCTTCTGGATGCTCGTCGCGATGCCGCAGAGCCGGAACTCGGTCTTGTCGGGCAGCGCGAGCAGCTCGTCCTCCTTGTGGCTGTTGAGCGCCTCGGCGAGGCCGGCATAGGCGGCTAGCGGGTGGCCGGAGACGTAAAACCCGAGCAGCTCCTTCTCAAACTGGAGCTTCTCGGCCTGCGTGAAGTCGGGGGCCTTGTGGTCGACGATGCTGCCGGCGGAGCGGCTGGCGCCGTTGCCGTCGTCGGTCTGGAGGAGGTCGAACATCGAGGCCTGGCCGGCGGCGGCGTCCTTCTGGCTGGAGGAGGCGGCGGCGAGGGCGGCGTCGACCGAGGCAAAGAGCGCGCCGCGGGAGTCGGGGCCGAAGTCGAACGCGCCGGTCTTCACGAGACACTCGAGCACGCGTTTGTTCACGGCCTTGGTGTCGACGCGGTGGATGAAGTCCTCGAAGTTCTTGAATGGTCCGTTGGCGTCGCGCTCGGCGATGATCCGCTGCGAGGCGGCTTCGCCCACGCCCTTGATGCCGGCCAGACCGAAACGGATCCAGGAGTCGGACGGCGGGTGATTGGTGACGGGTGATGGGTTATGGGGGGAGGCGCTCGGGACCGATGACCGATCACCCATCGCCTCTGACCTGCGGATCACCGGCGTGAAATTCTCGCGGGACTCGTTGATGTCGGGGCCGAGCACGGTGAGGCCCATGCTCTCGGCCTCGCCGATGAAGTGGGAGACCTTCTCGGCGTTGCCGAGCTCGGAGGTGAGCACGGCCGCCATGAACTCCACCGGGTAATTGGCCTTCAGGTACGCCGTCTGGTAGCTGACGAGCGCGTAGCAGGCGGAGTGCGATTTGTTGAAGCCGTAGCTGGCGAACTTGTTGAGCAGGTCGAAGATCTCGTTGGCCTGCTTTTCCCCGATGTCGTGCTTCTCCTTCGCGCCGGCGACGAACTTGATGCGCTCCTTGGCCATCGCCTCGGCGTCCTTCTTGCCCATGGCGCGGCGGAGCATGTCGGCGCCGCCGAGCGTGTAGCCGGCGATGATCTGCGCGCACTCCATGACCTGCTCCTGATAGACGATGATACCGTAGGTCTCCTTCAACGACTTCTCGAGCAGCGGGTGCGGATAGGCGACGCTCGCCGGGTCCTTCTTGCCGCGGGCGTAGTCGGGGATGAAGGCCATCGGGCCCGGGCGGTAGAGGGCGCAGATGGCGTTGATGTCGTCGATGTTCGAGATGCCGACGGTCTTGCAGGCGTTCTGCATGCCGCCGGATTCGAGCTGGAACACGCCGACGGTCTTTGCGGAGTTGAGCAGCTCGTAGGCCTTCGGGTCCTCGAGCGAGATGGTCTCGATGTCGAACTTCGGGTCGGCGGTGCGGCGGACGTTCTCGACGGCATCGGAGATGACCGTGAGCGTCTTCAGGCCGAGGAAGTCCATCTTCAGGAGGCCGATCTTGGTGACCGCGCCCATGTCGTACTGCACGGTCACGTCGCCTTCCTGCAACGTGAGCGGGGCGAACTCCTCCAGCGGCTTCTCGGTGATGATGACGCCGGCGGCGTGTTTGCCGGTGTTGCGTACCAGGCCTTCGAGCACGAGGCCCTGGTCGATGATGTTTTTCGCGATCGGGTTGCGCTCGATCTCGGCGCGCAGTTCGGCGGATTTGGTGACCGAGTCCTCGAGCGAGATGTTCAGCTCGTCGGGGATCATTTTCGCGATGCGGTCGGAATCGGCGAAGGGCAGGTTATGCACGCGGGCGACATCGCGCACGACCATCTTCGCGCCGAGCGTGCCGTAGGTGACGATGTTGGCCACGCAGTCCTTGCCGTACTTCTCGCGCACGTAGTCGATCACCTCGCCGCGGCGGCGCATGCAGAAGTCGATGTCGAAGTCGGGCGGGCTGACGCGCTCGGGGTTGAGGAAGCGCTCGAAGAGAAGTTTGAAGCGGATCGGGTCGAGGTTGGTGATCTCGACGAGGTAGGCGACGAGACTGCCGGCGCCGGAACCGCGGCCCGGGCCGACGGGGATGCCGCGGAGCTTGGCCCAGTTGATGTAGTCCCAGACGATGAGGAAGTAGTCCGGAAAACCGGTGACGTTAATGATCGTGAGCTCGTAGGTCATGCGCACGACGAGTTCCTCGTCGCGATCGAGCCCGGAGTAGTCCGGCGCCTTCGGCTTCTGGCCCTCGGGGCGGTTGTTGAGCAGGTCGAGCTTCGCCGCGACGACCGGACGCGCGGCGACGGCGGCGTAGTCGCAGTTGTAGCGTTTCTTGAGCCCTTCGACGCAGAGCTGGAAGAGGTACTGCGAGGCGTTGAACTTTGCCTTGATCTCGGGCGGCAACGGGTAACGCGGGTAGCGCTCGGAGCCCTTGGGGAAGGGGATCGCGAGGTTGCACATGTCGGCGATGGCGACGGTGTTCGTCAGCGCGCCGGGCACCTCGCCGAAGATCGCGTGCATCTCGTCGCGCGACTTCAGATAGAACTGCGTGCCGTCGAACCGCATACGGTCGGCGTCCTCGATCTTCGCGCCGGTCTGGATGCAGAGCAGCGTGTCGTGCGGCTTGGCGTCAGAGGCGTTGATGTAGTGGACGTCGTTGGTCGCGATGACCTGGAGGTTGAACTCCTGCGCGAGCTTGAGCAGGCCGGGGATGATCTTGCGCTGCTCGGGGATGCCGTGGTCCTGGAGTTCGACGAAGTAGTTTTCGCGCCCGTAGATGTCGACGAACTGCCCGCAGGCCTTGCGCGCGGCGTCGTAGTCGCCGGCGAGGAGGTGCTGCGGAACGACGGCGGCGAGGCAGCCGGTGAACGCGATGAGGCCCTTCGAGTGTTTCGCCAACGTCTCCATGTCCGCCCGCGGCTTGTAGTACATGCCGCGTAGGTGGGCGTCGGAGATGAGCTTCAGGAGGTTCTGGTAGCCGTCGAGGTCGCGGGCGATGAGGCCGTGGTGGTAGTAGGCCTTGCCGTCGCCGTCGCGGCCGACGCGCTCGAGGCGTGAGCCCGGGGCGAGATAGACTTCGCAGCCGATGATGGGCTTGAGGTTGGCGGCCTTGGCGGCGTTGTAGAACGAGATCGCGCCGAAGAGGTTGCCGTGGTCGGTCATCGCCACGGCTTTCTGGCCGAGTTCGGCGGCGCGTTTCATCAACCGGTCGACGCGGCAGGCGCCGTCGAGCAGGCTGTAGTCGGTGTGCAGATGGAGGTGGACGAAATCGGAGGGAGCGCCGGACACAGCGAGCATCGCACGCTCCGCGGCAGGCGCCCGCAAGGGGAAAGGCGCGCTGGTTCCCGGCGTAGGCGCGGCGGCGGCCGATTTGGCGTTGCGGGCGGGTTCGTCGGGCGGCCATTCAGATGGCGCGCATGACCAATTCTCCGGACTCAACTCGGGGCGCCCGCCTCGCGCCGTGGCCTGGTGCGCTCCAGCGGCGCTCGTTCTGGAGCACCTGGGGCCCCGTGCTGATCGCGGTGCTCGTCGGCATCGCCTTCCAAGGTTCGCGCGGGCTCACTGAGACCAGCGAGACGCGCTACGCGGAGTGCGCGCGGGAGATGCTCGTCACGGGCAACTGGCTGGAGCCGCAACTCGAGTTCCTGCCTCACTGGACGAAGCCGCCGGCCGCCTACTGGTTCATGGCGGCGGGGATGAAACTCTTCGGCGTGAATGCCTGGGGCGCGCGCCTGCCCGGAGTGCTCGCGTTGGCGCTCGCGGCCTGGGGTGTGGTCGTGATCGGTCGGCGATTGTGGGGGGAGCGCATGGGCTTCGCGGCGGGCACAGCGTTCGCGCTCGGTTTTCCGGTCTTCGGCGCCTGGGTCGTGACCACCGACATCTACCTGACCGCGGCCGAGACGCTCGCGGGGGCCGCGTTTCTCTTCGCGGCGACGGAGGCTGAGGCGGGGAAACGACTTCGATTTGCCTGCGCGATGTGGGCGGCTTGGGGGTTGGCCTTCTTGATCAAGGGCCCACCGGCGCTGCTGCCGCTGCTGGCGATGATCCCGTGGAATTTTCTCCAACCCCGCGCGCGGCGCGTACCGTTGGCCAACCCGCTCGGGCTGCTGTGCTTCGCGGCGGTGGCGCTGCCGTGGTACATCGCGATGCTCGTGCGGCACCCGAACCTCTTCGACTACTACGTGGGCACGGAGATCGTCGGCCGCGTATCGACGGACATGGGGCACAACCGCGCATGGTACAAAGCCATCGAGATCTACGCGCCGGCCTTGCTGGGCGCGTGCGGTGCGTTCGGGCTCTGGGCGGCGGCGGTGGCTTTCGCCCGCGGTGGCTGGGGGCGCGGCGCTCGCTGGCTCGAGCTGTGGCGCGCGCGCGACGCGCGGTTGCTGCTGATCGCTTGGGTGGTGCTGCCGATGATCGTGTTCTGCCTCTCTCGCAGCAAACTCCACCTCTACGTATTGCCGCTGGTCGCGCCGATGGCGTTGATCGTCGGGCGAGTGCTCGCGGAGCGCGTGTCTTGGCAGGCATTTCGCAATGTCGTGATCGGCTCGGCGCTCGTGTTCGTGGCCGTCAAGGGCGTGGCCGGGTACCTTCCCAGCCGCCGCGACATGGCGGCTCTGAGCGCGGAAATCCGCACCGAACTCGCCGCGTTGCCGGTGGGCACGCCGATCGTCTTCTGGGACGAACCGACGATCCACGGCGTGACGTTTTATCTCGGGCGCGATCGCGGCGCGCTGCCCGAACGGATCGCGAATGGCGAGAAGGCGAAGTTTGAAACGTGGACGCCCGCCGAGTTCACCGAGCACGTGCGCGCGGGGAGCTATGCACGCGGCGCGCTGATCGTGACGGACCCACGCAAACGCGCGGAGCTGGAGAAGGCGTTGCCGGGGCTGCCGGTCGCGGGGGAGCGCAACGGGCGGTATTGGTTATTTCTGCGGCTGGCGGGGAAATGAAGCCGAGGGCCAGGGCGGCGACCCGGCCTACAGACGAAACGCTCACGCGTTCCGCTACAGGGCGAAGGGGCGGAAGACCTGCTCGCGGTTGGCCTTGGTGAGGCGCTCGAACTCGCGCTTGGGCAGGCAGTCGAAGAAGAGGCGGCCGTAGGTCTTGGTGAGCACGCGGCCGTCGAGGATCGTGACGAGGCCGCGGTCGGTCTTCGTGCGGATCAGGCGGCCGATGCCTTGGCGGAACTTCACGAGGGCGTCGGGCAGCGTGAGCTCGGCGAACGGGTTGCCGTCCTTCTCCCGCACCCATTCGGCGCGGGCTTCGGCGATCGGGTGCGTGGGCACGTCGAACGGCAGGCGCGTGACGATGACTTGCGCGAGGGCGTCGCCGGGCACGTCGACGCCCGTCCAGAAACTGTCGGTGCCGAAGAGGATCGCGTTTTTCGCCTGGCGGAAACGTTTCGTGAGCTCGGTGCGCGAGTGGAGTTTCCCCTGCACGAAGAGCGCGCGGCCGGCGGCGAGCAGGTCGGGCTCGATGAGCTCGGCGCAGCGGTTGAGGTCGGTGTAGCTCGTGAAGAGCACGAGGCTGCCGCCGGGCACGCGCAGCGCGCACCAGCGCACGTAGTCGGCGAGTTCGGCGAGGGCGAGGCGCGGGTTCTCGGGCGTGGGCTGCGGGATGTCGGCGGCGACGTACACGCGCATGTGCCGCTGGTAGTCGAACGGTGAATCCTCGATCGTGACGCGACGCTCCTCGGCGCCGATGCGCTGTTGGAACGGCTCGATCTGGCCGCCCATCGCGAGCGTGGCGCTGGTGAGGACGACGGAGGTGTCCTTCTCGAAGAGCGCCTCGCGGACGTGCGGGGCGACATCGATCGGCGCGCTGCGCAGTGCCACGATCTGGCCCTGCTTGCCGGAGCGCTCGACCCAGTGCACGTGGTCCTCGGCGGCGAGTTTCAGGAACTGGCGGATGTTGGTGAAATAGGTGCCGAGCTTGCCGCGCTGCTCGGTGAGCTCCTCGCGCGCGGGGCCGTCGGGGAGTTTGTTCACCAGGTCGTTGAGAAGCTGGTTGAGGATCTTGAACGGCTCGGTCGCGAGCGGCTCGCAGACTTCCTCGTTCTGGATCCGCACGACCGGCTGCTGGGTGAGCACGCGGTCGCGGATGTGCCCGAAAAACAGCGACGAGGCGTCGAGACAGTCCTCGACGAGCTGGCGCTCGCGGGCGGTGCCGAGCTTCTGGAGCAGGCCGCGTTTGCGTTGCGGGTGGTAGAGGGACTTGAGGAAACGATCGACGCCGTACGAGGTGACGCGCAGGCCGAAATGCTCGGTGGCGACCTCGGGCACGGTGTGCGCCTCGTCGAGCACGAGGAAGTCGTCGGGAAAGAGAATGCCGCGCTTGGCCCCGCGCTCAGCGGCGCCGCCGGCCTGGATGTGCGAGAACAGCAGGCTGTGGTTGACGATGATCAGGTGCGCGTCGCGGATACGCGCGCGGGCGCGCTGGTAGGGGCAGTGCTCGGGATCGCAGTTGCGGCGGCTGCATACGGAGGAGTCGGCGTGGACCCATTCCCACACGTCGGGATCGGGCGCGGGGCTGAGTTCCTGGCGGAGGCCGTCCTTCGACTCCTGCGCCCAGGCGGCGATCCGCTGGAGCTCCTGCTGCTCGTGCGAGGGGAAGAGCTCGGCTTTCGCAGCAATGGCTTGTGCGAGACGCGTGGTGCAGAGGTAGTTCGCCTTGCCCACGAGGAGCGCGGAGCGGAACCCGGCGAGTTGCTCCAGCTCCGGTGCGGCGCGGAACAATCGGCGGACGAGCTCGAGGTCCTTCTGCTGGATCTGTTCCTGCAGCGAGATCGTGTGGGTGGAGACGAGCATAGGGCGGCGGGCCGTCTGCGCGTGGATGAGCCCGGGCACGAGGTACGCGAGGCTCTTGCCGACGCCGGTGCCGGCTTCGGCGAGCAGGACTTCGTCGGTCGCGAAGGCGCGGGCGACATTGAGCGCCATGCGTTCCTGTTGGGGGCGGTGCTCGAGCGTGAGCGCGTCCTGCAGCCAGCCGCCTTCGGCGAAGGCGCGCGCCACGAGTTGCAGCCACTCATCGGAACGGGTGGGGGCGCCGCCGAAGCTTTCGTGCAGGCCGATCATCGGCGGAGCGCGCGGCGCGGGTGTCCGCCCCGGCGGAGTGGGCGGGCGGTTGGGTTGGCGGGCGCGCGCGGCATGGCCGCGAAGTAGGCCGTGCGGGGGTTTTTCGTGGCAAGCGGATTTGCCGGCCGCGAGGGCGGCCGTGTGGCGGATTTGTGATTCAACGATGAAAGCCGAATCACCGGCAGTGGGGTGTTGCCATGCGGGGGAAATTCGCCAGCCACGAGCGTCCACAAAACAATGCCGGAGATCATGCGTTTCCTCGTCCTGCTCATCAGCTTTGCCGCCATCGCCGCCCTGGCGGAGGCCGCCCAACCAAATCCCGGCAAGGGAGTCGCCGGCGACGGGGCGGTGGTCGGCTCCGAGTGGCGGCAGATGCGCGACGGTTTCGGCGCGGCGGTGATGGTGACGGCCGATCCCGAGTGGAAGCGCAAGTGGGGCGCGCCCGGCAGCAAGCTCCCTCGAATCGACCAGACGGACTCGTTGCGCGTCGGGGATAAGGTCTGGGCGCTGCTGTTTCTGACCAACCCCACTGCCGACGACGAGGGCAACGTCGACGTGACCTGCGATCTGCGGATGGTGCGGCCGAACGGCAAAGTGACGGAGCACCGCGGCCTGCGCGCGCTGCACTGCAAGACCGTGCCGGTGCCGCGCACCTACCTCTCCGAGTTCGTGCTCACGATGGTCGGCGAGGAGAACGACCCGGTGGGCGAGTGGGTCGTGGAGTTTACCGTGCGCGACAAGGTGCGGGGCGTGGCGGTGCCGGTCACCGGGCGCTACACACTCAAACGCCGCGAGTAGCGCGGCGCCCTTGGCGGACGCTCGCATAAGCGCGGCCGATGCGAGGTGTTTCCCTGGGCGAGCTGGCATTGTGCTTTTCGCCGAACGAGCCGATAGGAAACGCATGTCCCCCGTGCCGCGGCTCTGGTCCCGCGCTCCGTGCCCATTGGCTTGGTTGATGATGCTCGCGCTTGTGCGCGCCAGCATCGGCGGGGTGCTGCATGCCGCCGAAACCGCGCCGCCGGAAAACGCCTTCGTACGCATCGGCGAGGAGCAGGGGCTTTCGCATGGCAACGTGCGCGCGATCACCCAGGACCGGCAGGGGTTTCTCTGGATGGGCACCGTGCAGGGCGGGCTCAACCGCTACGACGGCTATGAGGTGAAACAATTCCTCCACGACGCCGACAAACCGGCGAGCATCTCCAGCAATCTCGTGTGGTGCCTGCTGACCGACCGCGAGGGCACGCTGTGGGTCGGCACGGGCAGCGGACTCGACCGTTTCGATCGGCGCAGCGAGACGTTCACCCATTTCCGGCCGCAGGCGGGCCGCCCCGGCACGCTGCCCAACGCCTCGGTGCTTTCACTGCTCGAGGATGCCGCCGGCGCGCTCTGGGTTGGCACCCGCGGCGGTCTCGCCCGGCTGGATCGAGCCACTGGAGTCTTCGAGAGCTTCGTGCGCGCGCCGACCGTACCCGGGAGCGACAACGCCAACAGCATCCGCTGCATCACCGAGGACCGCGCGACCGGATTGCTGTGGATCGGCTCCAGCGACGGCTTGGCGGCTTTCGACCCGCGGACGAAGACGTTCGCGTCGTTCGTGCACGACCCGTCCGATCCGGACAGCTTGTGCCGCAATCCAGTGAACGCGGTCGTGATCGACCCGGAGGGCGTTTTCTGGGTCATGACCGATGGCGGTCTCGACTATTTCGTGCCGAGTTTCCGGAGCGTGCCGGCGGACGGTGGCCCGCCGCCGCGGCAGGTTTTCCGCCACATGCGTTATGAGGAGGGCGACCCGCAGACGATCGCAGGCGAGTACCTGCGTGGCGGACTCATCGATCGCAAGGGGCGGCTGTGGGTGACGTCGAATTCCGGCCTGAGCATGGTCGACCGCGCCACGCGTCGCGTGACGCGATACCGTCACATCGCGGGTGTGCCGACAAGTTTGACCGAGGATTTCACCTACGCGGTGTTCGAGGACCGCGCGGCAAATCTCTGGGTGTCGACGGTGAGCTCCGGCGTGTGTCGGATGCGAAACGAGCGGAAACCCTTCCGCATCCTTCAGCGCCACCCGGCGGAGCCGAACAGCCTCTGCGACAACCGGGTGACGAGCCTCGCGTTCGACACGACCGGGCGACTCTGGGTCGGCACGACCGACGGCCTGAACTATCTGGAGAACGGCCGCTGGCACCGACCCGATTCCGCTGGCGGCCTCGGCAGCCGCGATGTGCGCGCGGTGACCGCGCTCCCGAATGGCGATGTGTGGATCGGCACGCGGGAGCAGGGAGCGGTGCGTTTCGACGGCAAACGTTTCCACACGTACCTCTCGCCGCAGGGAAGCGCGCCCGCCGCCGCGCACGAGCTGCCGCACTCCGGCCACGACGTGAACGACTTTGCGTACGACCGACTCGGGCGGCTGTGGATCGGCGCGCGCGCGTACGGGCTGGATTATTTCGACGGCGCGAAGTTCGTGCATTTCGCGCCGCTCGTGCCGGGGAATCCCCCGCGGCGGCGGCCGACGGCGTTCCCCGCGCTCGGGCACCTCGACGAGCGCGGCCGATTCTGGTTCGCGACGGAGCTCAATGGACTGGTTTGCCTCGACCCGGAGCGCGACGAGCAGCGGACTTTTCTACCGAACCCCGAGCAGCCGGAGGCATTCGAAAACCGCGGGCTCAACTTCGTGACCGACGACGGTGCGGGCGGGATGTGGATCGGCGGCGCGGCCGGCCTCTTTCATTTCGATCGCGCGACGGAGCGTTTCACGCGGCGGTACACGCGGCGCGACGGCCTGCCGAGCGACACGGTGGTGTCGTTGCAGGCGGACCTCAAAGGACGGTTGTGGCTCGGCACTTCGCTCGGGTTGTGTCGGCTCGATCCGGTCACGGGCGCGGTGCGCAACTACGACCGGGCCGACGGGTTGCCGGCGAACCTCTTCGCTGTGCGCGCGGCTGCGCGCGATGCGGAGGGGCGGCTCTACTTCGGCACGGCGGCCGGCGCGGTGTCGTTCCACCCGGACGAACTGCGCGACGACCCGATGCCGCCGCCGGTGGCCCTGACGGAATTCCGGGTGCTCGACCGTGTCGTCGAGGCCGGCGGGCGGGGATCGCCGCTGCGCGAAGCCGTGTCGGTCGCGGAGGAGGTGCAGCTCGCGCCCGAGCAGGCGATCTTCAGCATCGGTTTCACGGCGCTCGATTTCACCGCGCCGGAGAAGAACGCGTACGTGTTTCGCATGGAAGGATTCGATCCGGACTGGCGCGTGGCGGCGCCCGGGGCGCGGTTGGCGAGCTACACGAAGCTTCCGCCGGGCGAATACACGTTTCGCGTGAAGGCGGCGAACGGCGATGGCGTGTGGAACGAGGTCGGTACGGCGTTGAGGGTCGTGGTGCTCCCACCGTGGTGGAGCCAGCTCTGGTTCCGCGCGCTTCTGCTCGGCGGCGGCGTGGCGTTGCTCTTCGGCGGCGTGGCGTGGAAGGAGCGTACCATCCGGCAGCGCAACGCTTGGCTCGAGGCGCAGGTCGCGGCGCGCACCGAGCAGCTGCGCGCGGAGGTTGCCGAGCGCGAGAAGGTCGAGGCGGCGCTGCGCGAATCGCACGCCGAGCTCGAGACGCGCGTGCAGGAACGCACGGCCGAGCTGGGGCGCGCCAACGAAAGCCTGCGCGGCGAGATCGCCGAGCGGCAGAAGATCGAGGCGCAGCTTCGGCAGGCGCAGAAAATGGAAGCCTTCGGCCAGTTGGCGGGCGGCGTGGCCCACGATTTCAACAACCTCCTGACCGTGATCATCGGCCAGTGCGAGGTGCTCGGCGACGCCGGTGCGACCGATTCCGAGCGGCACGACGCGTTGCGCGACATCGCGGCGGCGGCGCGCAGCGCGAGCAACCTCACGCGTCAGCTGCTGGTTTTCAGCCGGCGGCAGGCGATGAATCCCGCCGCGCTCGATTTCAACGAGGTCGTGACCGGCGTATCGAAGATGCTCCGCCGCGTGATCGGCGAGAACATCGAGCTCGAGACGGTGCTCTCGCCCACGCCGTTGCCGGTCAACGCCGATGCCGCGATGCTCGAGCAGGTGCTCGTGAACATGGCCGTCAACGCGCGCGACGCGATGCCCCGCGGTGGACGCCTCACGATCGGCGTGAAGAGCTGCGTGGTGGCCAGTCAACAGGCGGCGGCGCACGGACTGAAAGAGTCGGCGACGTTCGTCTGTTGCAGCGTGGCGGACAACGGCGAGGGGATTCCGCCGGAGGTGCTGCCGCGGATCTTCGAGCCTTTCTTCACCACCAAGGAGGCGGGCCGCGGCACCGGACTCGGCCTGGCGACTTCCCTCAGCATCGTGCAACAGCACGGCGGCTGGATCGAGGTCTCGACTCGGGTGCGCGCCGGCACCGTCTTCCGCATCTATCTGCCCTCGCGCGAGGGTATCCGTGCTGCCGTGGCACCGGTGGAGCGACGCGGCTTCGCCAAGGCGAACGCGACGATCCTGCTCGTGGAGGACCAGGAGCCGGTGCGGCAGGTCACCGCCCGGATTCTCACC
>DATGXA010000138.1:0-12634 GCA_035299125.1 Opitutaceae bacterium
CCCGCCACGTGCTTCGCCGTGCCCGCGCCGTTGAGACGTTTTTCTGCCGAGCGCACGTCGATTGTGCGGAACTGCAAATTCAAATCTTCGGCGCGCAGGAGCGACACATCGACCTGGTCGAAGTGGAACTCGCGCAGCTCCTGCAGGAGTTGCGAACCGGCGACGACCGCGGGCTTCTGCTGCTTCTCCTTCGAGAGAAGCCCGAGCACCAGCCCGCCAAGCGCGCTCGCCGTCTCCACGCGCTTGTCCTTGATCCGCAGAACGCCGGGCCCGCCCTTCAGGACGAACTCGCCCCGCACGCCCGCGAGCAGGCTGTCGAGGTTGGTCCCCTGCCCGGCGAGCTTCGCGTTCACATCGAGCACCGTCTCGATCGGCGGTTCCTCGCCGGGGTTCGCCGCGCGCATCCACGCTCCGAGGTCGAAGCCGGGAAACGCGCACCGGCCCTCGAGCGTGTAGGGCGCAGGCTTCGCGGCATCGAAGGTTACGCCGAGGCTCGCCTCGAGCGGCGCGTTCTTGGTGCGGGCCGTGAACCGCTCCAGCCCGAGCTTCTGCGGGTCGCACACGACGCTCGCCTGCAACCCCGTGACCTCCTCCGACTCCAGCACGAGCCGCTGCACATCGATCATCGCGCGCCCGGTGAAGCCGCTCCAAAACGCCTGCGCATCCTTCGGCACCACGGCAGCCACGGACGCCGCCGGCTTGCTCTTCGCGGCGGCGTTCGCCGTCGGCGTCGCCGCGGGCGTCTCGGATCGCGGCAACAACGCCGCGAGTCCCGCGAGATCGCGCAGGTAGATCGTATTCCCCGATACGCGCGCGCTCGCCTCCTTCGCCGCGCCGGCGAGCGACCACTCGCCCTCGAGTTTCAGTTCCGAGCGCCGGCCGCCCATCTCGAGCGTCAACGGCACCGCCGCTCGGCCGCGGCCCGCGGCATCCTGCCGGGCCTGCACCTGCGCCGTGATCGTGGCCGGCGCGCCGGCCGCCACGCCGCGCAGCGCGAGCTCGAGCTGTTCGACGGACCACGCCGCGCCGTCGATCCCCGCGCGCAGCTTCAACTCGCCGCCGAGCTGGTCGGCAAAGGTCTGGCCGCCGCTGGCGTACCGCACCCCGGAGAACGCGAGCGGACGCGCCGTCTCGGCCGTCCACGCCGCGCCCGCGCCGCGCACGCGCACTTCGCCCGAGGCGATCATACCGCCAAGCGTGGCGCCCTCGAGCCACGGCTGGGCCCAGGCGAGCGGCAGGTTGTTGATCTCGACGCGCGCGAGATCCTGCTCGGGACGCGCGAAGGCCACCGCGTTGCTGGCCGTCTTGTATTCGACGGGTTGCAATGTCGCGATCTTGAGCACCGGGCCGCGTGCGTCGTCCACCGCGAGCTCGAGTCGCGCGACGCTCAGTGCCTCGCCCTTCTGCTCGAGAGCAAAATCCAATTTTCCCACCAGCGTGCCGAGCGTGCCCAGCTCGCGCCGCATGCGCTGCAACCGCGACACGGTGACGGCCGCCCGCCCTTCAGCGTCGAAGTCGCCGCTCGCCACCTCGATGCCGAAACCGCCCAGCGCCTCCACGGCGAAATCCGGCAGCCGCTCGATGTCGACGATGCCCTCGAATTGCTCGCGGCGCGCGTTCACGCTCCACATGCCTGCGACACGCTCCGCGCCGGGCGCACAACCGAGCGCCACCTTCGCCAGCGGCTGGTCCTTCTCCTTCGCGGTCGAGAGTCGCGCAAGCACCTCCACGTTCTCCGCGCCGCTCTTCGGATCGCGGCTCGCGGTCAACTGCAACGCCACACCTTGTTCGCTCCGGCCGCCGGCGGTCTTCGGCATCGCGAGCGTGCCGTCGATCTTCACGCGCTCAATCGCACCTTCCGCCGCGGCCGTGATCGTGAGCCGGCCGACCCAGTCCAGCTGGCGCGCGATCGCCTCGGCTCCGGAGTCGCTCCACTCGAGGTGCAGATCGGTCGCCGCTTCCTGCCCCGGGACGAGCAACCGCCCCTGCGCGGAAAACTTCGCCGCCTGCGTAGCGGAAACGCGGAGGCGTCCCGAAACCTGCACCGACTCGACCGTCGCGCGCACCGGCAGCTGCAGCGGCGCGAGCAGACCGCCGAACGCCTGCTTCGCGGTCTCCACGGGGTTGCCGGCGGCCGGTTGCGCGGAAGCCGACGGCGCGAGTTCCGCCTCGATGTCGTTGGCCGCGAGTTCACGCACGATCACTTCGCGCCGCAGCAGCAGCGCCCAGCCGTCGTAGCTCGCGCGCACCAGCGGCAGCCGCACGCGGGCGCCGTCGGCGTTCACCACCACGTCGCGCAGTTCCGCGCCCGAGAGTCCGGCAGACACCCGCTCGAACGCGATCTCCACACCGGGCAATCCGGCGACGGCACGGCGCGTGAGCCAAGTTTGCGTCGAAGGCAGACGCACGGCGACGAGCAGCAGCAGAACGAGCAGCGCGAGCGCGCCGCAGACGATCAGGAGACGACGTTTCATGGGAATAGCGGGAGATGCGACCGGCGTTCTGGCCGCCGGTTGCAGAAAAGCAATTCGCCGCGACGCACCGCGGGCGCGCTCAGTCGTAACGACCCGGGCGAGAGCCGAGCGTCGAGAGACGAGTGCCGGAGTTTCGACGAGGTACGGCTCGGCGACTCGCGGTGTCGAGCGGCGGCTCGAGTTTCCGACCCTCGACGCTCGACCACATACTCAGTCCTCTTTCTTCGCCTTCTGCGCAGGCGCACTGCGCAGCTGCGTGAGGAAGCCGACCAGCCCCAAGCCGAGCACGATCGCCGTGATCCACCACCGGCCGACCATCAGCGCCGGCACCTGGTCGGGCCGGCGGAGGTAGAACTGCCAGTCCATGCCCTCGAAGAAAAACGCCGCCGCCAGCGCCACGCGCAACGCGCCGCTGAACGCCGTGGCCGCCGAGATGAGCACGCGCTGCAACATCAACGCCAGCAGGCCGCAGGCGACGCCCGCCACCGCGCCGATCAACAGCGTCGCCGTCGGCCCGGTGAACGGCACCAGCGCGAGCGCCAACGCATAGCCGAGCGAGAACCCGGCGAGAAACACGCCGATCAGGTAGAACGCGAACGACAGCACGAGTCCGAGCACCGCGCCGACCGCGAACGCGACCCAGTACGCGACCTCGCCGCCGCCGAACATCTGCCCGCCCACTCCGCCAAAGAACACACCGAGCACGAGCGCGCCGAGCAGCGCGACCGCCACGCGAAAGATCCGGTAACCGAAAAAACAATCCAGCAGGCCCCAACCAAGGAGCACCGCCGCACCGATCGTGTAGGAGGAATCAACCGCGCCTGTCGTCACGCTCATGGCCGCACGTTGGCAACTTTTCCGCCGAAAACACGCCTGAACTTCCCGGCAAAGACCCGCGTCGCCGCACCGGCCGCGCAATACCCGCTGGCGGGAGGGCGTGAAGCCCGCCACCACATCCGAGCCCCCGGCCCACTTTCGGTTTCCCATCGCTCGCCGGCACACCAAAGCTCCGCGATCTCCATGATCGGTGTCTTCGATTCCGGCTTCGGCGGATTGACCGTGCTGGCCGCGCTCCGCGAGCGCCTGCCGCAGTACGATTATCTCTTCCTCGCCGACAGCGCACGCGCCCCGTACGGCGCGCGAAGTTTCGACGTCATCCACGAGTTCACCCTCGAAGCGGTCGAGTGGTTGTTCAACGAGGGCTGCACGCTGATCGTGCTCGCCTGCAACACCGCCTCCGCCCGCGCGCTCCGCACGATCCAGCAGGTGCATCTGCCCGCCCGCCGGCCCGACCGTCGCGTGCTCGGCGTCGTGCGACCGTCCGTGGAGGCGCTCGCCGGGCTGCCGCCAGGCGCGATCCCGGGTGTCACGCAGCCATCGCTCGCCGAGGGCACGGTCGCCGTGCTCGGCACCGAGGGCACGATCGCCTCGGATTCCTTCGGGATCGAACTGCGCAAACTCGCGCCGCGGCTCGAGTTGCTCCAGCAGGCGTGTCCGCTTTGGGCGCCGCTCGTCGAGGCCGGCGAAACCGAAGGCGCAGGCGCGGAGTGGTTTCTCCACCGTTATCTCGACCCGGTGCTCGCCGCGCCGCGGCCGCCACAACGGATCCTGCTCGGGTGCACCCATTATCCTCTGCTGCTACCCGGTATCCGCCGAATCGTGCCGCCGGCGGTCGAGGTGCTGCCGCAGGGCGACATCGTGGCCGAGCGACTCGTGGAATGGCTCGCCCGCCATCCCGAGCACGAGACGAAACTCACTCACGGCGCCACGCAGCGTCTCGCCACGACGGACGACCCGGTGTGGTTCGCCACGCATAGCGCGCGGCTCATCGGCACCGCTCCCGCGGTCGAGCGCGCGCGGTTGCGGCCAGTGGGCTGACGCGGCGAGCGGGAGTGCCACGCAGCGATTTGGCGTACGCTCAGGCGCTCGGTGTCGGCGCGGCGGCATCTCCCGCGCCGGCCGGAGCCGGGGCGAACGCGGCGAAGCGCTCGACGAGCGGGCGCAACTCGCTCGGCAGCACGAGATCGCGGGTGAGCGCGGTCACGTTTTCCTTCACCTCGCCTTTCTTGTTCGTGGTGCGCGTCACGTTCTCCACGCGCAGTGTGAAAAACTCCTCGGTGCGCGGCGAATGCTTGAGCAGCAGGCGGGCGAAAACCGGCGAGTCAGCTTCACGCGCCCGCGCATCGATCACCGGAGCGATGTCGCCGGTCTTGAGCGCGGCGAGTTGTTGCGCATCGGTGAACGCGGCGAGCGTCTCGTACTTCGTCTGCTCGTCGAGCCAGCAGTCATTCTTCTCGCAATAGGGTTGGTCGCGCACCGGCGCCGTGCCGAGGAACGTCACCACGACGACGATCGTGAGCGCCTCCGCGATCCACACGCCGCCGAGGAACCAGCCGGTGACGTTGTCGCCGCTGCGCAGCGCCCACGAGCCGTGTTCGTAGAGAAACCCCATCACCGAGCGGATCAGGTCCGGCGGACTGAGCAGCGGCGCCTCGTCGAGCAACGCGTGCACGTGGCCGCTCCACTGGAAGTAGTTCGCCGCCAAGCCGACGATCACCGCAAGCACGGCCGCGACCGGCAGGTTGCGCACGCGGCAGCGTTTCAACAGCCACCCGACCGCGGCACCGAGCACGAGCCCGTAGCCGATGGTGAGCAGGACGTTGAGGTACACGAACGGGATCCATTTGATCAGGTACGCGTAGCCGAGGCCGAGCGGCCAGCCGAGCGACGCGCCGAGGAGCGGCACGAGCAACAGCGCGTGCACGCCGAACTTGCCGGAATGGGTGTAGGGGCGAAGGGAGCCGAGTTCCATGGCGCCATCCCAGCAAAACGGTGACACCGGGCAACCGCGTTTCCGCCGACGGTCCCGCCGGGTTGCCAACGGTCCCGCGCGCCCGCGAAGCCGCCGGCCGCGAGCAGCGGAAGATTTGTGCTGATTCGCCGGCGGCGGGCGTTTCACTCGCGCGGCAATGTTCGAATCCCTCACCGAAAAACTGGGCAGCGCGCTGCGCAACCTCCGCGGCGTCGGCAAACTCTCCGACGAAAACATGGCCGAGGCGCTCAAGGAAGTGCGCACCGCCCTGCTTTCGGCCGACGTGCACTTCAAGGTCGCGCGCGAGTTCGTCGAGCGCGTGCAGACCCAGTGCGTCGGGCAGGAGGTTCTCAAGAGCGTCACCCCCGGCCAGCAGGTCGTGAAGATCATCCACGACGAGCTCGTGAGGCTCCTCGGCGAGGGGGCGACCGCGCTCTCCGGCCAGCGCCCGCTCAAGATCCTGATGGTCGGTCTGCACGGCTCGGGCAAAACAACCACGTCCGCCAAGCTCGGCCGCCTGCTCAAGAAACAGGCGTACCGACCCGCGGTCGTCGCGTGCGACGTCTACCGCCCCGCCGCCATCGACCAGCTCGAGATGCTCGCGAAGAGCAACGAGCTCGGCTTCTTCTCCGACCGCGCCTCGAAGGATGTGCCCGCGATCGGCGCCACCGCGCTCGAGGTCGCCCGCGCCGCCGGGCATGATGCGATCATCTTCGACACCGCCGGTCGCCTCCAGATCGACCACGAGTTGATCGAGGAAGTGAAGAAACTCCGCTCGCGTATCCAGCCCGACGAGGTGCTGCTCGTCGCCGACGGCGCGCTCGGCCAGGAGGCGGTGAACGTCGCCCGCACGTTCCACGAGGCGCTCCAGCTCACCGGCCTCGTCCTCACCAAGCTCGATGGCGACGCCCGCGGCGGCGCGGCGCTCTCGATGAAGAGCATCACCGGCGTGCCGATCAAATTCGTCGGCGTCGGTGAGAAGAGTGAAGATTTCGAGACGTTCCATCCCGACCGCATGGCCTCGCGCATCCTCGGCATGGGCGATGTCGTTTCGCTCGTCGAGAAGGCGCAGGAGGTGATGGATCAGAAGCAGGCCGAGCAGATGGCGGAGAAACTCCGCAAGGCCGACTTCACCCTCGAGGACTTCCTCGCGCAGATGCAGCAGGTGAAGAAGCTCGGCTCGATGGACAAGGTCCTCGGCATGCTCCCCGGCATGAGCGGCGTGAAGCTCGACGACGGCGCCGAGAAACAGATGGCCCGCACCGAAGCGATCATCCTCTCGATGACGCTTCAGGAGCGCCGCAAACCCGAGATTCTCAACGGCAGCCGCCGCCTCCGCATCGCCAACGGTTCGGGAGCGAAAGTCGTCGAGGTGAACCAGCTGCTGAAGCAGTTCCAGCAGATGCAGAAGGTGATGAAGATGATGCGCGGCGCGAAGGGCGCGAAGATGATGCGCCAGATGGAAGCCATGCAGCGCCAGGGCGGTTTCCCGAAGATGTGAGCGCCGCGCCTTGCGCCAGCACGCCGGGGCGCCGGAGGGCGGTTGGCGCGCGCGTTCCTCGATGGCGCGTCGTTTTCGCTCGTCCGCCGATCGCCCGCAGCGGCCACGCGCCCGCCGCACTCAAGTGCGCCTCCGAATGCGAACATTCCGGGCACGCGCACGCTCCCGCGATCATGTCAACTATTGATTGACGCCGGCATCGAAGCCAAAAACCGGGACGCACGCGCTCTTTCGCCTCCTACGCCCAGCGCGGTCCCGCGAGCCGCGAACGCTAGCTGCGAAACGGCGCGATCGCCCAGCAGCGGCACCCGGCAGTCGCGCCATCGTCTCGTCCCGCGTCGTCAGCGACGGGATCGTTCCGCCACGCCGCCGGGCGTCGCCGCACCGCTCGTGATGCATCGGTCGGACGATACGGCTGTCGCCGCCGGAGTTCGGCCTTTTGCGGCGGGTGGCCACCTGTTTTGCTGCGGCCGCCATGTACCTCCCCTCCGCCTCGCGCTACGCGAACCCCGGTTTCTACCGCCGCTGCGGCCGTTCCGGCCTGAAGCTCCCGCTCATCTCGCTCGGCCTCTGGCATAACTTCGGCGGCGCCGATTCCTACGAGAACTCGCGTGCGATCGTGCGCCGCGCGTTCGACCTCGGCATCACCCACTTCGACTTGGCCAACAACTACGGGCCGCCGCCCGGCTCCGCGGAGGAGAACTTCGGCCGGATGCTGCGCACCGATCTCGTCCAGCATCGCGACGAGCTCATCGTCTCGACCAAGGCCGGCTACGACATGTGGCCGGGCCCGTACGGGGATTTCGGTTCGCGCAAATACCTGCTCGCGTCGCTCGACCAGTCGCTGCGCCGGCTGGGCCTGGATTACGTCGATATCTTCTATCACCACCGACCGGACCCGGAGACTCCGCTCGAAGAAACGATGGGCGCGCTCGCTCAGGCGGTGCGCAGCGGCAAAGCCCTGTACGTCGGCCTTTCCAACTACGACCACACGCAGACCGCCCGCGCGCTCGCGATCCTGCGCGAACTCGGCACGCCGTGCCTGATCCACCAGCCGCGTTACAGCATGCTCGATCGTTGGCCCGAGCCGCACCTGCTGCCGCTGCTGGAGAAGGAAGGCGTGGGCTGCATCCCGTTCTCGCCGCTCGCGAAGGGGCTGCTCACGAACCGCTATTTCCAAGGCATCCCCGCCGATTCGCGCGCCGGCCACGATCCGCGCTTCCTCCGCCCCGAACACGTGACCGACGCGGTGCTCGCGAAGACTCGCAAGCTCGACGAGATCGCCAAGGCCCGCGGACAGACGCTCGCGCAGCTCGCGCTCGCCTGGCTACTGAACAGCACCGCGATCACGACCGTGTTGATCGGAGCCAGCCGACCCGCCCAGGTCGAGGACTGCGCGGGCGCAGTTGCCAATCTTCCGTTCGGCAGCGGCGAGCTCGCCGCTATCGAGGCGATTCTCGCCGGCAGCTGAAACCGGCGGAGGCTGCGAACGGCACCGGCTGAGTGCGCGACGGAACCAAACGCGATTCTCCCGATCCAAGCCCGGGGCGCGCTTGTTTCTTGTGCCGGGGGCGAACTTCTGGCCGAGTGCACGCGCGGTTATTGACCCGCCTTGTTCGACTCCGTACACCCAAAACCAATGTCTAGGCCCGCCTCGCTTACGCGACTCACCGGTTCCCTCACCTGCCTCGCCCTGTTGGTCGGCGGCACTTCCCTCTCCGCCCAGCAGAAGACGCCGGTGGACGACAAGAAGACCGAATCCGAGGAGGCGATCTTCATCCCGATCGAGTACCGTCCGCCGCCGTGGCAAGTGAGCGTCGGCGTGCGCCTCTCGGGCAAAGCCAAGGTGAAGTTCTCAGGGCTGGGCGCCGTTCCGGCGCAAACCTTCGCCGGCCCCAATCCGAACGCCACGGCGGAGGAAAAGGCCACCAAAGATTACAAGGACGCAGTGGCCTACGTGGCCCAAAACGGGCGTGTCTATGACAACGGCGCCATCCGGCCGGACTCCACCTACAGGATCAGCAGCGATCAAAACGCCACCACCACAACGTACGAAAGAGTCGCGCCAACGGACGGGAGGACCAACTACTGGAACTTCACGAGCGGCGACCAGGTTGTTGATCACAACGGGTCGAAAGCGCTCGCACTGAACAGCTATTCAGTGGTGTCGACGGGGGGGCCGGAGGCGGAACGCACTGCAAGCACGAACAAGTCGCTGGCGTGGGACATCGAATTCTCGAGGGCTCTCGGGACCAGCCGCCGCATGAGCTGGGGACTGCTCTTGGGTGCCGGCATCAGCGACATCAATTGTACGGCCTCCAGTACAGTCAAAGCCAAGCTGCGGACGATCACCGACTACTATTCGCTCGACGGCGTCACCTTCGCCACCGCGACCGACGGCACGATCGTGATCCCAACCGCAGCGGGATCGACCGAGTACTATCCCTACACGTGGAAGCTCACGGACGATGGCAAGAGCTACGCCGTCGATGCGAATAACAACAGAATTCCCGTCTACCAGTACGATGCCGACGGGAATAAGATCAAATCTTGGCCGGAAGTCCTGCGCCTCCTCGCCGATCCGATCGGCCGCAAAGACGAGACGGAAGCGACCGCCTCACTTGATGTCGTCGGCCAGTGGCAGGTCAAGGGCGCCTACATGACGGCGCGGTTCGGTCCTTACTTCGCGTTCCAGCTCACACCCCGCCTCACACTTAAGGCGAGCGCTGGCATCACCTTCACCGTTGTGGGCTACAATCTCCGCCTCAACGAAAAGGTCTTCGTCCCCGCCTTGAAGGCCTACATGGCCTTGGACAATGAGAAGTTCAACTTGGACTCGAAAGTCTCCGGCGTGCTCGGCTACTTCGCTTCCTGCGAACTCGACGCGTATTTGACCGACCGCACGGGTATCTTCCTCGGCGCCTCCCAAGAAGATTTCCAGAAGGATCTCAGCATAACGTACTACACGCAGCGCGCTGATCTCTCGCTCAGCACCGGCACCGTGCTGCGCACGGGCATCACAACTCGATTCTGACGGGCCGCGCCACCGCCGGCTATTTCGCCCCCGGACACCGCGCCGGGGGCTTTTTGTTGTCCGCGCCGGCCGCGCAGGATTGCGATTGCGCGGCCGCCGTTCCGCTTCGCCAATCGGCGACCGTCCGGCTCCCCCTTCCTCGTGCCGGAGCAGCGAGTTCTCGCCCCTATGCATCTCCACCCCCTCGATATCGCGATCATCGTCGGCTATTTCGTCGTCGTCGTGCTGCTCGGCCTCTGGGTTTCGCGCCGCGGCACCAAGGACCTCGACGCCTACTTCTTGGGCGGCAAATCGCTGCCGTGGTACCTGCTCGGCGTCTCCGATGCCTCGGGCATGTTCGACATTTCGGGCACGATGTGGCTCGTCTACGCGCTGTTCCTCTACGGCGCGAAAAGCATCTGGCTCCCGTGGATGTGGCCCACGTTCAACCAGATCTTCCTCATGATGTTCATGAGCGCGTGGACGCGTCGCTCCGGCGTGATGACGGGCGCCCAATGGATCCAGACGCGCTTCGGCAGCGACCGCGGCGGTACGCTCGCCCACTTCAGCGTCGTGCTCTTCGCGCTGGTGAACGTCATCGGCCTGCTCGCGTACGCGTTCAAAGGCATCGGCAAGTTCGCCGTCGTCATGCTGCCGTGGCGTTTCACCGGCGAGACCTCCGGCATCCTCGCCGACGAAAACATCTACGCCATGATCCTCCTCGGCCTCACATCGCTCTACGCGATCAAAGGCGGCATGATCAGCGTCGTCATCACCGAGGTGACGCAGTTCACGATCCTCACTCTCACCGCTCTGACGATCGGCGCCATCGCGATCATCAAGGTCTCACCCGCGATGATCGCCGCCTCGATCCCCGAGGGCTGGATGAACCCATTCTTCGGCTGGCGGCTCGATCTCGACTGGAGCGGCATCCTCGCCTCGGCCAACTCGGTCATCGCGAAGGACGGTAACGAGTTCTTCTCGATCATCATCGGCCTGATGTTCTTCAAGGGCGTGCTCGCCTCGCTCGCCGGCCCGGCGCCGAATTACGACATGCAGCGCATCCTCGCCACGCGCAACCCGCGCGAGGCTTGCCTCATGAACGGCATGGTCACCGGCGTCCTGATGTTCCCGCGCTACATGATGATCGCCGGCATCACCGTGATGGCGCTCGCGTTCACCATGCCCGCGCTCCAGCGCACCGAGACGCCCGACCTCGAGAAAATCCTCCCGATGGTGCTCAGCACGCAGATCCCGGTCGGCGTGCTCGGCTTCCTCCTCGCCGGTCTCGCCGCGGCCTTCATGTCCAACTTCGCCGCCACGCTCAACGCCGCCCCGGCCTACGTGGTGAACGACATCTACAAACGCTTCATCAACCCGAACGCCGGAGGCCGCCGCGAGGTCATGCTCAGCCGCGTCGTCTCCCTCGTGTTCCTCGTGATCGGCATCGCGGTCGGTCTGCTCACCGATCGTATCACCGATGTGATGATGTGGCTTGTCGGCTCGCTCTACAGCGGCTTCGTCGTCGCCAACGTCCTCAAGTGGTACTGGTGGCGTTTCAACGGCTACGGCTACTTCTGGGGCATGGTCGCCGGCATCGTCGGCGCGATGGTCGTGCCCGAGCTCGCCATGCTCGCCCTGCGTCACAGCGCGTGGCTTCGCGGCATCTTCGGCGAGCACTTCAACATGATCTACACCTTCCCCGTGCTCTTCGTCGTCTCGCTCGCCGGCTGTGTGCTCGGCACCCTCTGGACCAAACCCGAGGACGACGCCGTCCTGAAGAGATTCTACCGCACCGTGAACCCTTGGGGGTGGTGGGGACCGATCCGCGCCAAGGTCGTCGCCGAGGACCCGGGCTTTCTCCCGAACCGCAACGCCGCGCGCGATCTCACCAACGTCGCCGTCGGCATCGTCTGGCAGCTCTGCCTCGTCACGCTGCCAATCTACATCGTGCTCCGTCGCTGGGATTGGGTCGCCGGCATCGCCGTCGCGCTGGTCGCCACGTCGACGTTCATGAAGTTCAACTGGTACGATAAGCTCGAGCCCGCCGAGCCCGAGACCGCGCACAGCTGAACCGCAGTGACACCTGCCGGCGCGGCGTAAGCCGTCCTCGCCCGCGGAACCTTGCCCCACCGGCTGACGTCTCTTCGCCGATGCTCCATTTGCCCGCGAAGAAGATGATCCCGACAATCACCGTCCGCGCCGCCGCCGGACGCGCGACCTCCTGCCAACCGTGAAACGCTACCGAAACACCCTGCGCTACGCACTCTTCGCGTTGCTGGCGGTGGCGTTGCTCGCCGCCACGTTGCTCACCGCGCCGGTGCAGACGCTGTTCGCGCGCGCGTTTCTCGCCGAGGATCCGGATCTCCAGTACTATCTCGATTCGCTCTCCGCGCGCTTCGGGCGCGTTGAGCTCACGGATCTACGCCTCCGGAAGAACAACATCGTCCTGAAGCTGCCTTCGGTACACGCGCAGCTGCCCGTCTACGCCGCCGCCCGGCGACGCCAACTCCGCCTCGAGAGTCTCGTCGCCAAAGGATGGACGCTCGACCTAGCGAATCGCCCCGACCTGTTCACACTGCCACTCGCCGCACAACTCACGGTTCACGCAAACGCCGCGGCTCTGCCCGAGGCCGTCGCGCTCCGGACCGTCGCCAACCTCGTCGACGCTCTCCTCGCATCCCGGGAACTGCCGTACGAGTTCTCGATCGCCGCGCTCGAACTCGAGGGCGATGTGATCCTGCCGGGCGGCTCGGACGCCGAACCGATCCGGCTCCACGTGAAAATCGCGGGAGGAGATATCCGCGCCGGCTCGGTCGGTCGCTTGGCCTTCG
>DATGXA010000139.1:0-6184 GCA_035299125.1 Opitutaceae bacterium
AGGCCATGCGGCGGACGCGCACCGTGAGCGCGTCGGCACCATCGAGCTCAATTCGAATTGAGAGGGTCTTTTGCTTGATCGTCGTGACCATGGGTTTTGCGGAGTTTTCAGCGAAAGGCCGGCGGGCGAACTACCACACCCGCCGGCCCGGTTCATTGCGGCTGGGAGAATCAGTCGGCGGGCGTGATGTCGGCGTTGCGCGTCCAGGAGATGAGCTCCTGCTCGTTCGACTCGATGGCGATGGTGGCCTTGCTGAACTCGCTGTTGCCGTGCGTGACCTTGCCGTCGCGCATCACGGTGCAGTCGAACTCCTGCGACACGAGGGCGCACACGTTCTCGGCATCGTCGACATCGGGCAGCCAGATCTGGGCGGTACCGATGCGGCGGCCGCTCATCTTGCCGGCGAAGATCTCGGGCAGGCGGAGCACGTCATCCATGCCGAAGGTGTACTTCTCGCCCTGAGCGGTGTGCACGCTGCGCGCGTTGAAAAGCCGGCCGGCGCGGTTCGGGCGCTTGAGCTGCTTCACCTCGTTCGTCGGATCGTCGTCGAGCTGGGTCGCCTCGATCACGGTGACGGGAAGGAAGGAGGCGGCGGAGAGATCGGAGCCGAGAGCGAGAGCGGTGCCGAGCGTGCCATCGTCGTTCGTATCGGTGAGCTTGAAGGTGCCGGCGGTCGGATTCGAGTCGCGCACGAACACAATATCGCCGGCGGTGAGACCAGAGCCGCCCGTACCGGACACGTAGCGGAGCTGTTGGCCATCGAGCCAGGTGTGGCCGGATTTGGTGAGCACGCCGGTCGCGGCGACACCGGTCACGCCGGTGACGGCCGCGTCGAGCTTGAGGAGGATCACGGCGAGCCCGGCGAAGAGCGAATCCTTCACGTTGAAGGGAGCGGGAGGAAGCGGAGTGGACATAGGATTGCGGATTGCGGAATGCGGATTGCGGAATGGGCGGCTCGCTCAGCGCTTGGCGGTCTTGGCGAGTTGCTCGGCCTGATCGGCGAGCGAGTTGGCCTTGGTCTGGATCCGCGGGTTGTTGCGGAGGAACAGCCAAGTCACGATGGCCGTGGCGGGCACGGTGATGGCGGCGGTGATGAGGACGGTGGTCATGTCGAAAGAAGCGAACAGGCGGGCATCACACGCGGATGACGGCGCGGCCGGTACCGGCGGGAATCGAGAACCATTGGAGCCAGCACTCGCGGCCGATCGTTCCGGCGGGCGCGTCCTTCGATTCGATCACGATGGCCTCGCCCTCTCCGGGCTCGAAACAAAGGCCGGCCGCTGGTTCCTCGCTGAGCTCGCGCACCACGCGATCCTTCAGCTCGAGCATCCCGGTGAGCGCGGCATCACGATCGGCCAGCGAACGATCGGCGATGAGCAGCGCCAGGCGCGTAGTGCGCTTGGTGAGGAGGTGGCGGCCTTCGACCTTGCCCTCGTGTGTGTCGCCGCCGGGTACGATGAAGCAGACGCGTTGCTCGATCGCGAAGACCGACTTCATCGCCTCGGCCAAACGATTGGCTCCGAAGTAGCCGACACGCCCGAAGAGTTTCTCGCCGTCCGGCTGGGCGGGGATCGCCGGCAGCGCGGTGAGATGGGAGCGAAGCGCTTCGATGATCGTGACTGTGGAGACGAGCGGCATGATCAGCAGAGACGGTTGCCGCTGGAAGAATTGGTGACGGCGGGCTCGGTGATTGCGGCGGCGCTACGCTTCGGCGCCTGCACTGCGGCGGCGTAGAGCGGCGGGTTGCCGGCCGCAAGGCGATCGAGGAGTCCCTCCTGGCCGCCCTGTTGGCCCTGCGTGCCACGGATGCCGTCGGCGCGCTTCGTCCAGGGGTTGGAGTCGCCGTAGAAGTTGAGACGCTGGTAAAGCGCCTCGGCGGCCAGCACGAGGGCGGCGCTGCGCACGATTGCCGGCACGGGCTCGGGCAACGGCACGGTGTAGCGGGCGGCCAGGCGGCCATCAATCTCGCGGGACACGGCGGCTTCGATCTCCGTCCAGATGGCATCACCGCCCGCGCCGAGCAGTTGCCCGGCAAGATCGGCCGGGACGGCAGCGGTAAGTTCGGAGCGGGAGACGTAGGGCATTTTCGATTTCGGATTGCCGATTCTCGATTGAGCGGAAAGCGGAGGCCGGTGATTGGCTGGGCTCTGCTGTCAGCTCTTCGGAGAAAAGGCCCGGCGGCCGCGAGGCCGGCCGGGCCGTGTATCACACCATGCGGGAAGCGGATCAGGCGGCGTCGGCGCCCGTGGAGCCGTAGGCGAGCTCGGGGACCAGGGCGGCGACCGTGTAGCGGCCGTACGCCTGGTAGATGTATTCCTTCTTCAAGATCGCGTGCTCGCTGTTGAGATCGTCGACCGCAGCGAACTCGGTCTCCACTTCGACCTGGTGAACGAACGGCTTCACCGTCGCACCCATATCGAAGAGGAACCACATATCCTCGGTCGCAGTACCGGAGAGGCGGTTCCACACATCAAGGCGAGCCTTGCCCTTGTTCGTGTTGGTCGAGCCGTTCGCGTTGCGCTCGGCGATGAGGATCGCGCTGGCCGTGCTCTCCCACTTCGGCGACACCACCAGGACGAGATCCGGGTTGTCGTTGATCGGCTCGCCCTCGGCATCGAGGCGGCTGAGGATGCTCTGGCGAGCGGCCTCGAAGTTTGCGGCGGAGAGCTTCTTCGTGCCCTTGTTGGAGAACTTCGTCTTGCCCTTCTGGGGCTCGTGGTCGGCGTCGAAGAAGTTCTTGCCCGTGTAGCAGGTCGTCGTGAAGCCGCTGGTCATCGCCGCGGCAAGGAGCTTGTCCGGATGGCGGCCGGCGGCGGTGCCCATCGCGGAGAAGAAGCCGGTGTAGATGCCGAGCTTGTCGCGCTCGATGTCTTTGCGCTTCACGGCGACGGTCGACTCGAACTCTTCGTTGGCGACGGCGAAGCCGTGGTCGACGAGGTTCCGAATATTGATTTCGCCGAGCAGCTTGCGCATGCCGGGGATCGCGCCGAGCCAGCCGTAGGTCTCGTCCTTGCTGCCGGACGGGACACGCATGGCGTATTCGGTGATGCGCTGCTTGCCGATGGAGGCGAGGGCGCCGGTGTAGAGCTTGCGGAAGCCCTTCGTGGCGGCAGCGAGAATGGCGGAGGTGATTTGCATGAGAAACTGGTGTTGAGTTTCGGTGAGTGTTTCGGGATGGCGGAAGCGCTCAGGCGGAGAGCGCGGCGATCGTGGCGCGGAGCGTATCGCCCGCGGCTTCGCTCTCGGTCTTGAGCGCGGCGAGATCGGCGGCGCCGGCCGCGGCACCATTGGTGGTGGTATCGGCCGGGAGCGCGGAGATGGGGATGTCGGCGGTGTCGACCCAGACACCGTCCGAATCGACTTCGACCACGCGACCGGCGACGATCTTGTTGGTCGAGGTGCTGGCGACGGTGTTGTCATCCTCCACCACGCACAGCTTGCCGACACTGGCGGCGGTGAGCGCGTTGGTGGCGGAGTTGTTGTAGCGGAAGATCCCGCGCTTGACCTGGACAACCTCGGCGGCGGTGGCGCCGTGTTCGGCGCGGCCCATGACGCGCAGGCCAGGGGTATCGGAGGCGGGCACAGCCTTGCCGGCGGCGTCGCGCGCGACGAGGATGCCGAGGTAGATGGTGGTGGCGGCGGCAACGATCAGGCCCAGGAAATTGCCCGGTCGCTCGTCGATGTTGAGGTTGGTGGTGGCAGCAGACATGGAGGAGAGAAGTTGAGTTGTGGTGACGGTTTCGGGATGATCACTTCTTCCACTCGGTCTCGGAGATCCCGAGCTGGCGGGCGATGGCGGACTCGGCTTCGGACAGGCCGGCGGCTGCGGTGGACGGCGTGAAGGTCTTCAGACCCTCGGGGGTGCGCTGGGAGAGCGGCACGATGTCGGCCGGGAGGGAGTCGAGCACCGCCTTGAAAGAGGCGTTGTCGAGCTTGTCGACCTCGGCGCCGTGGGGCACGAGTTTGCCCGCGGAAGTGGCCGCGGCGATGAGCGCGGCGCGCTCGCTGGCGGCGAGCGCCTTCTCGAGCTGGCCGAGGCGGGTGGTGACGCCGGTGAGGTTCGCGGAGAAGGTCTTCACCTCGGTCGCGGTCTTCGCGAAGTCGGCGGCGGCTTTCTCGATGTCCTGGTCGGGAGTGTTCGGGTCCAGACCGAGGAGGAGGCAGAGCAGTTTCTTGTGGTCCATGGATACTGAGGGTGAGCGGTGAGGTGTGCTGGAGGCGCAGGCGGCGGAAAAGGCGGCGAGTTGCTCGGCCGAGAAAATGGATGACGCGGAGAAGACGCGGAGGTCGGATACCGCGCCCTGGCGGCACAGCGCTGCGCTGTGGACGAAGACGACCTCGCCGGAGTCGTCGGTCTTGATGGTGGGCGACAGATCCGGGTGGAGACCCTCGTGAATCGATTTCTCGCCGTGGGGCGTCCAGCGCACGTCGTCGACCACGATGCCCTCGCCCACGATCACGCGAGGCGCTCCGTGCGCGGCCACGTTGCGGGGCTCCTTGTCAGCCTTGTAGGCTTCGGTGCCAGGCACGGTGTTGTGCTCGAAATCGAGCGCCACGGTGTCGAAGCCGAGGAGCTTCTGGAGCGCCGGGAGAATCTTCGCGGTGCGCGGGCCAACAACAAACGACCCATTTGCGCTCTCGTTCTTCCCCCACTTCGCGATGACGACGCGGCGGGGCAGCTCCTTCAAACCTGCCAACGGCGATGGCAAACGCGGGGCGATGAACATGCGCCCACCTTCGCAGAAAAGTGCCTCCGCCGTCCAAGGACGCTGGGCGAGCTGGGCGCGTTGGGGCGGATCGCGCCCCGAATCAACGACGGAGCAGGCTCTCGAGTGCCGCTTTGCCGACAGAGGTCATGCGGCGAACGGCGAGCGGCGTGAAGGTGGCATCCTCGGGCCCGCCGACGAGCGGGAGCATCGGCCGCGCGGGCAGGCCGCGCTTCGTGCCCCACTGATGCGGCGCAGCGTAGGGTCGATCGCTGCCGACGCGGGCGTGCGCCGCCGTGGCCTCGATCACGCGCCAGGAGCGGAAGAGTAACGTGGAGCGCTTGAGGATCGCGTTCGCGCCGCCGCGTTTCGCCTTCTCTCGCACGGTCGCCTCCTTGAGCGCCGGCCAGGGCGCCGCGCGCAACGCGGGCTCATTGAAGGAACGGATCGTCATGCTCACGACGGTGAGCGCCATCGCCTCCGATACAGCCTTCGCGGGGCGCTTCGCGCCGAGCTGGTCGAGCACGGCGGAGATCTGGTCTTTGATGACGATCTCCATGGGATCAGCGGGCCATCTCCGCCTGGACATCGGCGACGAGGCGGCCGGAGGCGTAGCGCTCGCGACCGTCGGATCCGGTCTCGATCACATCGCCGCCGCCGAGCGCGATGAAGACGAGCTCGGCGGCGAGATCCTGGTCGTGGCCGGCTGCGACGAGTTGGCGGATCGCTTCGCGGGCGAGCGTATCGCCGCGCGTGACGGCAGTGAGGAGGCGGTCGAGTTCGGCGGTGTTCATTTGATCCAACCTTTCTCGCGGAAGAACGCGTCGATCGCTTCGGCGATCGGCTTGAAATCGGCGTCGCTCCACTGGCGCCATGGCTGCATGCCACCGCGCACCTTGTCGAGCTGTCCAGCGAGCATGGCGTTGCCGCTGCGAGTGGCGATGTATTGGGCGTAGGCGCGCGCCCAAAGCTCGTGCGGTTTGAGAAAGTAGGCGCGCACGGTCTCCGGCAGCTCGCGAATCGCTTGCACCGCGGCGCTGGCCTCCACGGCGTCGCGGAAGGCCGCGAGAGCCGGGCTGTTGGCGCTGGCGAACTGGCCGGCGCGGCCGAGCACCTGGTGATCGAGGAAGTGACCGAGCTCGTGCGCGGTGGTGAGCGCGGGCCACGAGCCGCTCGGCGCAATCCCGATCTGGAGGGGCTCGGATCCGCGGTGCACATACTCGCCCAGGTTGCCGCGGCCGGCCTTCGCGTAGATCGGGAGCTTCGGCAGATCGCCATCGCCATGCACCGCATCGATCGCGGTGATCGCGGTCTGAATATCGGCGGGGGCGTTACGGGAGCGGATCGAAAGCGCTTCCGAGACCGGTGTGCCGGCGGGAGCAGTCGCTTTCGGGGCGGGGGCCGGCCCTGGGCAGCGACGAGATTGAACCCGCCTGACTGACGACCTAGCGCAGTGCCCTTGCAAGCACCTGCGCCAC
>DATGXA010000140.1:0-8111 GCA_035299125.1 Opitutaceae bacterium
CACCGCGCGCCCGCCGCGCCGTTGCCATTCCGCGGCGAGCGCGAGGCAGCGCAGCGCGTGGCCGATGCCGAGCGTGGCGTTCGCCTCGCAGCGCAGGAGCAGCGGTTTCATGCGGCGGACTCCGTTTCACCGGTTGACCACGGCTTGCCGCCGCGCGAACGCACCGCGATGCTGCGGCCATGCACGTCGTCGGTTCGATCATCGCTCGCCTGGGCAGCAAACGGCTTCCGTACAAGAACCTGCTCCCGTTCGCCGGGAAACCGCTCGTCGGGCTCGGCATCGAGATTCTGCGCCGCTCCCGTCTCGTGAACGAGATCGTCGTTTCCACCGAGAGCGAGCTGATCGCCCGCGTCGCACGCGACTACGGCGCGACGGTGCTCCGACGGCCGCCGGAACTCGCCGCCGACAACGTGCCCTCGGTGCCCGTCTTCCAGCACATCCTCGCGCAGTTTCCCTGCGACGTGCATGTGAACTTCAACATCAACCTGCCGCGTTGCGCACCCGAGGTGATCGACCGCGCGGTCGAGCTCGCCGCCGAAAAAGGCGAGGCGCTCTCCGTGCCCTACGCCGCGTGGGCGCAGACCTCCGATCGGCTGCTCAACTACGGCGATCCGTGGGCTCCGGAGAAGAAGGCGTTCCTCTTCGAGGATCCCCGCGCCGGCACGACCGACGTCCACACGATCGACGACCTGCTCGGCGTCTATCGCGAAGCGCAGGGCCCGCTGGCGGGTTGGTGAAACGACGGCCTGCGACGGAGTTGGGGTTCGCGGGGTCATGCGAGCGTCGCGCGTAGTGCGCCCACGACCGAATCCTGCTGCGCTTCGGTCAGACCGAAGAACAACGGCAACGTGAGCGTGACCGCGTAGCGCGCCTCCGCGGCGGGGAAGTCGCCGGGCTTAAAGCCGAGCCGGCGATAATACGGCTGCAGGTGCACCGGGATGTAGTGGACGTTCACGCCGATCCCGGCGGCGCGCATCGCGGCGTACACCTCGCGGCGGCCTCGCGGGCAACGGGCCGGGTCCAGGCAGATCGGATAGAGGTGCCAGCTCGAGTCTCGCTCCTCGCGGCGCGCCGGCAGACGGACCGGCAACTCGCGCAGCAACGCATCGTAGCGCGCAGCCAGTTCGCGACGGCGACGGAGAAACTCCGGAAGGCGGCTCAATTGCGAAGCGCCGAGCGCAGCCTGGATGTCCGTCAGGCGATAATGGAAACCAAGCTCGACCTGTTCGTAGGACCACGGGCCTTCGGGCGCGGTCGTGAGTTCGTCCGGTTCGCGGGTGATGCCGTGGGTGCGGAGACGTCGCATGTGCGCGGCGAGGTCGTCGCGGTTCGTGAGGATCACGCCGCCCTCTCCCGTCGTCGCGATCTTCACCGCGTGGAAACTCAGCACCGTGCAGTCGGAGAAACGCCCATCACCGACCGGCGCGCCGCGATAGGTGGCGCCGAGCGCGTGTGCCGCGTCTTCGATCACCGCCACGCCGTGCTCGCGCGCGACCGCGGCGATCTCCGCCATGTCGCACGGCAGCCCCGCGAAGTGCACCGGCACGAGCACGGCCGGGAGTCGGTTCGCCCGAGCGGCGTGGGCGAACTTCTCGCGCAGCGCCGCGACAGAGAGGTTTCCCGAATCCAGCTCCACGTCGACAAAGTCCACTTCGGCGCCGCAGTAGCGCGCGCAGTTGGCGGAGGCGACAAAGGTGTTGGGCGATGTCCACAGCGTCTTGCCTGGTCCGAGGCCGAGCGAGAGACACGCGAGATGGAGCCCGGCGGTGGCGCTGCTGACGGCGATCGCGTGTCTCGCGCCGCAGAGCTCGGCGACACGCGCTTCGAAGCGCGGCACCGCGGGACCCTGCGTCAGGAAATCCGAGCGCAGCGCGGCGGCGACTGCGGCGACATCCTCCGCACTGACGTTCTGTCGAGCGTAGGGAAGCATCTGCATCTCGGATTGCGGATTTCGGCTCGCGAGTTGTCGAGTGGGGAAACGACGCCGGCGCTCCGGTAGATCAGGACGCGAGCAGCTTGCGCAGTGCGGTGGCGTCGAGCCACTGGGTGTTCTTGTCGGAGCTGTATTCGAAGCCTTCCGGCACTGCGTGCCCTTGTTCGTCGAGCAGGTTGCGGTGGTAGTCGGGCGGCATCGTGAAGAGGATCGAGGGTTTGATCACGAAATGGTCGGCAAACTCCACGGTGAGGTGCGCGGAATCGGAGGGGCACATCACCTCGTGCAGCTTCTCGCCAGGCCGGATGCCGACGATCTTCTGCGGGATCTTCGGCGCGAGCGCGTCGGCGAGATCGGTCATGCGCATCGACGGGATCTTCGGCACGAACACCTCGCCGCCGAACATCCGCGCGAAGCATTTCACCACGAAATCGACGCCCTGATCCAGGGTGATCCAGAACCGCGTCATCCGCGGATCGGTGATCGGGATCTCCTTCGCGCGTTCGCGCACGAGCTTCTCGAAGAACGGCACGACCGAGCCGCGCGAGCCGACCACGTTGCCGTAGCGCACCACCGCGAAACGAGTCGGGCGGTTGCCCGCGATGTTGTTGGCGGCCGTGAACAGCTTGTCGGAGACGAGCTTGGTGGCGCCGTAGAGGTTGATCGGGTTCGCCGCCTTGTCGGTCGAGAGGGCGATGACCTTCTTCACGCGGTTCGCGAAGGCGGCGTCGATCACGTTGTTGGCGCCGTCGATGTTGGTCTTCACGCACTCCATCGGGTTGTACTCGGCGATGGGCACGTGCTTCATCGCCGCGGCGTGGACGACATAGTCGACATCGCGCATGCCGAGCGTGAGCCGCGGGAGGTCGCGCACATCGCCGATGAAGTAGCGCATCGCCGGGTGATCGAACTCCTGCTGCATGTCGTAGTGCTTCTGCTCATCCCGGGAGAAGACGATCACCTTGCGCGGCCGGTAGTGCTCGAGGACATGGCGCACGAACCGGCGGCCGAACGAGCCGGTGCCGCCGGTTACGAAAATGGTAGCGTTGTCGAACATGGGAAGGGGTGGATCGCGAGGGCGGGCCGACTTTACCCCGCTGCGGGTAAATTCTGCCGGAATCGAGTTTTCTCGAAAACTGACGTAAGCAAATCGCAAGAAGCGTGCCGAAGCCGCTCACGCGGAGGGGGAAGCGAGGCAACAAGTACTGCCGCTCCGGCCGCCGCAGCCCTCCAAAACACCGCTACTCCGTCGCTCAGCTCGCGCCGACAATCCCTAGGGCAATCACCCCGCCTCATCCTGCCGGCCGAAACATTTCGTTGTGAAGTCGTCCTAAAGTCTCCGACACCCCGCCCGATAAGTCCCCTGTGCGGCAAGAAATGCCGTACGTTCAAACAATCCCACAATATCCAGAAAGGATCCTCACATGTCTGACATCTCACTCACCGCTGGCATTCGCTCCAACCTGCTTTCCCTGCAGAAGACTTCGTCTCTGTTGGCCCGCACCCAGGAGCGCTTGGGCACCGGCAAGAAGGTCAATAGCCCGATCGACAACCCGACGAATTTCTTCACAGCAGAATCGCTGAACAATCGGGCGTCCGATCTGACGGCTCGTTTGGATGGTATCACCAAAGGTATCAATACGGTGAAGGCCGCCGACGCTGGCATCAAATCGATCAAGGGCCTGATCTCCCAGGCCAAAGGTATCGCGAACGACGCCCGCGCCCTCTCGACCGACACCGCCGATACTCAGGCGGTCGCTGATCGCTCGGCCCTCGCCGTGCGCTTCAACACCATCCGCACCCAGATCGACGAACTCTCCGCCGACTCGGGTTACGACGGCGTCAACCTCCTCGCCAACGACGACCTCACGGTCGAATTCGGCGAGAAGATCGGTAGCTCGACCCTCGACCTCAACGGATTCACCGCCACGGCCACCGGCCTCGGCGTCGCTGCTGCGGCGAACGATTTCGCTTCCAACACGGACGTCGATGCCGCCATCGCCGACCTGCAGGACGCGGAAGCGACCCTCCGCAAGGAATCCAAGACGCTTTCGGCCAACCTCGGTGTTCTCACGAGCCGTCAGGACTTCACCAAGTCCCTGGCAAGCGTGCTGACCTCCGGCGCGTCCGATCTCGTCAATGCCGACCTCAACGAGGAATCGGCGAACCTCCTGGCCCTCAACACGCAGCAATCCTTGGGCGTCAATTCGCTCTCGCTCGCGTCGCAGGCCTCCCAGTCGGTTCTCCGTCTGCTCCAGTAAGGTCACCAGCGCATCAAGCGAGTCTTTCGAGGAGCGGGCTTCGGCCCGCTCCTTTTTTTTTGCGTTCGCCTCCAAGCGCGGCGCGCGGGAGCGCTCCCGCGCGCCCGACCTCGCTCGCAGTGGCCGAGAGAGGGAAAGCCGACGCAGCAGCGGGATCCGCTGCTGCGTCGCAGCTCTCGCGGCACCGCAGGCGCTACCCCGGGCCGCGCTTTCGAAATGCGGATTGCACCGGCGCACAGACCTCGTCCGCATCACGCCCACGATATCCGCGACCAACCGCGTTGTTCCCGGTATCGAGTCCGTAGTTTCCCCTAAACTTTGTGCGCTCCTGCACGATGTCACTGCTGCACACCCCGAATTGCCGTGCCACTCAAGATCACACTCAAACCCCGCGAGGTCATTCTGCTCGGCGGCGCGTTGCTCAAGAACGGAGAACACCTGGCTCAGTTCACCATCGAGAACGAGGTGCCGATTCTCCGCCAGAAGGACATCATCTCCGAACGGCAGGCCGACACGATCTGCAAAAAGATCTATTTCGTCGTACAGTTGATGTACTTCGAACCGTCCAACCTCGCCTCTCACCACAAGACCTTTTGGGAACTCGTGCGGATCCTCTCCGCCGCCGTCCCCAGCACCCTTCCCCTGATCGACGAAATCGGCGAACTTATCCTCGAGGACCGCTTCTACCACGCCCTCAAGGCCACGCGGAAGCTCATCGCCTACGAGGAAGAACTCGTCCGCAATGCTCATGAACGCTCACACGACCTACAAAAAGATTCAGAAGGAAACCCTGTCGGGACGCGACGTTGAGGTGCAGGTCCTCCGCAAGGCCGCGACCCAGTATCGACAGGCGCTCAGCGCTGGCGACGAGGCCACGCGCAACCGCCTCCTCGATGCCGCCGTACGCTACAACCTTCGCGTCTGGGATGTCTTCCAAGCCGATTGGGAACGCCCCGACTGCCCCCTCACCCCGAGCCTGCGCTCCGATCTCCTCCGCCTCAGCCTCTACGTCCACCGCAACTCGATGGATGTGCTCGCCTACGGCAACCCGGAGAAGATCAACACCCTGATCAATATCAACGAGTGCCTCGCCGAAGGCCTCGTCTCCGGCAGCCGCGCACCGCTCCCGAGCCTCGCGCCGGCCTGACCCGCCGCCGCCGCCCATGCCGCTGCTCGCCGCCAACCGGCGGGCTCTCGCCACGCGCTTTCCGGAAGTCCTCCGACTTCTCGAATCCGTCGCACCCGTCGCAAACCCGCCCGCGTCCACCGCGGAGGAAACGCCCGGCTTCATCGACGAAGCCGCTCGTTGTTCCCGTCTTTGCCTCGTCCTGACAGGGCTGCCCGGCCCCGCCACCACCGCGGCCCTCCTTCGGCGTTGCCCACGCGAGATCCTGTTCTGGTGCGTCGAACCCGCCGCCGAGGCGCTCGCCGCCCGCCTCTCCGCCGCAGACTGCTCCGTCTGGCTCGCCGACCCGCGCGTCTTCCTCTCGCTCGGCGCCCCCGCCGCGCCGGAACTGCGCCGCCTCAACCGCGAACTCGCCTGGGTCGACCGCGCCCGTGCCCTATTTCTCCCGACACGTTACGCCGGTCGCGAGGCCGACTGGAAACCGGTTCTAGCGGCCACGCTCTCCCGCATCCAGCAACGCTGGCAGAACGTCCTCACCGACCTGAAGCTCGCCCCGGTCCGTTGGGAAAACACCTGCGCCAACCTCCCGACGTTCCTCGCCTCGCCCGCCATCGACAGCCTCGCCGGCGCCTTCATCGGCGCGCCGCTGGTCCTCGTGGCGGCCGGCCCGTCGCTCGACGACGCCCTGCCCTTCCTCCAACGCGTCGCCCCGCACGCCCTCATCGTCACCGGCAACACCTCCTTCCGCGCCATCGCCGCGCACGGCCTCTCGCCGCACCTCACCGTCACCGTCGATCCGTTTCCCGCAACCGACCTCGGTTACGACAACTGTCCGCTGGGCAACACCCACCTCGTGTCGCCCGTGTTTGGCTACAGCGGCGTGCACCGGCGCTTCGCCGGCCGCCTCTTCGGGATGACCGACCAGAGTCCGCTGCTCGCCCGGCTCCGCTCCGCCGCCGGGCTGCCGCCCGCGCCACCCCTCCTCGGCGAAGCCACGGTCTCGTCCACCGTGCTCAACCTCGCCGCCTATTTCGGCTGCACCCGTGTCGTCTTCGTCGGCCAGGATTTCGCCATCGCCGATGACGGACGCAGCCACGCTTCGGACACGTTCTACACCGACCTCGGCATCAATCGCCACGACCATGAGCAGGTCCATCGGCTTCCCGGCACAACGCGCCCCGAGGTCACCGTGCCCGCTCGCCACCTCTGGTACCTCCGCACCGTCGAGGGCCACATCGCCCGCGCGCCCCACATCCGCCACCTCAACACCTCGCATCGTGGCGCCGCGATCGCCGGCGCTCCGTACATGACGTACGACCGGGTCGCCACCGAGCTTCTCGCCCAGCCCGCGCGCGATTACGCCGCGGAGATCGCCGCACGCCATTCCGCCGCCATCGCCTCAAGCGCCGCAGCCGCGATGTCCGCCGAACTCGATCACGCCCGCGCCGCGATCCGCGACGCCTTCGAACTCTCGCTCACCGCCGCCCTCTCCGGTGAACTCGCGCTCGCCGATCCCGAGCCCGCCGCCCGCCAGCGCTTCGAGGCCGCCGCTGCTCGTTTCGAACAATGGCGCGCCGCTCACCAAGCCGAGCAACCACTCCTCTTCGAGGGCCGCACAAAGGCCGAAATCTTCGACGCCGAGAAACGCCGCGTGGCCCTTCCCGCCGCCACCGATCGCGCTCTGCGCGAAGCCGGCGAGATCGCGTGGGCCTTCGCCGAAGGCGCCGCCTCCGTCCATCGGCAACTCGCCACCGTCGCGTTGCCCACCGCAGCTAGCGACACCGCGCCTTCTCACGCGTCCGCCCGTGCCACCACCGCCTCCGTTCCCTGATCCAGCCATGACCGCCGAAGACGAACTCATCCTCGCCGAACGGGCCAAGTACGAGCGCATGTGGCAGCATGACGACTACCGCACGTTCTCGCCCGGACTCCACGCGCTCGAACACCTCGATCTCGTCGGTTGCTTCCGAAAACTCGGCGTGCGCTCCATCCTCGACGCCGGCTGCGGCAGCGGGAAGTTCATGCGCCGCATCCTCGAGAAGCACGCCGACGAGTTCTCCATCCGCGGTTTCGACATCGCGGCCAATTGCCTCGATCCGTGGTTCGCCGGTCGCGAAGCCGAACTCCTCACCACCGGCTGCCTGTGGGACCCCGCCGGACTCCCCCGTCCCAACGACGCGGTCGTCTGCACCGACGTCCTGGAGCACATCCCGACCGACAAGGTCCCGGCGGTCCTCGCCAATCTCCGCGCCGCCGCGACGAAAGCCGTCTTCCTCGGCATCGCGCTTTTCCCCGATGGCTTCGGCCCGAAAGTCCTCGGCCGCCCTCTGCATCTCACCGTGCAAACCACCGACTGGTGGCGTGCCCAGACTTCGGATGCCGGCCTGGCGCCGATCTCCGGCGTCGTGCAGAAACACCAGTCCGGCCAGCCGATGTGGTTCTTCCTCCTCGCGCGCCCGGTCCCGCCGACCACCGCCTGAGTTCCGCCCCTCCCATGCCGAGTCCCTCCGCCGACTCCCCGCCGAACCTCCGCGATCGCCCGGCCCCGGCAGGGGAAACAGCCTGCACGACTCCGTTTTCTGGGCACTCGTTGGGCAAGTCGACCGAGCTTCTCAACGAGAGCGGCCAACCAGCCGCCGCCGAAAGCTCCACCCGCGCGGCCGCCGAAAAAACGCTGCGCGCGGACCCGGCGAACATCGAAGCCCTCGCCCGCCATGCCGCGAGTTGCGCCGCACTCGACGATTGGCGCGCGGCCGAGTCGTCGTGGCGCCGCATCCTCTCGTTTCGCCCG
>DATGXA010000141.1:0-3223 GCA_035299125.1 Opitutaceae bacterium
GTGAGGTAGTTCACCGAAAACGGAGCCGGCGCCACGCCGCCGAGATCGGCGCAGAACTCCGGCCGGGTGTTCAGCCCCGCGGCGTCGATCGCCTCCTGCAACACGCCGCTGATCACGAACTCGCCGAGTGAGCGAAACGGCCGCGGCCGCGCGCCAATTCGCTGCGAGACTCCGCGTGCGAGGGCGCGGAGTGCCTCGTCCGAAAACTGCCGCACGCCGCGCGCGCCGGGTCGCGCGAACGGCGCCGATTGCCCGAGTACGAAAAACGGATTTTCGAGATCGCTCGTCGCGCCGGTTGCGTCGCTCCAACCGAGCACCGCCCGCCCGAGCGCGACCGTCCACGCGTCGACGGAGACCGAGTTCACGTTGAAGGCTCCGTCGACGACGAGAAACCGCGCAGCGCCCTCGCCCGCCAGTTCCTCCGCCGTCGGCTCGCGGCCGGCGCTGTCCGGCACGACGCGGTGCCGCACGTTCGGCAGCGTTTCACCGGCGCGCCAAGAGTGTGGCACCGGGCTGAAAAACGCCTCGTCGAACAGCGCGTTGCGCGCACCGCCCCACGGGTTGCCAATGCCAAGCGCTCGTTCGCCATCGGTCGAAAGTTGCCCGAGCGCGGCGATGCTCAGGTTGCGCTGCACGGTGAAGTCGAACGGCGCGAGCGTGGTCCCACTGGAGAACAAGTCGTCGCTCGCGAACTGCGCGCGTACCGCCGCCGCACATGCAGCCGGGTCCGCCCCGGCCGACCGCCAGAGCGCGGACTCCCATTCGACCCGCGCCGCCTTCAAATCCGGCGCCACGCGTAACGGCGCCTCCGGCGCGATCCAGTCGCCCCAACTGCGCCGCGTCGAATCGAGTCGGAAATGATAGCTCACACCGAGGCGCTCGACAGCGCCGTCGCCCGCGGCAAACGGCGCGTTGCCCACGACCGTCCAGCCGCTCGAGGTAGTCCGCACGAATCCCCGGCTCGGAAACGCGCTCAGCGTCGTCAGCGGCACTCCTTCGGCCGTCATCAGCACGATCGTGATCGCGCGCGTCGCATCATCGGCTGCTTCGAACTCGAGCACGTCGTCGCCCGGTTCTTCCGGCGTAGGATCGTCGACCGTCAGCCCAGTGTCCCACGCATCCGCGAGCACCGTTTCGATTCGCGTCACGCTGCCCGCCGCAAGATCGCCGCCGAGATCGACGGCGATCGTCCGCTTCGCACCGAGCATCGCGCCGAGCTCGAACGAGCCGACCTCGCCGGCCGGTCCGCGCACGCGCACCGCGGGCAGCCCGCTCGCCGGCGTCTCGCCCACGCGCACCCAGAAATCGGGCACACCGGAAGCGTTCTGCGCCAGCGGCAGGTTGAACGGATTCCACAGCTCCAGACGCAGCCGACAGCCGAGCAGCAGCCGACTCCCGCCCTCCTCGCGATACGGCACGAAATCGAGCGCCCACTCGGTTACAATCGGCTTCACCTGCGCACTCGGCTCGCCGGTCGCCGCCGTGCCGGCGCTGATCGGCAACCGGCCATTCACCGGGCGGAACCGCTCGAGATCGCGCACCGCCGCCGGCAGCTCGCCGGACTCGAGATCGCTGAAGTTGCGCCGCAGTCCACCCGTCGCCGCGTTCGCCAGCACACCCGCCGAGCAGACCGTAAAATCGTGAAACCGCCGTCGGAGAAACGCCCGATAGTTCTCCGTCTCCTGCGCCGTACCAAGCTCCTGGAACCGCAGCTGCGCCGGCGTCAGCGCCGCGCCGAACTGTGCCCAGCGTGCGCTCACCGCAGTGTCGTTCTCCGCGGCGAGCGCGAAACCGTCCACGGCGTCGTTGCCCGCGCGATGGTTGATCAGTTGACGCAACCGCACCCGCTCCGTCGCGGTCGTCACCGGATCGTCGGCTTCCGGCCACTGCGGAAGCGGCACGCTGTCGACGCGGTCGATCACGCCCACGTTTCCCTTCACGCCCTCGTCGCCGACCCAAAATGCATACCGGCCCACGCTTGTCGCGCTGCCTCCGCCAGGATGTTCCTCAGCCGCGATCTCCTCGAATAACGCCGCCACGGCGCCATCCGCCGCCGAGCAGGTGTTCGCACCGATCAACAGCACGCCATTCGCCTCCGGCCCGGAAGTCGTCACCTCGGTATCCGCGTTCTCCGGCGCACCCGAGACCAGCCAGATCGCCGCGCCATCGTCCGCCCACACACCGGTCCAATGCGCATTGCGCGCGCCCAGGTGCTGCGCGGTCGCCGTGCTGCGGGCGTCCGGCCCGGCGGCCTCTTGCAACCTGCCAACTGCGACACGCAGCCCGACGAGCGCATTGCGCCGCGCCTGCTCGGCCGCGGTCCGCTGGCGCACCGAGCGCAGCTCGTTGCGCGCCAAGCCGGCCAGTGCCACCAGCAACAGCACGATCGCCGCGAGCAACGCCGCCACCAGCACCACCGCGAAACCGTCGCGCTTCGTTCTCACGGCGCCGCCTCCAATGTCACGCGACGCGTGAGCACGACCGAATGCGCGAGCGCGATCTCCCACCACCCCGGACCGGCGAGCCGCCCCGCCTCGAGCGCCTCGATTTGCCGCGCGCCCTCCTCCGTGAGCACGCGCACGAGCAACTCCGCCTCGGTCGGGAAACCATAGCTCATCGCGCTCGCCGCCACGTCAGGGTTCGGTGGACGCGCCGTCGTGTCAGTCGTCGCCGCAAAACCGAGGTTCCCGTTCACCGCGGGAAACAGCACCCGCTCGCCACCTGGCGCGTTCGGATCGCGCCGGACGAAACGCACGCCGAAGTCGATCACGTCGTTCGCCAGCAGCAGATCGCGCCGCGGCCGCCGCACCGTGCCCGCGTCACCGAGGTTACCGCCGCCGGAGGCCGCGTTGTACGGCAGCGCAAAAACGTCGAAACCGACAGTGAAGCTCGAGCGCTCGCGCGCCGGGCTATCATCGGCGTACGGCCGCACTTCCGCGCGGAACAGCGCGTAACGTTGCGCGGAACCGGCCGCGCCGCTCACCGTGCGTCGGATGACCTGATACGAGACGACGCGCGGCGCCGACGTGTCGCCGGGCTGCGCATTCCGATCGGGCACATTCGTCACGAACCGCAACCACACGCCGGCCATGCCGAAGCGGCAGTCTTCGATGCGGCCGCTGTTCGGCTCAAGCGCGAGCGATGACTCCGCGCCGCCCGGATTCGCCGCACCCGGTTTGCGCACGGCCGGCGACCACGCGCCGAGCGTGCCGCCGGCATCGCC
>DATGXA010000142.1:0-3486 GCA_035299125.1 Opitutaceae bacterium
GCTTCCTCGATCACCTCGAGGAGTTGCGGTGGACGCTGGTGAAGTGCGCGATTGTCACGGTGGTTTTCGCGACTTTGTCGGGCGTTTTCCTGTCGGATGTGCGCGCTTTCCTGGAGTGGCCGTGGACGCGTGCGCTTGCGGAATATCCGAACCTCACCCTCCAGCTGCGCACCGACACCCCGATGGAGGTGTACGGCGTGATGGTGCAGATCTGCGTGACGCCAGCGCTCGTGGCGGCGGCGCCGTTCATGCTGTTTTTCCTCGGGCAGTTCGTGGGCCCCGCGCTCTCGGCGAAGGAGAAACGTGTGATCGTGCCCGGCGTGGTCGCGGCGGTGTTCCTGTTCCTCGCCGGTGCGGCGTTCAGCTTCCTGCTGCTCGTTCCCGCATCGATCAAGGTCGCGATCGAGGCCAACCAATGGATGGGCTACCAGATGATCTGGACCGTCGGATCGTACTACAGCCTCATGACTTGGCTGGTGGTCGGCATGGGCACGGTGTTCGAGTTTCCGCTCCTCGTTCTTGCGCTCACGTACCTCGGCATCGTCGAGGTCGCCACGTTCCGGCGCTCGCGCCGGCTGGTCATCGTGATCTGTTTTGTCGTCGCGGCGGTGATCACGCCCACGCCGGACCCGATCACCCAGACGCTCGTGGCGATGCCGCTTTGGGCGTTGTTCGAGCTCTCGCTGCTCGTCGGCTCCTACATCGAGAAGAAGAAGGCGAAGCAGGAGGCGTTCGACTGGCGGAAGACCTACGGCGAGTGACCGGCGGCGGTGCCGCACCGCCGCGACCGCGGCTGCGGCGCTGAGGCGAACCCAGCCGCTTAGTCTTCGGCGCGCACCGGCTCGCGCTGGTGGCGGTAGACGGCCTTGAGCATCTGCCACGCGAGCCAGAACACGCCGGTCATGCAGGCCGAGCAATAGGCGCTCCAGATCGCGATCTGCAGCGGGGTCTCCGCGGGGACGTGAGTCGTCGCCAACCAGTAGAAGAGGCAGAAGGCGGCGGCGCAGAGCGCGGTGTCGATCGCGGCGTTCAGGGCGGAAAACTTGCGGGTAGTGGGTTCGGCCATGGCCGACAATTGGGCGTGCCCCGCGATTTTTGGCAAACCGTGGTCGCGCCGGAGCGCGCGTTAGTAGCGACCGCGGAATCCGGCCACGGAAACATAATTCGGCCTTCACTCGGCTCGTCCGTGGTGGCTCACGTGAGGTTCGCTCCGCGGCGTCGCCGACGGGTACAAAAAAGCCCAAGACCAGAAGGCCTTGGGCTGCAAAGTGGCTGCCCGACTAGGGATCGAACCTAGACAAACAGATTCAGAATCTGCTGTGCTACCATTACACCATCGGGCAGTGCTCGTCGAAACGAGGTGGCCGACGGTAGGGTGCGACCCTCGCGGCTCAAGCGGAATTTTCGGAGAGTTTTCGCCCGGAAAAATGCCGTGGTTCCAGCCGCCGGCGACGCCGGTTGGCCCCGCAGCGACCCTGGAGCCGGCAGTCGGATTCGAACCGACGACCTACGGTTTACAAAACCGTTGCACTACCACTGTGCTATGCCGGCCTGAAGGGTCGCGCATGTGTGGAGCGGCGCGCGCGAATTCGCAAGCGCGGAGGCGCGCCCTTTGTCGTCCGAAGGGCGTGGAGGCCCGGTTCAGGGTTGGCGTCCGCTGCGAGGCGGCTTCAACGTGGCGCCGATGGAACGCGAGAACTCGAGCGCCGCGCGCGCCTGGAGCTGGATTCCCACGCTTTATTTCACGCAGGGGTTGCCGAACGTCGCCGTGGCCACGCTCTCCGTCGCGTTGTACAAGAGCCTCGGTGTCTCGAACGCGCAGATCGCGTTCTACACGAGCTGGCTCTACCTCCCGTGGGTGATCAAGCCGCTGTGGTCGCCGCTGGTCGAGTTGCTCGGCCGCAAGCGTGTCTGGATCGTGGTGACGCAGTTTCTCGTCGGCGCGCTCTTCGCGGGCGTGGCGCTCACGATCCCTGGTCCGGCCTTCTTCCAGGCGACGCTCGCGATGTTCTGGCTGGTGGCGTTCAGCTCGGCCACGCACGACATCGCAGCCGATGGCTTCTACCTGCTCGCCTTGCCGGAACACCAGCGCGCGGCGTTCGTGGGCGTGCGCAGCACGTTCTTCCGCCTGGCGATGATCGCGGGACAGGGCGGGCTGGTGTATGAGGTTGGCCGCTGGATCAAATCCGGCGCGCAGCCGGCGCAGGCCTGGAGCTGGGCGTTTGCGGGGCTGGCGGGGCTGTTCGTGGTCGTGGCACTCTATCACCAGTTGGTGGTGCCGCGACCGGCAAACGACACTGCGGGGCGCCGCACCGGGAATCTGCTCGCTGCATCGTGGGCGGTGTTCGCGGCGTTTTTCCGCAAGCCGCGGATCGGGACGGCACTCGCGTTCATGCTGCTGTATCGGCTCGGCGAGGCGCAGTTGGTGAAGCTGATCCAGCCGTTCCTGCTCGATGCGCGTGAGAAGGGCGGACTCGGACTGTCGCTCGATCAGGTCGGACTCTACTACGGCACGATCGGCACTGCGGCGCTTCTCGCTGGCGGGCTGCTTGGCGGCTGGGTGGTGTCGCGCTGGGGGCTGAGACGCCTGCTTTGGCCGATGGTCTGTGCGATCCACGTGCCGAATCTCGCCTACGTATGGCTCGCGCTCGCGCGTCCGGACTCGCTCGCGGCCGTCGGCGGGGCGATCGCGGTGGAACAGTTTGGCTACGGCTTCGGGTTCACCGCGTACATGCTCTACCTGATGCTCTTCGCCGACGGGGAGAACAAGACCGCTCACTACGCGCTCTGCACCGGGTTTATGGCGCTGGGCATGATGTTGCCGGGCATGTGGGCCGGTTGGCTGCAGGAACAGGTCGGCTACGTGAGCTTCTTCGGCTGGGTATGCCTCGCGACGGTCCCGTCGTTTGGTGTGACCGCGCTGCTCAAGATCGACGACCACTATGGCAAACGGCGCGCGGAATAGTGCGGCACCGCGACAGCGGCGTGACCGAAGTTCAGGTACAGGCGTGGCGCGTGCGGACCGCTACACCCGGCGCGCCCAGCGAAGTTTGGCGGGCGCGGCGCGCGGGTTGCCCCCGCACTCGGCCGGGGTGGGGCGGATGACTTCCTCGGAGATCGCGGCGTAGAGGCCTTCGCGCAGGCCGGCGGCGAAGGCCTTCTTCACGCGGCGATCCTCGCCGGAGTGGAACGTGAGGATCGCGACGCGGCCGCCGGAGTTCAGGCAGGCGGGAAGGTTGCGCAGCAACGTGTCGAGCGCGGAGAACTCGTCGTTCACGGCGATGCGCAACGCTTGGAAAACACGGCGCACGGTGAGATCGACCTCGTCTTTGTCCCGGCGCGGCAACGCGGCGCGAATGGCGGCGGCGAGCTCGGTCGTGGTGGCGAAGGAGTGGCCGGCGAGGAGCGGCGCGAGGGTGGCGGCGCGGGGTTCGTCGGCGTTGTCGGTGAGGAGTTGCTCCAGCGCGTTCACCGACAGTTTTGCGA
>DATGXA010000143.1:0-9240 GCA_035299125.1 Opitutaceae bacterium
GCAACATCGCCTACGCCGACGAGCCGATCGACTTCGAGCTCATGGCAAAAGTCCTCGAGATCCTGCGGCCGGTGCACAACCACAACTTCACCCGCGGTCGCCCGGAGAATCGCGACCCGATCCTCGGTTGACGCGCCCCGCCCGACCCCGCTGTCCATGAAGACCATCGTCCTCGAACAACCCGGCCGCCTCGTCGCCGCGAGCGCCCCCGCGCCCTCCGCCCCGCTGGCGGGCGAGGCCCTCGTCCGCGTCCACCGCGTCGGCATCTGCGGCACCGACATCCACGCGTACGGCGGCCGGCAACCGTTTTTCACCTACCCGCGCATCCTCGGGCACGAGCTCGGGGTCGAGGTGATCGCCGTCGGATCTGGCGTCGACAACGTCCGCCCCGGCGATCGCTGCGCGGTCGAGCCGTATCTCAACTGCGGCCGCTGCATCGCCTGCCGGCGCGGCAAGCCGAACTGCTGCAGCGATATCCGTGTTCTGGGCGTGCACGTCGATGGCGGCATGCGTGAACAGTTCGTGCTACCCGCGGCCAAGCTCCACGTTTCGACGAAGCTCTCCTACGACCAACTCGCCCTCGTCGAGACCCTCGGCATCGGCGCCCACGCCGTGCAACGCGCCGCGCTCGAGCCCGGCGAAACGGTCGCCGTGATCGGCGCCGGCCCCATCGGGCTCACCGTCATCCAGTTCGCCCTCGCCGCGGGTGCGCGCGTGCTCGTGCTCGACGTCAATCCCACGCGTCTCGCCTTCTGCCGCGACCAGCTCGGCATCGCCGAGGCGATCATCGACACCCGCACGGTCGATCCGGTCGCGCGCCTGCGCGAGCTCACCGGCGGGGACCTGCCGACCGCCGTGTTCGATGCCACCGGCAATCCCGGCTCGATGGCCGCCGCATTCCGCTTCCCGGCGCATGGCGGTCGTCTGGTGTTCGTCGGACTCTTCCCCGGCGACCTCACCTTCAACGACCCCGAGTTTCATCGCCGTGAGCTCACCCTGCTCGGCAGCCGCAATTCCCGCCCCGACGATTTCCGGCGCATCATCGAGTTGGTCGAATCCGGCCGCGTCGACACCACGCCTTGGATCACTCACCGCGCCCTGTTCGACGAGGTCCCCGCGGTTTTTCCGCTCCTGACCAAACCCGAGACCGGCGTGCTCAAGGCCGTCGTCGAGCTCAGCTGAGCAAACGCAGGCGACGACAACCCGCGCCCGAACAACATCGACGTCCACACTCGCACCACGCCCACAGCCATGAAATTCCCCGCCGCCGCTCTCGCCCTCGTTTCGTTCGCCGCGCCGCTCTCCGTCTCCGCCCAGGACCTCATCGACTTCTTCCGGCCGACGCCGATCACCTCGCCGCTCACTTCCCAGGCGTGGGGCCTGCCCGGCGTGCTGCCCCGCGACGTCGACAACGGGCTCGAGGACAAGGCCAACAAGTCTTGGAGTTACTGGGACGGCAAGATCCTCAAGGGACCCGACGGCCGCTACCACCTCTTCGCCAGCCGCTGGCCGGAAAAGGACAGCCACTGGGCGTGGGGAAGCTCGGTCGCGATTCACGCGGTCAGCAACAACGTCCTCGGGCCGTACACCGACCTCGGGCCCCTGTTCGCCGATCATGACGGCAAGGGGCACAACGTCACCGCGCTCCAACTCCCCGACGGCCGTTACGCCGTGCTGCTCAGCGAGACGCGTCCCGGCGACGTCTACATCGCCAGTTCGCTCGACGGCCCGTGGGAATACCATGGTTCGATCCAATACGACCGCGAGGGCTTCACCGATCGCAGCCCGTCCAACTGGAGCATCGTCGCCCGCCCTGAGGGCGGTTTCCTCATCGTCACCCGCCACGGGCTCATCCTTCTCAGCACCGGCGGCATCATGGGCCCGTACAAGGTGCAGGGAAAGACCATCTACCCCGACCTGCCCGGGCTCGACCTCGACACCGCCGAAGATCCAGTGATCTGGTACAGCGGAGGCCGTTACCACATCGTCGTCAACTGGTGGAATGCCCGCAAAGCGTACCACCTCACCTCAACCGACGGCATCCACGACTGGAAACTCGTCGGCCTCGCCTACGATCCCCAGCGCGATTTCATCCGCTACACCGACGGCACGGTGAACCGCTGGACCAAGCTCGAGCGACCCGGCGTCGTCGTCGAAGACGGCCACGTCACACATTTCACGTTCGCCGTGATCGATTCGCAGAAAGAGGACGACAAGGGCGGCGACAACCACGGGAGCAAGATCGTCGTCGTGCCCTTCGACGGCGCCGCTTTCGACGCCGCTCTCGCCGCGCGTTAGCCGCGCCGCACCCGCTCACCGCAAGCGCCCGCCCGGGACCAGGGCGCGCTGCGAGGTTGTGCGCCCGGTCCGCCGCATCTCCAACCGTCAACCGTTCCGCCGCTCGCCTCGCGCGAGAGCGAGGCTACGGTCGAGGCAACGTTCAGGCCGCATCCCCGTTGCCTCTTCCCATGCCGCATCCCCGCTTTCTTCCCCCGGCCGCCGCTCTCGCCGTAGCAGCCGTTTCGTTCGCCGCTCCGCCGCCCGCGGAGTTCTTCGTCCCCGGCGCCACACCCGTCGCCGCGCTCTATCACGACGGCTGGAACGATCTGAACAAAAACGGCGCGCGCGATCCCTACGAAGACCCGTCGATCCCCGTCGATCAACGCATCGCCGACCTCCTCGCGCGCATGACGCTCGAGGAGAAGACCGCGCAGATGACGACACTCTACGGCTTCCCGCGCGTGCTTCAGGACGAGTTGCCGACCGAGGCGTGGAAGACCGCGTTCTGGAAAGACGGCATCGGCAACATCGACGAGCACATGAACGGCAACGAGGGGTGGAAGCGCAACTTCGCCGACCCCGTCCACGACCTGCCGTGGTCGCTCCACGTGCAGGCGATCAACGAGGTGCAGCGCTGGTTCGTCGAGCAGACGCGCCTCGGCATCCCGGTCGACTTCACCAACGAGGGCATCCGCGGGCTGCTCCACTCGAAAGCCACCAGTTTTCCAGCACAGCTCGCCGTCGGCGCCACGTTCGACGTGCCGCTCGTCGCCGAGATCGGTCGCATCACCGGACGCGAGGCGCGCGCCCTCGGCTACACCAACGTCTACTCGCCCGTGCTCGACCTCGCCCGCGACCCGCGCTGGGGCCGCACCACCGAGACCTACGGCGAGGATCCGTTCCTCGTCTCGCAGTACGGCGTCGCGCAGGTGCGCGGCATCCAGGAGCAGAACGTCGTCTCCACGCTCAAGCATTTCGCCGTCTACAGCATCCCGAAGGGCGGCCGCGACGGTGAGGCGCGCACCGACCCGCAGGCGACTTGGCGCGAGATCCAGGAGCTCCACCTCGCACCGTTCCGCGCCGCTGTGCGCGACGCCGGCGCGCTGGGCGTGATGGCCTCGTACAACGACTACGACGGCGTGCCCGTCGAGGGCAGCCGACTGTTCCTCACCGACATCCTCCGCGGCGAATACGGATTCAAGGGCTACGTCGTGTCCGACAGCGCCGCCGTCGAGTTCATCCACACCAAGCACCGCGTCGCCGCCACGCCCGCCGAAGCGATTCGCCAGTCCGTCGACGCCGGCTTGAACATCCGCACCAACTTCACCCCGCCCGAGGCCTACGGCGATCCGCTCCGTGCGCTCGTCCGCGACGGCAAGCTCCCGCTGGCTACGATCGACGCCCGCGTACGGGACATCCTCCGCGTGAAGTACTGGCTCGGCCTCTTCGATACACCCTACCGCGACCCGGCCGCCGCGACCGCGCTCTTCGCCGATCCAGCCGCCGCAGCCGTCGGCGCACGCGCCGCCCGCGAGTCCATCGTTCTCCTGAAGAACGAGAACCGCGCGCTCCCGCTCGACCGCGCGAAACTCAAGAAGGTACTCGTCGCCGGCCCGCTCGCCGACGACGCCCGCGGCTGGTGGTCGCGGTACGGTCCGCAGCGCCTCGACTACATCACTCCGCTCGCCGGCCTGCGCGCCAAGCTCGGCACCGCCGTTGAGGTTAGGTACGAGAAAGGCTGCGACGTGGTCGACGACGCGTTCCCGGAGAGCGACACGTTCAAAGAGCCGCTCACCGCCGCCGCCCGCGCGCGAATCGACGCCGCCGTCGCAGCCGCAGCCGCAGTCGACCTGATCGTCGCCGTGCTCGGCGAGACCGAGGAGATCAGCCAGGAATCCGCCAGCCGCATCAGCCTCGACCTGCCCGGCCATCAGGAGGAACTCCTCCGCGCGCTCCACGCCACCGGCAAACCCCTCGTGCTCGTGCTCAGCAACGGCCGTCCGCTCAGCGTGAACTGGGCGCAGAAGCACGTGCCCGCGATTGTCGAGCTGTGGTTCCCCGGCGAGCAGGGCGGCGCCGCGCTCGCCGACGTCCTCTGCGGCGACTTCAATCCATCGGGACGCCTCCCCATCACGTTTCCGAAGAGTGTCGGCCAGATTCCGTTCAACTTTCCCGCGCGCCCCGGTTCGCAGGATCGCGACTTCGGCCAGGTTACCGGTGCGCTGTACCCATTCGGCCACGGGTTGAGCTACACGACGTTCAAATACTCAAACCTCCGCCTCACACCCGAGCGCCAGAACCTGCCGGCCGCCACGGTCACCGTCACCGCCGACATCACCAACACCGGCACCCGCGCCGGCGACGAGGTCGCGCAACTCTACCTGCGCGACGACTACAGCTCCGTGACCACCTACGACAAGTCGCTGCGCGGTTTCGCCCGGGTGAGCCTCGCCCCCGGCGAGACAAAGCCGGTTACGTTCACCCTCACACGCGCCGAGCTCGAACTCTACGACCGCGAGCGCCAATGGACCGTCGAACCAGGCCGGTTCACCGTGATGCTCGGTGCGTCCGCGGAGGATATCCGCGCCTACGGCACGTTCACGCTCGCCACCCGCGACGGCTCCGTCCCCGACGAAGCCCCGCTCGACAACAGCAAGTTCGACCCACGCTGAGGAAGGCGAGAGTTCTCGCGTGCCCGTGTTACGTCGTCGCCACCGCACCGCGCCCCCGCGAACGCCTTGGCGGTCTTCGCCACGAAACACGGACTGTCCGCGGCGCGCCTGCGCTCGCCCGTCTTGCCGCCGTGCACCGCAGTCCCTACACCTCGCTCACCCTTAACCCGGCGCCCCCGCGTCACCCCGCGCCGCCCCATCATGTCCGACCAAACCGCCTCCACCACCGGCGCTCCTGTGGATGAGTTCGAGCGCACGCCCGTGCCCGTTTCGGCACGACTGGGCTTCCGCAGCTTTCTCGGCATGTATGCGGGCGAGCACACCGCGGGCACCGAGCTCATGCTCGGCCCGCTCTTCGTCGCCGCCGGCGTGAGCGCCGTCGACCTGCTCGTCGGCCTGCTTCTCGGCAACCTGTTGGCGGTGCTCAGCTGGCGTTTCATGACCGCGCCCATCGCCACGCGCGCACGACTCACGCTCTACTACCAGCTCGAGCGGATCTGCGGCCGGCGCCTCGTGACACTCTACAATTTGGCCAACGGCGTGATGTTCTGTTTCCTCGCCGGCGCGATGGTGACGGTTTCCGCGACCGCGTTCGGCGTGTGGTTCGATTTCCCGATGCCCGCGCTCAACGACTACCTGCCGAACAGCGTCGGCTGGGTGCTCGCCGCCTTGGGAGTGGGCGCCGCGATCGCGATCGTCGCCGCCCGCGGCTACCGGATCGTTGCCGAGATCGCCAACTATGCCGCCCCGTGGATGACGCTCGTGTTTCTCGGCTTCGGACTCGTCGGGCTGAAGGACTTCCTCGACGCCACCGGCACCCCGCTCCACTCCGCCTCCGGTCTTTGGACACTCGCCAACACCTCGATCTGGAAGGGCGGCGCTCCGCTCGCCGGCCAGGTGAAGTTCACGTTCTGGCACGTGCTCTTCTTCGCCTGGTTCTGCAACATGGCGATGCACATCGGCATGTCCGACCTGAGCGTCTTCCGCTACGCGAAACGCAGCGCCGCGGGTTGGGCCGCAGCAGCCGGCATGTACCTCGGCCATTATCTCGCGTGGATCGCCGCCTCTATCCTGTTCGCGCTCCAGCTTCACCAGAATCCGGCCGACACCGACGTGCTGCCGGGCCCTCTCGCGTATCGTGCCTGCGGCCTCGCCGGGCTGCTCTGCGTCGTGGTCGCCGGCTGGACGACGGCCAATCCCACCATCTATCGCGCCGGACTCGCGTTCCAAGCCGTGTTCCCGCGCACTTCGCGCGCCAAGGTCACGCTCATCACCGGCATGATCGTCGCGGTCTTCGGCGCGTTTCCCGCCGTGGCGATGAAGCTGCTCGATTTCGTCGCGCTCTATGGCCTCGTTCTCATGCCGATGGGCGCGGTGATCTTCGTCGACTTCTGGCTCATGCCGCGGCTGCGCCTGCGGCAGAACTGGGCGGAGGCGAGTGGCACATCGTTCAACTGGGCCGCCGGCGCCGCTTGGATCGCCACGCTCGCGCTGTGCCTCCTGGCTGTGAAAACCGGTTACACACAGATCTACTTCGTCAGTCTTCCCGGTTGGTTCATCGCCGCCGCGCTCTACGTGCTCGGCAGCAGGCTCCTCCAACGCGCACCCGCCCGCTGAACACCGCCATGAGAACGCTCGCCAGAATCATGTCCTACCTCTCGCTCGCCGGCGTGGTCATGCCGCCGACGCTGTACCTCGGCGGTGTCTTGTCGTTGCCGGCCGTGAAAACGTGGATGCTCGCCTCCACCCTGGTTTGGTTCGCTACCGTGCCGGTCTGGATGGGCCGCAAAGCCGCTCCTCCGGCCACGAAAGCGTCGTCGCAACATCGCGGGCACCGATGAGGTTTCCCGTGATGCCGGGGCACTTTTGCGCGCGCACGTGACGGTAAAGTGATCCACAGTTGGTTTTCAGCCGGGACCGCGCACACTCTGCACCCGTCATGCGCTCCAAACCCCTATCCATGCTTGCGGCGCTCGTCGCCGCCGCGGTCGTGCCCGTGGCCTCAGCCGCCGACGCCCAGCTCATCGTCGACGCGTCGAAACCCGGCCCGGTCATCAGCAAGAACATCTACGGCCAGTTCTCCGAACACCTCGGCCATTGCATCTACGAGGGCATCTGGGTCGGTCCCGACTCGCCCATTCCGAACACCAAAGGCTTCCGCAACGACGTGCTCGCCGCGCTCAAGCAGCTCCAAGTGCCGCAGCTGCGTTGGCCGGGCGGTTGCTTCGCCGACGAGTACCACTGGCGCGACGGCATCGGCCCGCGCGAAAAACGCCCGTCGATGTTCAACTCCCACTGGGGTGGCGTCGTGGAGAACAACCATTTCGGCACCCACGAGTTCCTCGATCTCTGCGAGCTGCTCGGGATCGAGCCTTACGTCTGCCTGAACGTCGGCAGCGGCACCGTCCAGGAGGCGATGGAGTGGGTCGAGTACATGACCTCCCCCGCCGATTCGCCGATGGCCAACCTCCGCCGCGCCAACGGTCGCGACAAGCCGTGGAAAGTCCCGTACCTCGCCATCGGCAACGAAAGCTGGGGCTGCGGCGGCAACATGCGTCCCGAGTTCTGCGCCGACAATTTCCGCCGCTACAACACCTTCGTGAAGAACTACGCCGACACGAAGATCCAGCGCATCGCCTGCGGCGCCAGCGGCGGCGACTACGACTGGACCGAGAAGATGATGATGATCGCCGGCAACCAGATGAACGGGCTGGCGCTCCACTACTACACGCTGCCAACCGACGACTGGAAGGCAAAGGGCGCCTCCACCGGCTTCGGCGAGGACCAGTACTTCTCCACGCTGAGAAACACGCTCCGCATGGAGGAGCTCCTCACCAAGCACCTCGCGATCATGGACAAGTACGACCCCGAGAAGAAGGTCGGCATGGTCGTCGACGAATGGGGCATCTGGACCGACGTCGAGCCCGGCACCAATCCTGGCTTCCTCTTCCAACAAAACACGCTCCGCGACGCGCTCCTCGCCGCGCTCAACTTCAACATCTTTCACGCCCACGCCGATCGCGTGACGATGGCCAACATCGCGCAGATCGTGAACGTGCTCCAGGCGATGATCCTCACCGACAAGGAGAAGATGATCGTCACGCCCACGTACCACGCGTTCGAGATGTACAAGGTGTTCCAGGGCTCCACCTCGATCCCCGTGAAACTCGTCACGCCCGACTACGTGTTCAAGGACGAGAAGATCCCCGCCGTCAGCGCCACCGCCGCGCGCGCGGCCAACGGCAAGGTCTACATCGCCCTCGTGAACGTGCTGCCGAACGAAACCGCCACCATCACCGCGTCGCTCGTCGGCCTCGCCGCCAAGGGCGCCACCGGCCGCGTGCTCACCGCCGGCGCGATGGATGCGCACAACACCTTCGCCGCACCGCACACCATCGAGCCCGCCGCCTTCACCGGCGCCAAGCTCGTCGACGGCAAACTCGCCGTCACGCTCCCGGCGAAATCCCTCGTGGTACTCGAGCTGCAGTAACGCAGCACTCGCAACACTCGCTCTCCCAAGGCGGCGCCCCTCGCGGGCGCCGCCTTGTTTTTGTGCACACTCCGCCCGCCTCCTCACGGTGCTTCGGCTGAGCCAACGACTCAACTGAACCGCGAATGAACGCGAAAACACGCGAATGAAACCCCAGACTCCTATGGCCTGGATGTGCGGTGGTCTCGCCTTCGCTCGAGCTCATCCGAATCCTTTCTCCTCGATCCGCGTTCATGGGCATCCATCAGCGCTTCCGTCTGCATGATCTCGGCTGGCTGAGTCACACAAAGCAGCGAAGCTGCCCGTGGTCCCGGGGAACCCTCTCGCAGATTCCTCCGCAGCGAGAGCGGATGAGCCACGGCTCGTCGGCGACGACTCGCCGCTCCCCCGCGCAAGGGCATTCGTTCGTGAGGACAGGGACCTCCACGCGAAGGCGATTTCCCGGTGACAGCCGCTCCGCTCCCTGCCGATAGTCGCGGCACCGCCATGTCAGGAGAAACCCGCCTGTCGCACCTCCTCGCCTCGCTCCAGCCGAAACTCGACGCCGAGCCCTACGTGTTCGCGTCGGTCGACGAATCCGAACTTTTGCGACTCCGTCGTCCGCTCGCGGTCTTCCGCGAGGCGGAAGACGTTTCGGTGATCGTGCCGTTGCGGGACGCCGAGACACTATAGCTGCGTGAAGCGGCCGCTGGAAAAGGAATGTGCTGGTCTCCGGATACGCGGGTCAGTCGCGAAAAGCGACCGGAGCCGCATGGTGGAGGTGTTAACCCAAACCACCAGGAAAGGAGACCAGCACAT
>DATGXA010000144.1:0-3194 GCA_035299125.1 Opitutaceae bacterium
CCGCCGTTGGCGGCCTGACCGAGCCGGAGCGTGACCGCCACCGGATCGTTGGGGTTCAACTTCGCCGGGAGCGGCACGAGCGTGTCGGCGCCGTCGGCGCGGGCGGTCACGATCTCGTTGTCGACGCGCGCCTCCCAGAGCTTCGCGCCGGCGGGGAGCTGGAGCCGCAGCGCCTTGCGGCCGCGGGTCTTCACGAAGAGCTGTGCGTCGGTCACGACCTGCCCGTCGCGGGAGATCTGGCTGGCGAGCTTCGCGAAATCGACGACCTGGTCGACCGTCTCGCCGGCCGCGTACCACTCGACGCCGACCTCCAGCGCGAACGGCCGCGCCGTGTACTGGTAGATCGCGAGCGATGGCGCGCTGGACAGCAGCCGGTACTCCGCCGGCAGCTCGAGCGGCTCCAGTTTCAGGAGACCACCCTCGGCCTTCCGCACCTCGTGTTTCACCTGCGCGGGGCTGACGACCTGCACGTACCCGCGCTCCGCCTGCACGCCGAGCGGGCGCACCTGGCCGGGCTGGATGGTGCCGCCGCGCGCGCTCATCGGTTGTTCGAACGTCACGAGCAACGTCGCCGCGCCGAGCACCGGCTGGTGCAGCGCGACCACGATCTCGTCGCCCTCGCGGCGCCAATCGCGTCGCACGTTCTGGCCGGTCACATCGATGTTGCCGGCCTCGGGCGGTACCGCGAGCCGCCAATCGGTCGCCGGCGCGCCGACGACGAAATAGTTCAGGAGCACGCTGCCGTACACCACGCCCTCCTTGACCGTGTAGAGGTGGAACACGTCGGCCTGTACGCTCTGGCCGAGCGCTTCGATCTTGAGCGCGGCCGACCACTCGGCGTCGCGCAACCGCCAGGCCTGCTGCAGCCGCGCGGTCTGCTGCGGGAAGTAGCTCAGCGGCACCTCGACGAGCTTCTCCACGCCCGCCGGCACGAGCCGGTAACCCGGTGTCGCCACGGCTCCGATATGGCCGCGCACCGATTTCGCCCCGGGGAACAGGAGCGCGGGCAGCCGCCACTCCCCCGCCGCGGCCGACTGGTTCTTTTCGAGGCGGAGCTGGAGCAGCGCGCGGCCCTCGACGGGCTCCGCGAACAACACCTTCAGCGCCCGCCGCCCGTCGACCGTGGTCGACTCCGCGATGAAGTCGCTCACGCCGCCGCCGGTCACGCCGACGATCGTGTAGTCGGCCGGAATCTGGATCGTCCAGTCGCGCAACGGCGCCTCGCGGATGTCGAGCTCGAGGCTCGCCGTGAGCGTGCGGTCGGTTTCGCCGAGTTCGTAGATCAGGATGACGGAGACGCCGACCTCCGGCTGGATCTGCGACGCGAGCAGGTGGTAGTTGCGCTCCGCCGCGGGGAAACGGTAGACAAAGACTTGCCGTATCTCGTCCTCGTCGAGCTCGCCGGTCGGATACTGCTCGGGGGCGAGCTGCATCATGCCGGCGACTTCGGCCACCTCGAGGCGCACCGCGCCGTCGTTCGCCACGCGCACGAAACCGGAGTGCCGCACCACGCCCTCGGGCGCGAGCCGCAGCGGCTCCACGCGCACCGGGAATCCGGCGAGCGCGGTCTGGCTGCGGACGGTGAGCGAGCCGTTCTGCTCGATGGGCCGGCTGAACTGCACCTCGAGCGCGCGTCCGGAATCAGCGGGTACGACGCGCCAGCTCAGCAGATTGGCGCCTTCCACGCCGACGATCTCGCCCGGTCCTTCGAGCCGGATGCGCAGCGCGGTGAGTTTCCCTTGGAGGATTTGCAGCGCGAGCGTCGACTCCTGTCGCAGCAGGCCGGCGCCGAGCCGGGAGTCGGTCTGCTCGGTGCTGGTGAAGAAGAGCGCGCCATCGGCCGCCTTCGCCTCGTGTTTCCAGGCGAGCGCGGTGGCGCCGTCGGCCGGCAGGAAACCTTGCCAACCTTGCGCCGTGGCCACCGGCAGCACGGCGCGCTCCGGGTCGAAGCTCACCCCGGCCGGCAGACCTTCGAGCTGGAGCGGCACGACCGCGCCGGCGGGCATCGAGAATTCGAGCACGCGCCACTCCCCCGCTTCGCGCACCGCCGCCGCGAAGGCGAGGTCGAGCGCGAGCGCGCCCTCGCGTTCGGTGACGAGTTCGTAGCCTTGGAAGGCGCTGCCGGCGGGCGCGAGTTCGAGGTGCCAGCCGTCGCCGGCGGCCTTGTCGCTCGGCGCGGCGCTGCCCTTCAAGAGCGGGAGACGTGCGCCGGCCTTCGCCGAACGGAGCTGGGCGCGGAGGCGAAACTCCGCGCTCTTCGCCGCTTCGTTGATCCTGCCGGAGAGTTGCGCGCCGAGCAGTTCAGCTTCAGCGGGTGCGGCGCCGCGGGGCGTGAGGCGCACCGCGAGCGAGGCGTCGCCGGTTGTGGTGAAACGCACCGGGTCGCGCGGATTGCGCGGCTCACCGAGCGCGAGGAGGCCGGCGGCCTCGGCCACGCGCAGATCGAGCGAGGCGTCGGCTTGTAACGTGATCGTGGAGGCGAAGCCCACGGCATCGCCGGGTGCGGCGACGAGCACGGAGACGACGCTGGGCACCGGTGGTTTGCGGAGGCGCGTGCGGACGACGAGATCGAGGTCGCGCGGCGTGGTGGCATCGGCCACGGGGCGCAGATCGAGGAAACGTTTCCCGCTGCCGGGAAGCTGGCGTACGCTCCATGAGACGAGATTGGTGCCGCTGAGCCCGAGGACCTCGGTGACTTCGCCTTCGCCGCTGAGCCCGACCGAGAGCACCTCGGGTTTGCCCTGCACGAGGTGGAGCTTCAGGCGGAGTTCGCCGGTGATCTCCGCCGCGGCGAGGCGCACCGTCTGATCCGCGACAGCGGAGAAGAACAACGGCGCCGCGGGCGGCACGCCTTGCACGTCGACGACGATGCGGCCGGCCTCGGGCGTGAGCGTGGTCGCGGCCTTCGCGATGTCGGCCGGTTTCGGCGCGGCGGCGAGTGCGCCCGCGACGGCGAGAGCGGCGGCGGTCAGCGCGCGGCGGAGCCAGTGGCGGGCGGGAGAACCGGAAGCGATTGGGGCATGCATGGAGTTCCTTCGGTTGAGAACTGGGGCCGGCTGCGATGAAGCCGGGCTGGGCGAGGCGGTGAAGATGAGTGTCGGTAAACGGAGCGTGGGATTCTCGCACGCGCGGGGCGCGAAGTCGTCAGCGGCGGGTCAGAGGTTTGTCAGGGAATTGTCAGGGCGGGATGTTGC
>DATGXA010000145.1:0-5927 GCA_035299125.1 Opitutaceae bacterium
CCCCCCTGCTCGCCGACCAGAATCAGGTGCAACAGATCTTGATGAACCTCTGCGTGAACGCCCGCGATGCCATGCCGCAAGGCGGCACGCTCACGCTCTCCACCGGCGAGACGCCCGGTCGCGAGATCGCGCGCCTCGGCGGGGACCCCACGCGCACCTACCAATGGGTCCGCGTGAAGGACACCGGAGTCGGCATCCCGCCGGCCGTGCAGCAACGGATTTTCGAGCCGTTCTTCACCACGAAGGAAAAAGGCAGCGGCACCGGCCTCGGGCTCGCGGTCGTCGAAGGCATTGTCTCCCGCCACGGAGGTTTCATCGATCTGCGCAGCGCCCCGGGCGAAGGCAGCGCGTTCTCCATCTATCTTCCGGAAGCCGAGCAGCCCGGCGCCACAGCCACCGATCGTCCTGTCTCCACCGCCGCGCGCGCGCAGACCGGCCGCATCCTCGTCGTCGAAGACGAGGAAAGCCTGCGCAACCTCACCCAAGGCGTACTCGAGGCGCGCGGCTTCACCGTGCGCAGCGTCGATGATGGCGCGAAGGCGCTCGATTTCCTCGAGGCGCACCCACGCGAGATCGACTGCGTGATCCTCGATGTGAACATGCCCCGTCTGAACGGCATCTCCGTTTTCCAGGTGATCCGGCAGAAGCACAACGAAGTCGGCGTGATCGTCGTCAGCGGTTTTCTCTCGGCGGAGATCAAGCAGCAGTTCGTCGACCTCGGGCAGGAAGTTTTCATCCACAAACCGTTCCGGGTGGATGACATCATCGCCAAGGTCCACCAAGTCCTCGCCGCCCGCGATTCGCATTGAGCCCATGGTTCGCCGCCCCACCAGTTCAGCCCGTCTCGCACGCCGCCTCCGCGGCGCGGCGCTGCTGGCGCTGGTCGCTGCGCAGGCGCTTCCGCTCGGTGCGACGCCGCCCGCCGTGCGGCTCCCGATCATCAACCGCCTCGGCCAGGCGCTCTTTCCCACCAACGATCCCGGCTATCTGCCATCCGTCGGTGCCCCCGGCCTGCGCCTGCGCGAAGTTCCCGCTGCGGTCCCGATCAAGGCGCCTCCGGTCGCCCTCTATGCGGTGCCAGTGCCGCCCGTGACCGATCCGGACGCCAAGGCGACCGAGCCAAACACCGGCCCCCAGACTGCCACTGCGGATACGCCGCCGATCGTGCTCACGGACCGCAAGCCCCCGCCGGTGCGGCCCGAAGACTTCCTGCCCTACTTCCAGCTGAACGACGGATCCTCCCGCGGGGCCCCCGCCGAGGGAGTCCAGTTCACGCCCGCCCGACCCGAACTGCCCGGCAGTCAGGCCGAATACCGCCAGCAATGACCCACCGACTCGCCCACCTTGTCCTCGTCGGCCTCTGCGCGAGCACGCTCGTCTGCGCGTCGCCCGCCGAGCATGGCTCCACGCCCGCCGCCGAACCGGTCGCCGCCGCCGCGAGCGAGTCGACCACCGGGCCCGCGATCGCAAAAGAGGGCCAGAGCCCCGCCCCCGAAGCCTCGCCCGACGAGGTCGCGCAAAGCCTGCTCGTGCTCGCCCGGCGACTCGTCGAGCGCAACGACAACGACGCCGCCGAAACCGCGTACATCGAGGTCCTCAACTCCCCCGTCAGCGAACCGGTTCTCCAGGACGCCCTGATCGCGTACGCCGAGTTTCTGCGCAAGAGCGGGAAGGACGCCCGCGCCGCCGCCACCTACGAAAAGTTCCTCGCGGACTATGCCGGCTCGCCACGAGCCACCACCGTGCTCATCGCGCTCGGCCGCACGTTGCGCGACATGGGCGCGTTCGATCTCGCGCAGGCACGCTTCTACGCGGTGCTGAACTCCACCCTCGCGGTCTCGCCCGAGAACATCCAGCGCTACCGCGACCTCGCGCAGCTGGCGAAATTCGAGATCGCCGAGACGTACTACCAGCAGGGTGACTACGCATCCGCCAGCAAGTTCTTCGGGCGCATCAAGCTCCTCGAGCTCCCACCGGAAGACCGCGCCCGCGCGACGTTCCGCGAGGCATATTCGTTTTTTCTCGACGGCAAGCTCGACCTCGCGGTCGCGAGCCTTCGCAGTTTTCTCCAGAGCTATCCCGGCAACACCTCCGCGCAGGAAGCGCGCTACCTCCTCTGCCTCGCGTTGCGCCGGCTCGGCCGCACGCAGGATGCCTTGGTCGAGACGCTCACGCTTCTTCGTTCAGCCCAGGCCGCGGCCACGGCCGATCGCGAGCTCTGGAGCTATTGGCAACGACGCACCGGCAACCAACTCGCCAACGACTTCTACGAGCAGGGTGACTTCAACTCCGCGCTGACGATCTACCAGACACTAGCCGAGTTGCGCTCCGATCCGATCTGGCGCTGGCCGGCCCTCTACCAGATCGGCCTGTGTTACGAACGCCTGCGCCAGCCCGAGCGAGCCAGCTCCGTCTACCGCGACATCCTCGCCGAAGCCACAGCCGCGAAGAAGGTCGGCACCGAACTCGAAGCCGCCGCCCACGAAGTCCGCACGATGGCCGAGTGGCGACTTTCCCAGATCGACTGGGCAAACAACGTCGACACATCGGTGCGTGGCTTCACCGCGCATCAAGCTCCGGCCTCGACGCCGTTGGGCGTCGAGTAGGCGAAATCCGACGTCTGGTCATTTTCGACCGTAACGCAGCCGGCAAATAACGACACCCTGTGCGTTTTCGAACAGGCACTGCACAAAAAGGCCCACCGCCGGGATACAGTCCCGCGGGCCGCACCAACGACCGGAGTTTATGCTCTACAATGAGCAACTGCCGCGCCTAGATGCCGCCATGCGCGAAGTACTGGAGCGTCACCAGCGGATCTGCGACGATCTCTACCAACTCGCCCTCGACGAGAACCGGTTCCTGACCGAGAAGAAGCGCCCCTTCGGCGCTGATTTGCTGCAGCGGCGGCAAGCGTTGCTCGAACAGCTGACGACGAATCTCGATGCTCTCAAGCAAGCACTCGCGCCCGCGCCAAACGAGGCGCGCGACCTCGCCGAGCTCAAGGAGAAGGTCCGCCAACGGATTCTCCAGATCATCCACCTTGATCGCGAAAACGAGAAGCTGATCCTGCGCTACAGTCTGCAAAGCCGAGGCGGCCCCGCCGCGCCGAATACACCGCCCCCGCCGCCCGCGGGCAACGTTGCCCGGCTCTACGGCAAGGTGCTCCCGCCAGGTTCGCGTTGACGCGTTATGATCCGCGCCAACGGGCTCCGCGCGTAGCTCGCGCGTCTCGCGCCGGCGCATCGTCTCGGCCTCACACGCACCAAAAACAAAAAACGCCAGCCCGCGAGGGACTGGCGTTGGAAGGTGAATCCGTTCGACGGGATCAGGCGGTCGGGACCGACTGGATCGTCTTGAGGATGCGACCGGCGACGAGGTACGGGTCGGCGGCCGAGTTCGGACGACGATCCTCGAGGTAGCCCTTGTAGCCGTTGTTCACGAAGCTGTGCGGGATGCGGATCGAGGAACCACGATCGGCCACGCCGTAGGTGAACTTGTCGATCGACTGCGTCTCGTGGAGACCGGTGAGGCGGAGGTGATTCTCCGGACCGTAGACAGCGATGTGCTCGTCCATGTTCTTGGCGAACGCAGCCATGAGTTTCTCGAAGTAGGCCTTGCCGCCGACCTCGCGCATGAACTTGGTCGAGAAGTTCGAGTGCATGCCGGAGCCGTTCCAGTCGAGCGAGGAGTTGAAGGGCCCGAGGATCGGTTTGCAGCGCCACTCGATGTCGATGCAGTACTTCTCGCAGAGGCGGCTGAGGATGTAGCGGGCGACCCACATCTGGTCGGCGGCGCTCTTCGAGCCCTTGCCGAAGATCTGGAATTCCCACTGGCCCTTGGCGACCTCGGCGTTGATGCCTTCGAGGTTGATGCCGGCGTCCAAGCAGATGTCGATGTGCTCCTCGACGATCTGGCGAGCGATGTCGCCGACGTTCGAGTAGCCGACACCGGTGTAGTACGGGCCCTGGGGAGCCGGGTAGCCACCTTCGGGGAAGCCGAGCGGGCGGCCGTCCTGGTAGAAGAAATACTCCTGCTCGAAGCCGAACCAGGTGTCCGGATCATCCGGGATGGTCGCGCGCGAGTTGGAGGGGTGAGCCTCACCGGTGTGGAGGAACGTCTCGCACATCACGAGCACGCCGTTCTTGCGGGTGCTATCCGGGAAAACGGCCACCGGCTTCAGGACGATATCCGAGCTCTTGCCCTCGGCCTGACGGGTCGAGCTGCCGTCGAAGCCCCAGTTCGGGAGCTGCTCGAGCTTCGGGAAGCTGTCGAATTCCTTGATCTGAGTCTTGCTGCGAAGGTTCGCCAGGGGCGTGTAGCCGTCGAGCCAGATGTATTCCAGTTTGTACTTGGTGGCCATTAGTTGAGGTGTGGTTGAAAGGACTCGTGCGCTCACCCCGAGCTTAGGGCCGGGGCTTCATGAAAACCCGCGGATTTCAGCACCCCATATGCCAGAGGAAAGGAAAAACTCCGGTGCTGCCGCCAGCTGTTGCCCGATCCGCCAATCCGATGCTTGTCAGCCCGCCGCCCCGGGTGGAACGTTGCCCCACCATGGAGCAAGTGAAGGACACCGCCCGCGCGCTCGTGCGCATCGGTTACGACGGTCGGGTGCACAAGACCTTCCGCGGCCACATGGCGCGCGAACGTTTCGAGAACGAGGTCCGCGTGCTCCGCCACCTCGCCGACCGCGGGTGCACTTACGTCCCCAAGCTCATCGAATTCGTCCCCGAGCAGCTCAAAATCGTCACCTCCAACTGCGGCCAGCGCGTCGACCACCTCGCTCCCGAGCGCATGCGCGAGATCTACGATTCGCTGCTCGAGTACGGCGTGCGTCACCAGGATGCCGTGCTGCGCAACATCACCTACGACCGCCGCGAGGGTCGTTTCTGCGTGATCGATTTCGAGTTCGCGCAACTCCTCCACGCGCCCGAGCTCTCCCCACCTCCGCCGCCGCCCGACGCACCCCGCGCCACGGGCTATTGATTTCCCCACCATGGGCCCCACCCCCGCAAGCGACACCGCCCGCGATCTCGCCGTCCACTGGTCCGGCCTCACCGACCGCGGCCGCATCCGCAAGAACAACGAAGACGCCTTCCTCGCCCTTGCGGTCGACGGCCACGGCGTGCACCACCTTGGCAAGGTGGGCGAGTCCACCCTTGCCCGCTCCGATTTCATCTTCGCCGTGAGCGACGGCATGGGCGGCGCCAACGCCGGCGAGTTCGCCAGCCGCATCGCCGTCGACCGCATCACGCGGCTCATGGCGCGCAGCTTCCGCGTCTCCGCCCAAGGCATCAACTCCGGCTTCTCCGACATCCTCGGCGAACTCTTCTCGCAGATCCATCACGACCTCCTCCGGCTCGGCTACAGCTACGAAGAATGCGCGGGCATGGGAGCCACGCTCAGTCTCGGCTGGCTCACGCCCGGCTGGCTCTATTTCGCCCACGTCGGCGACAGCCGCATCTACTATCTCCCGGCCGCCGGCGGCCTCACGCAGCTCACCCACGACCACACGCATGTGGGCTGGCAGCGCCGCACCGGCCGCATCAACGAACGCGAAGCGCGCACCCATCCCGGCCGCAACTCCCTCCAACAGGCCCTCGGCGCAGGTCACCAGATCATGGATCCACACATCGGCGCCGTCGCCGTCCAACCGGGCGACCGGCTCCTCTTTTGCACCGACGGCCTCGTCGACGGCCTCTGGGACCGCCGCATCGAGGAAGCGATCCGCCAGCCCGAGCCCGCCCGGGCGAGCGAACCAGCCGCCAAGCGCCTCGTCGAGGAGGCGAAGGAATCCTCTCGCGACAACATCACCGCGGTCGTTGTCGAACTGCACCCGCCCGCACCCGCCGCCTGATCGCGGCAGTCGCCAGCCGCCGGCAACGATGCCCCTCCTCTTCACCTACGGCACGCTGCAACGCGGCTGCCGC
>DATGXA010000146.1:0-14349 GCA_035299125.1 Opitutaceae bacterium
GCGGACGCGGATCTCGCGGTCGACCAGATCGAAGGCGAGTTGGGCGTTCTCCACGGGAAACTCGTGGAAACGAAACACGCCGGGCGCGGAAGCCGCGGCGGTGATGTTCTGCCGCAGGCCGGCGTCGCCCCACTCCATCCGGCCGCTCGCGCGCACATCCGGCGTTTGCTCGAAGACGAAGGGCTCGACGGTGCGTTCGCCTTCCGGGCCGAAGAGCTTCGCGCCCTCGGCGAGCGGAAGAGTCGAGTGGAAGTCGAAGTTGATCCAGAGCGGCTTCTTTGTCGCCGAATCGTCGTGGCGCGTGAAACCGCCGGTGGCCGCGAGCGCGCCGCGGCGGGCGTCGAACGAGATGATGTCGTAGTGCTCCGGCCGGATGAAGAACGTCGCGTGCAGTCGTTCCAGCGGCACGCCGCGGAGCGTCACCGGGGCGATGTCGGCCCAGCCGTAGACGACCGAGCGCTCGGGCGAACGCCAGCGACCGAGGATGTCGAGATCGGCGTCGGGCGGGCGGGCGCCGAACTGGAAATCGTCCCAGAGCTTCGTCCACCAGCCGCTGAACCACGAGTCGATCGCCGACGGGAAGAAATGGCCGTGGAGCAGGAAACGGTAGTCCTGTGTCCGCAGATTCATGCCATAGCTGCCGCGCACCTCGGCATCGCGCCGGCGGAAGACGAGCGGCTCGACGAGCAGCCGCTGCGGATCGACCACGATCTCGGCGTCGGTCGCGAGCAGCTCGGTGCCGTAGGCGACGCCGGCGCCCAGGTGCGCGGTGGCGCGCGCCTCGCGGAGTTTCCAGCCGGGCGCGAGCTCGACGCGGCCGCGGAGTTCGGCGGGTTCGGAAAACGCGAGCTGCGCGAGGATGCGGCTCTTGCGCCACACGGCGGCGCGCGCCGCCGCTTCGTTGAGGAGAGCGGGCGCGAGCGCGGCTTCGATCTCCACCGTTCCCGCGCGTTGCGCGGTGTCCACCTCGAGCTGCAACGCCACGGGGCTGGTGCCACGCGCGAGCGTCGCGATCTCCGCCTGAAAATGGGAAAACGAATCGAAGCGTACCGTCACGCGCGGGTGCTCGGCCACGTCGTCCGCGCGGCGCACGGCGGCCGCGGTCAATTCGACCGGCCCGCCCGCCCAGCGGAGCGGTTGGAACGACAGGTGGCCGCTCGTGCGCAACGCCGGATGTTGCACCACCACGTCGTACGGCGCGGCGATCTGGCCCGCGGTCGCGCGCAGCGACAAGGGATCGAGGCCGCTCTGGCGCCAGGCGGTGTCGACCCGCGCCCGCAGGTCCTCGACGACGATTGGCGGCCGGTCGGCGCCGGCGGGCAACGTTGCGCGATCGACCGCGATCTCGGCCTGGAGGCGCGGCGGCGTGTTGGGCTCGCCGGCGATCGAGAGATGCACCCGGGCTCCTTCGAGCTGCTCGGTCGGCCGGAGGCCTTCGGCGACCTTGCGCGCAGCGGCGATGTACTCCTTGAGGACATTGGTCGGCGCAGGTTTCGCGGTGGTCGCTGCGCGTGGCGCGTTCCACGTCACAGAAGCGGTCACGAAAACTCGGCCGGCGAAAAATGTGGCGTCGGGCACCGACCACTCGTCGTTTTCATGGTGCAGCGTGCCGCCGAGTTCGGAGATGAGCGGCTCGCTCACGCCCGAGGGCGAGACGATCGCCGGGCAGTCGAAACGCGCCCCGGTGATCTCCACCTTGCTCACGTCGAAATCGCCGCGGGCGACTGCGAAGGCATCGAGGCACAGTCGCACCGACGATGCGCGCGCGAGCGGTTCCTGGATGCCGGAGCCGTAGAGGCGCACGTCCTCGAGGACGAGGTTGCCCCGCGGATCGAAGGCCGTGCGGCCGAAGCGCGCCGACAAGTGCTGGAACTCGAGTTTCTGCTCGAGCCGCCGCAACAGAAACTCCGGCACGGTGAGCTCGCGACGCATCGCGATCACAGCGAGCAACACGAACAACGCGACGAGTGCGATCCACACGAACCAGCAGACCGTGGTCAGGCACGCGCTCCCGAAGTTGTGGGCGCAGCGCCGGCAAACCCGCAGCCAGGGTCGCGATTGGTTCATGGGCGGAAACAAGACAGCGCCGGCGGTGAAACGTGCCGGCGCTGCAAATCGGGGCGACGGACGGAGACGGCCATCGCGCGGCGAAACCTCACTTCAGGTGTAGGCTCTCGACCTCGATCACGCGCTTGGTGCCCTCTTGGTTCAGGGTGCGCACAGTGCCATAGATGATCACCACGCGATCGAGGAAGACGTCGATCTTGTCCGTGAGCAGCAGGCGGCTCACGTCGAGGTAGGCGAAGCGGTTGCCCGTCGAGTCGACGAGCTGGAAGTTGTACGGGTGCTTGTACGCGAGGAAATTTTGCGTGGCGGAGAAACGGCCCTCGTAGAAACGCGGCATGCCGGCGCGGCCGATCTCGCCGGTGGCGGCGGGGCCCGAGACGACGATCTGCGGGCGCGTGGGCGCGGCGGGCACGTGGCTGATCGCGCTCGGGAGCTTGATGTAGCCGACGAGCGTCTTCTCGACGCGGAACGACGTGAAGTCGCTGCCGGCGATGTCGACGAACTCGGCCTTGTCGCCCGGCTGCATTGTGGCGACGACGGGCGAGCGGCGGTCGGCGCGGAGGTAGAAGAACGCGCCGTTGTTCACGTCGAGGTTTTTGCCCACGTCCTTGTTGTCGGCGAAGAGCGTGTACGAGCCGGGCGCTTCGACGGCCATCCATCCGGCGGGCGCGGGTTCGGAGGGATTCGCGGCGGGCATTGCCTCGGTGCCGGCGGGCAGGACCTTCAGCACGGTGGCCGAAGGCTCGGGCCGGGCGTAGACAGTGGCGTCGCGCGTGAGCGTTTCGGCGCGCAGCGCGGCAGTGGCGACCAGAAACAGGCCGAGGAGGAAGGAGCGCAGATTCATGGAGAAGAGAGAGGGTTGCACAAAAGAAGACTCATTCGGCGCGGAAGAGTTTCTCGATGTCGTCGGTATCGAGCACGCGGGAGCCCCGCAACGGCATTCCGCCGAGCTTGTGGAGCCCGATCTGGGCGCACTGGATGCGTTTCACGTCGCAGCCGATCGTGGTGAACAGCTCGCGCAGCCCGCGGCCGCGGCCGTGGCTCACGTGCACCTCGAGCTCGGTCGAAGCGCCGGCGGCGTCGGGGTGCAGCACGAACACCTGCTCGGCGGCCACGAGTTCCTCGTCGATGCGCACGCCCTTGAGCAACTGCGCCACGCGGCTCTTGGGAAACGGCTGCTTGAGCGTCACTCGCATGCGTCGCAACACCTGCTCGGTGCCGCGGGCGATCCGGTCGGCAAGCGCGCCGTCGGAGGTCATCAAAACAAGGCCCTCGGACTCGAGGTCGAGCCGGCCGGCAACGAGGAACCGCTGGCGCGCGTACTCCTTCGGGACGAGGTCGAAGACGGTCTCGGGATGCCGGCCGTCGGGCGTGCCGCACACGACGCCCTTGGGCTTGTGCACGAGCAACGTCACCTTGGCCGCCGTGAGCGCGGCGCCGCCGCCGATGAACTTGCCGCGCACGTTCACGCGATCGACGCCGGGCGTGACGCGTTGGCCGAGCTCGGCGGGTTTGCCGTTCACGGAAACCTCGCCGGCTTCAATGAGCGCTTCGGCGGCGCGACGTGAACACACGCCGGCATCGGCGAGAAATTTTTGCAGGCGGACCGGCTCCATGGGCCGGCTATTGGCGGCGAGAAGCGCCGGGAAACCAAGCCCGAAAAGCCCGCCCCGCGGCCGTGGCTTGTCGGGTCGGCGGTGCCAGCCTATCACTGCGGGCCGATGCAAATTACCCTCCTCGGCGCCGCGGGCGAAGTGACCGGCTCGGCGTACCTCGTGCAGACGGACCGGGCGCGCGTGCTCGTCGATTTCGGCATGTTCCAGGGCCGCACTCTCGCCGGCTCGACCAACACCGTGCCACGCCAGCTCGTGCCGGCGCAGGTCGCCGCCGTGGTGCTCACGCATGCCCACCTCGACCATGTCGGCCGCCTGCCGCTCCTCGCGAAACGCGGCTATCGCGGCGCCGTCTGGGGCACGCCCGCCACGCTGGAGCTCGCCCGCCTCATCCTCGACGACGCCGCGCGTCTCCAGGCCCAGGACGCAAAACGCACCAACCGCCACCGCGAGCGCGCCGGCCAGCCGCCGGTCGAACCGCTTTTCGACGAGACCGATGTCGCCGCGATCGCGGGCCGCTTCCGGGCGTTGAGCTACGAGCGCGCAGTCGAGGTCGCACCGGGCGTGGAAGTGCAGGCGTTCGAATCGGGTCACACCCTCGGCTCCGCCAGCCTCGTGCTCCGCGCCGACGATGCCGGCGCGCGCCGCACGATCGTGTTTTCCGGCGATCTCGGGCCGCGCCACGCGCCGATCCTGCGGGACTCCGCCTGCATCGCCGAGCGCGCCGACCTCGTCTTCCTCGAGTCAACTTACGGCGATCGCGACCACCGCTCGCTCGCCGACACGGTGAAGGAGTTTCGCCAACTCGTCGCGCACGCCGCGGAGCGCGGCGGCAAGATCCTCGTGCCCACGTTCGCCGTCGGCCGGGCGCAGCAGATTCTTTATCACCTCTCCGAGATGTTTGAGGACGGCGCGGTGCAGCCCTTCCCCGTTTACCTCGACAGCCCGATGGCGATCGAAGCCACGCGGCTCTACGGCCGGCATCCCGAGCTCTTCGACGAGGAGATGGCGCGCCGCGCCGACCGCGGGCGTTTCCTGAAACACCTCGAAACGGTGCGCACCACCGTCTCGCCGCAGGAATCGCAGGCGCTCAACGCCGCGCCCGGCCCGTGCCTGATCATGGCCGGCGCCGGCATGTGCAATGCCGGCCGCATCGTCCACCACCTACGGCACAACCTCGCGCATCCCGGCACCGTCGTGCTCATCGTCGGTTACCAATCGCCCGAGTCGCTCGGGCGGCGCCTGCTCGAAGGCGCGCGCGAAGTGACGATCTTCGGCGACCGCATCCGCATGCGCGCGACGGTGCGCGGTCTCGGCGGTTTCAGTGCGCACGCCGGGCAGACGGATCTGCTCGACTGGCTCGGCTGCCTCGCGCCGCACAAGCCTCGGGTGGTCCTCAGCCACGGGGAAGACGAGAAAGGCCGCGGTCCGCTCGCGACGAAGATCGCCGAGCGTTTCCGGTTGCAGACCGAGCGTCCCGCGTACGGCGACGTGCTCACGTTGTGACGCGGCCACCGCGCGCCGCACGATCCCGGACCATGGCGAGACCCGCGGCCGTACGTGAAGTACGGCCGCAAACCAGGCGCGATCCCGGCGGACTCCGCTTTCCGGCCAACTCCCCTACTCCGCGGCGCTGCCGCAGAGTTTGTCGACGATCGCGATGATCTCCTCGCCGTGCGGTTTGCTCAGCTGGGCATCGGCGCCGACGGAAACGCACTTGCGCGACATCTCCTCGTTGATGAGCGAAGAATAGACGACGACGGCCGGGATGTGCTCGCCGCCGGCGTTCTTCACGTTCCGGCAGAGCGTGAGCCCGTCCATCTTCGGCATCTCGATGTCGGTAATGATGAGATCGACGTAGTCGTTGAGCGCTTTGCCCTCGTCGAGCGCCTTGCGGCGCAGCGTGGCGAGGTACGCGTCGGCCTCGAGGCCGTTCTCAAAAACGGTGGTATTGGAAAACCCGGCGCCGTGCAGCACATCGAGAGTGAACTTCCGGATCATCTTCGAGTCCTCGGCGTAGATGATCTTCACGTTCTCACGGCGGCGGCGTGTGGTCTCGTCGGCCGGAGGCGGCGCGGCGGGACGCTCATCGTCGGGTGTGAAATCGAGCATCAGGCGCTCGAGATCGAGCACGAGCACGATGCGTTCGCCGATGCGGATCGAACCGGTGGTGTACGAGGAGCCCTCGGCGGCGAGCGCGGCCGTCATCGGTTCGAAGTCGGACCACGAGGTGCGATGAATCTTCGAGATGCCGTCGATGAGGAACGCCGTGGTGCGTTTGTTGAAACGGGTCACCATCACGAGCTGGCGTTCGGTATCGGCGGCCTGCGGCGGAGGCGGCAATGCCAGCGCCGTGTGCAGGTCGACGAGCAACACCGGTTTGTCCTGCACGTGGATCACGCCCATCACACCATGCGGCGCCTGCGCCACGGTGGTGATGTGGCAGTTGGCGAGCGCGATGACGCGCTGCACCTTCGAGACGTTCACCCCGTAGCTTTCACCGGCAAGGAAGAACTCGATGAACTCGACTTCGTTGGTGCCGGACTCGAGGAGGATGCCCTGTTTGGCGGGAGCGATGGTCTGCATGGTCGAAATGGGAAATTCACGCCGTGGTGGCGCGGCGCAGTTCCTCCATCGGCTGAAGCGCCAAGGGCTTGACCGGAATCCTGCGGCGGCGGCAATGCCCGGCGGCCCGATCGGCGAAAGCCGCGAGCTCCTCGCATCGCGCGGCACGAGGGGAAGCCAAAAACCCATTGCCCTGCCCTACGCGGTTTCTAGGTTCGCCGGATGGCAGATCGATCGCCCTCGTCCACCTGCTCCTCCAACGCCCAGCACCTCTCGCTGGCCCCGGCCGACACCTTCCCGCGCCGTCACCTCGGCGCCGCCGCGGATGATATCGCCGCGATGCTCGCCCCCCTCGGCCAGCCGTCGCTCGAGGCACTCATCGACGCCGCCGTCCCGGCCGCCATCCGCCTCCCTCGAGCCCTCGATCTGCCCGAAGGCGCCAGCGAAAGCGAGATGCTCGCCGAGCTCCGCGGCATCGCGGCGAAGAACCAAGTTTTCCGCTCCTTCATCGGCTGCGGTTATTACGACTGCCTCACGCCACCCGTCATCCAGCGTAACATCCTCGAAAACCCCGGCTGGTACACCGCCTACACGCCCTATCAGGCCGAGATCTCGCAAGGCCGTCTCGAGGGCATGCTGAATTTCCAGACGATGGTCTGCGATCTCACCGCCCTCGAGATCGCCAACGCCTCCATGCTCGACGAAGGCACCGCCGCCGCCGAGGCGATGAACATGGCGTTCTCCGCGAAGGGCTCGCCCGAACGCCGCACGCTCTTCGTCGCCGCCGACTGCCACCCGCAGACGATCGCCGTCGTCGCCACCCGCGCGAAGGCCCTCGGCCACGCGCTCGAGGTGGGCGACGCCGCGACGTTCGCGCCGGGCGCGAAACACTTCGCCGCGCTCCTCCAGTATCCGGGTACGGAAGGCGACATCCGCGACTACGCCCCGCTCGTCGAGAAGCTCCACGCCGCCGGCGCGCTCGCCATCGTCGCAACCGATCTGCTCGCGCTCACGCTCCTGCGCGCCCCGGGCGAGTTCGGCGCCGACATCGCCGTCGGCAGCGCGCAACGTTTCGGCGTGCCGCTCGGCTACGGCGGCCCCAGCGCCGGTTTCCTCGCCACGCGCGACGAGTTCAAACGCCTCATGCCCGGCCGCCTCGTCGGCGTCTCGAAAGACGCGCAGGGCAAACCCGCGCTCCGCCTCGCCCTCGGCACCCGCGAGCAGCACATCCGCCGCGAGAAGGCCACGAGCAACATCTGCACCGCGCAGGTCCTGCTCGCCGTGATGGCGTCGATGTACGCCGTCTATCACGGCCCCGCCGGTCTCAAGGAGATCGCCTGCCGCGTGCGCCGCCTCACGCGCACACTCGCCGCCGGTCTCGCGCAACTCGGCTACAAGTTCAACTCCGCCCCGGTCTTCGACACCCTCACCGTCGAGCTCGGCGGCGTCTCCGCCAAACGGATCTACGACCTCGCCCACGCCAACCGCGTCAACCTCCGCCCGCACAGCGAGCATTCCGTCGGCGTGTCGCTCGACGAGGCCACGACCGAGAGCGAGCTCGCGCTACTGTTGCACATCTTCGCCGAGGCCGCCGGCAAGCCCGCCCCGGCGCTCGAGTCGCTCGGCCGCGCCGGGTGCGATCTGCCGGAGGCGCTCACGCGCTCGTCGCAGTATCTCAAGCATCCGGTCTTCAACCGCTACCACGTCGAGCACGAGATGCTGCGCTACATCCGCCGGCTGGAGGCGAAGGATCTCTCGCTCTGCCATTCGATGATCTCGCTGGGCTCGTGCACCATGAAGCTCAACGCGACCTCCGAGATGCTCCCGATCACCTGGCCCGAGTTCGCGCGCCTGCATCCGTTCGCGCCCGCCGAGCAGGCCACCGGCTACCGCCGGATCTTCGCCGATCTCGAGCGCTGGCTCGCCGAGATCACCGGCTTCGCCGCCGTCTCGCTCCAGCCCAACGCCGGTTCCGCTGGCGAGTACGCCGGCCTGCTCGTCATCCGGGCCTGGCACGAGGCCCGCGGCGAACACGGCCGCAACATCTGCCTCATCCCCGTCTCCGCGCACGGCACGAACCCCGCCAGCGCCGTCATGGCCGGCTTCAAGGTCGTGCCCGTCGCCTGCGACAGCCAGGGCAACATCGACCTCGCCGACCTCCGCGCCAAGGCCGCGCAACACGCCGAGCACCTCGCCGCCGTCATGGTCACGTACCCGTCGACCCACGGCGTGTTCGAGGCCGGCATCCGCGAGCTCTGCGAGATCATCCACCAGCACGGCGGCCAGGTCTACATGGACGGCGCGAATATGAACGCCCAGGTCGGTCTCACCTCGCCCGGTTTCATCGGCGCCGACGTCTGCCACCTCAACCTCCACAAGACCTTCGCCATCCCGCACGGCGGCGGCGGACCCGGCGTGGGCCCGATCGGCGTCGCCAAACATCTGTCACCATTCCTGCCGACGCATCCCGTCGTATCGCCCAACTGCGGTTGCAAGGCGGCCACCGCCATCGGCCCGGTCGCGTCCGCGCCGTGGGGTAGCGCCAACGTCACGCTCATCTCGTGGGCCTATATCCGCATGATGGGCCGCGACGGTCTCACCGCCGCGACCAAGCTCGCCATCCTCAACGCGAACTACATCGCGAAGCGCCTCGAGGGCGCGATCCCCGTCGTCTACCGAGGCGCCTCCGGATTCGTCGCCCACGAGTGCATCGTCGACTTCCGCGGCTGGAAACAGCGCACCGGCGTCGAAGTCGAGGATGTCGCCAAACGACTCATGGATTACGGCTACCACTCGCCCACGATGTCGTGGCCCGTGGCCGGTACGCTCATGATCGAGCCGACCGAGAGCGAATCGAAGGCCGAGCTCGACCGCTTCTGCGATGCCCTGCTCTCGATCCACGAGGAAATGCTCGCCGTCGAGCGCGGCCAGGCCGATCGGACCAACAACGTCCTCAAGCACGCGCCGCACACCGCTCAGGTCGTCTGCGGCGACAAGTGGGACCGCCCGTATTCGCGCGAACTCGCCGCTTTCCCGAGCGAAGCCACGCGGGTGTCGAAGTTCTGGCCCTCCGTCAGCCGTATCGACAACACCTACGGCGACCGAAACCTGATCTGCACCTGCGTCGGCATAGACGCCTACGCCGGGTAAGCGGGCCAACAACATCCGCCAGCGCGGACTGACGCGCCGCGCCACGGGCAGTCCGTTCTGCAACGTGGTGCGCGCCTACAGGCCGCACGTCGTCGACTGCGTGACGCAGCGAACGTCCTGTTTGAACCAACAAAAACGCCCTCCTCCCGCATGGGGTCGGAGGGCGTGAGATAGTGCGTGGACGGCTTCAGTTGCCGGCCGGCGCGAGGCCGCGGCGTTCGAGGAGCGGACGGAGCTCCGGATCGCCGCCGCGGAAGGCACGGAAGAAGTCCATCACCTCGGCGCTGCCGCCGCGCGAGAGGAGCATCGAGCGGAAGCGGTCGCCGTTGGCGCGCGTGAGACCGCCGTTGCGTTTGAACCACTCGACCGTGTCGGCATCGAGCACCTCAGCCCAGACGTACGAGTAGTAGCCGGCCGAGTAACCCAGCGAGAAGATGTGCGAGAAATACGTCGTGCGGTAGCGCGGCGGCACGGGCGCGAAATCAATGCCCGCACGGTGCAGCGCCGCGGCCTCGAAAGCCTCCACGCCGTCGGCCGCGGGCACCTCGCCGGGAGTGAGGCGATGCCAAGAGAGGTCGAGCAACGACGACGCGAGGTACTCCGTGGTCGCGTAGCCCTGGTTGAACTTCTCCGCCGCCTTCACCTTCGCGACCAGCTCGGCCGGGATCGGCGCACCGGTCTTGTGGTGCTTCGCATAGTTCGCGAGGACCTCGGGCCAGGTCATCCACATCTCGTTCACCTGGGAGGGGAACTCGACGAAGTCGCGCGGCACGCTCGTGCCCGCGAAACGCGGATACTTCACCGCGGAGAAGATCTGGTGGAGGTTGTGGCCGAACTCGTGGAACGCCGTGTTCACCTCGTCGTAGGTCATCAGCGTCGGCTCGCCGGCGGGCGGCTTCGGGATGTTGAGGTGGTTGCCGATCACCGGGTGCGTGCCGAGCAATGTGGACTGGGAAACATAGGCGTTGGCCCACGCGCCGCCGCGCTTCGACGGGCGCGCGTACCAGTCGACGATGAGCAGCGCGAGCGGAGTGCCGTCGGCATCGAGCACCTCGAAGGTGCGTACGTCTTCCTGGTAGCGCGGCAGGTCGGTGCGTTCCTTGAACGTGATGCCGTAGAGACGCGTGGCGGCGTAGAACACGCCGTCGCGCAGCACGCGATCCATCTCGAAGTACGGGCGGAGCTGTTCCTCGTCGAAGGCGTAGCGCGCGGTGCGGACTTTCTCGGTGTAGAACGACCAGTCCCAGGGCTCGATGGTCGCGCCGGGTTGGTCGGCGACGAGCAGCGCCTGCAGGTCGGCGGCCTCGCGGCGGGCGTTGGCGACCGCGGCGGGCGCGAGCTTCACCAGCAGGCCGTCGGCGGCCTCGACGGTGCCGGCGGTCTGGTCGGCAAGCGTGTAGGCGGCGTGGCTCGGAAAGCCGAGCAACTGCGCCCGCTCGGCGCGGAGCCGGGCGATGCGGGAGACGTTCTCGCGGTTGTCGAACTCGCCGCCGCGTGAGCCGCGCACGAGCGACGCGCGCTGGAGGCGTTCGCGCAGCGCGCGGTTCGTGAGCTGGGCGAGCGGCGGCTGGCCGGTGGTGTTGACGAGGCTGATCTTGAACTTGCCCTCGCGCCCGTCGGCGCGCGCGGCCTCGGCGGCGGCGGTGACGGCGGCGTCGGACCAGCCGGCGAGTTCCTCGCGGGAATCCACGAACACGGCGGAAGCATTGACCTCCTTCAGGACATTTTGCGCGAAGGCGGTCTGGAGCGTCGCCAGCTCGGCGTTGAGCGCCCGCAACTTCGCCTGCTCGGCGGGCGCCAGCTTCGCGCCGGCGCGGACGAAATCCTTGTAGTAGCGCTCGACGAGATAGAGCGACTCGGGATCGAGCCCGAGCTCGGCGCGTTTCGCATGGACGGCCTCGATCCGCACGAAGAGCCGCGGGTCGAGTGCGATGGCGTCGAAATGCGCCGCGAGTTTCGGCGAGAGCTCCTTCTCGACGGCCTGCAGTTCGGGGTTCGTGAGCGTGCCGTTGAGGCCGCTGAAGACGTTGTCGACGAAGTCGAGCTTACGGCCGGCGCGTTCGAGCGCGACGACGGTGTTCTCGAACGTCGGCGCCTCCGCGCTCGAGGCGATCGCCTCGATTTCGCGGAGGTGCTCGGCCATCGCCTGCTCGTAGGCGGGGCGGAAGTGCTCGTTGCGGACGAGGTCGAAACGCGGGTAGCCGAATTGCAGCGGGCTGGCGGCCAGCAGCGGGTTGTCCTGGGCGTTCAATGTCGCGGCCACGGCGGCGAAGCCAAGCGCCGGCAGCAGCCGCCAGGCGGAGGCGGAACGGGGTGAGGAAACGGAGGAATAACTCATGTTGGGTCGTAGAGGAGATGCAGCGGATCGGTATTTGCCAGTAGCAAAGGGCGGGCCGACCGGGACCGCACGACAAGCCACGAGCAACAATTTCCTGCGCCGGCGCCAAGGTCCGCCGCGAGACGATCCGCGACGGACGAGTGCCCCACGCCGTTCGTCCCCCCGGCAGTCGAGCGCACGACCGCGAACTCAGGCGGGAGTCTCGGCGCCGAGCAACGCGAAGGGACGCAGCCGCGCGACGAGTTCGCCGGGCGTGAACGGCTTCGGCAGCACCGGCACCCCGCATTCCGCCAGACGGTCGCGATGCTGCAGATCGCCTTCGTAGCCCGACATGAACACGAAACGCCGGCCGAGCTCGGGGCGCTGACGGACGATCTGCTCGTGGAAATCGAGGCCGTTCATGACCGGCATTCGGAGATCGGAAACGATCACTGCAAAATCTTCCGCCGCGCAGAGCGCGAGCCCTTCACGGCCGTCCGCGGCGCGGACGACGGTGCAGTCGTAGTGCCGTACCACGATCTCCTGCACGAGCCGCGCGACGACATCCTCGTCCTCGACCACGAGCACACGGCCGCCAAGGCTCGGCCGGCCGGATAACGGCCGCTCGGCCGCGGCGGGCGCCGGAGGCGGGCCGGCGGGTGCGGCGCGCGGCAAACGCACCGCGAACTCCGCACCGCCGCCCGGGCGGTTGCGGACGGTGATCGCGCCGCCGTGCTTCTCGATGATGCTGGCGCAAATGCTCAGACCGAGGCCGGTACCGGAATTCGGCCCCTTCGTCGTGAAGAACGGCTGGAACAACCGGCCGAGGTTTTCCGGGGCGATGCCCGTCCCCGTATCGGACACGATGAGCCGCACGTGCTCCGGTTCCGGCACGAGCTCGATCGCGAGCACCCGCCAGGGACGGCCGGCCATCGCGTCGATCGCGTTGACGCAAAGATTGAGCAGCACCTGTCGGATCTGGCCGGGATCCGCATAGATCTCCACATCGTCGCCCTCGGCGGGCAACGCGGTCTGCACGCCGGCATCGCGCAGCCGGAAACGCAACAGCGCGATCGTCTCGGCCACGTGCTGCCGCAACCGGAAGGTGTCGCAGTGCAGCTGCACCGGTTTCGAGAGGTTGAGCAACTGGCCGATGATGCGGGCGGCCTCGGCGGCGCTGCTCCCGATCAGGCGGCCGTACTCGGCGGCCTCCACCTCGTCGACACCGCCGGCGAGCATGCTCGCGAAGCCGACGACCGGCGCGAGTTTGTTGTTCAGCTCGTGCGCGACACCGCCAACAAGCGCCTCGAGCAGGGAGCGTTTCTCGCGTTCGAGGGCGCGGGCCTGGAGGGCGCGCTCTTCCGTGACATCGTCGATCGCCACGCACCACTGCCCCGTCTCCGGGATCCAGGCACGGTGGAGGCGGAGCCGGCGTTCGCCGCGCGTGGGCACCGCGAGCGCGAACTCGGTGGCCGCCTCGGGCGGCGCGGCGGTGCGCCGGGTGCCGGGGGAGAGGAACAACGCGCGACAGGCCGGCGGCAGCACCTCGAGCAGGCGCAGCGGCGCCTCGTCGCGCACACCGAGCAGCTGGCGGAGGCGGGCGTTGAGGCTCGCGGCGGCGCCGTCGGAATCGAGCAGGGCGAACCCCGTGGCGGAGTTGTTGAACAGCGTGCGGTAGCGCGCCTCCGATTGGTGCAGCTCGGCGACCTTGCGAAACATCTCGAGGTTGGTGCGGCGCAGCGCGGCCTGTTGTTCGCGCCCCTGCTGGATCTGCGCCGCCAGGAGGCGGTTCTGGAGCTGCGCGAGTTTCCAGGTCGGCACGAGCCCGAGGTAGCAGCCGGCGGCGTCGACGAGGATCACGTCCTCGTGGAACGCCTCGCCCGAGCGCGACAATGCGAGTTGCAGGAGCGTTTCGACCGAATCGTCCGCGCAATAGATCTGCGGTTCCGGCAGAAGGGCCTCCGTCACGGGCATGTGGCTGTAGAGCGCGAAACCGAAGCGCGCGCCCATCAGGATGCCGATCCGTGCGCGCGAGCTCAACCCCACGGGGCGGAGGCCGTCGAGCACGGCGACATAGCTCTCCTCGGCAGACGCGAGCAGCCGGTGGACCTGCTCGAGCGTGGTCGTGCGCTGCACCGCGTTCGCCGGAACGGCGAGTTCGTCGAGCCGGATGGCGTTCGCGGAAACGGCGGGGTTGCCGAGATCCCCCGGGAAAGGGATCTCGGCAAGCGTGGTGACTTCGGCAAGATCGAGGTCGGAGGCGGGCGCATTCATGGGAGGTCTTCGACCGCGCCGCAGTGGAGGCCGCGAGGCGCGGGCGGTACATCTGCTCACGTTCTCGGCTCGCGGGCGACCCGCTGGAGCAACGAGCGGGCAACGATTCGGTGACATCGCCGCGACGCCCTTGCGCGCAGTCCGGCGACGACCCGGCGATGCTCCATCGGCCGCGGTTTTCCGGGCTTCCCCTGCCCCGCCGGGCCGGGCATTTCTGTCTCCATGCGCGCCGTGATCCAACGCGTCTCCTCCGCAAGCGTGACCGTCGCCGGTGAAACCACCGATGCGATCGGCCGCGGGTTGCTCGTGCTGCTCGGAGTGCATCCGGCCGACACCGCGGAGGATGGCCAGTGGCTCGCCGAG
>DATGXA010000147.1:0-8001 GCA_035299125.1 Opitutaceae bacterium
ATGGCGATCACGACATCGCCCGAGCGCAACTCCGGCTCCGCCTGACCGGCGGGGCCGCCGGGGCGCACGCTTTCGATCCAGACGCCGGCGGTGTCGGGCAAGTGTTGTTGGCGGGCGAGTTCGCGGGAGATGTCGCGGAGGACGGCGCCCCACGCGCGTTGCTCGAACGTCCGCTGTTGTGCCGGCTCGCGCGGGGTGAGCACGACTTTGGCGGTGCCCGTGCTCTCGCCGCGACGGTACGCAAACGTGAGCGTGGTGCCGGGCGGTGCATCCATCTCTAGCGAGTAGAAATTCGCGACGGCGACCTCCTCGCTGCCGCCGATCGGACGACCGCCGCAGGCGGTGAGCAGATCGCCCGGCTGCAGGCCGGCGGCCGCTGCGGGCGAGCCCGCTTCGACATCGGCGACGAGAACGCCGCCGCGTGCCCGCTCGGCTTCGAGTGGCGCCTGCACGGTGAGGCCCGACCAACCCCGCAGCACGCGGCCGTGGGCGATGAGGTCGTCGGCGATGCGGCGGGCGAGGTTGCCGGGGATGGCGCCGCCCAGGCGGGCGATGCCGATTTCGTTGATGCCGACGATCCGGCCGTCGCGATCGACGAGCGGACCGCCGCTGTTGCCCGGGAAGATGCTGGCGTCGTGAAGAATCCAACGCACGACGAGGCCCACGTTCTCGCCGTCGAGCACGATGCGCGCCTCCTCGGGCGGCACGAGCGCGGCGTTGGCGACGATGCCGCTCGTCACCGACTGTGCGAGCGACGCGGGACTGCCGAGCGCCCAAACGGCGTCGCCCGGCTGAAGGCGGCTGGAGTCACCGAACGCCGCGACCGGCAACGACGGCGACCCGGCGGGGCGCGTGGTGAGGTCGAGTTTCAGCACCGCGAGATCGGTGAGCGCATCGAGGCCGACGCAGCTCGCGTCGAGCACCGTGCCGTCGGTGAAATGACAACGGTAGTAGTCGGCGTCGTCGGCCACGTGGTAGTTGGTCAGCACGTGGCCCTGGGCGTCGAGGATCGCGCCGCTGCCGCTCACGCGAGCTTTCACCATGCGGCCCTGGTTGGGGTTGCTGCGGATCGCCTCGATGCGGACGACCGCGGCGAGCGAGCGTCGGACCGGGGAATCGGCGAGGGTGGTGCCGGTGTCGGACGCCGGTTTGCGGCAGCCGGGCATGAACAGGCCGAGTCCGGCCGCGAGGGCGCAGAGCGCCACGGGGAATCCACCACGTAGAGATCTCATTTTGGGGTGAGGACAGTAGATGAAGAGTCGTGACCCCGAACGACGCAACCGGGTTCCCGGCGGAGCGCTCAGCCGACTAGCAGCGCTACTTGGCGGCCGGGGCCGTGCACGCCTTCGATCAGGATGCCCTCCACATCGGCCGTCTTCGAGGGACCGGTCACCCAGATGACATTCGGGTCGGCGGGCATGGCGGCGACGGCGGACGGGAGATCCGGGAAAATCTGGTCGCGGCGGACCACCGCGATGTGGACCCAGGGCGCGAGCGCGCCGAGGCGGCGCGAGGTGCCGCGGTCGGAGAGAATCAACGTGCCTGTCTCGGCGATCGCACCAGTGGCGGCGGTGATGCCGAAGTCGTAGTCGTCGACGCGCGCGCGATCGAACTCCGTCTCGACCTGAATGCCGGCGGGAAACGCCGCGCGGAGTTGCGGCCAGAGCGCGGGGTCGCAGTAACCGCGTTTCCAGTTGTTGGATTCGAGGAGCGCGACGAGTTCGGCGGTGGAGGCGAGCGGCGTGCCGTTCACCGCTTTCATCCGCTCGGCGAAGAGTGACCAGACATCGATTGCGCCGCGCGCTTCGCGCAGGACGACGAGCTCGCGATCCCACTCGGGCAGCGGCGCACGCTCGGCGAGCGGCGCGAGGGCGGTGCGGACGCGGTTGAGGATCTGTTCGCGGGGGTCGCTCATGACTTATTCCGGTTTTTCATCCAGCGGCGGAATTCGCCGCCTTGCCAGGAGGGTAGGGTGCGTTTGTCGGTCCACGCGTGCAGCGCGGGCACGGGGATCAGTTTGTGCGGCACGAGGTCGAGCAGTTTGCCGCCGGCCAACGCGGTCTTCCAGGCGGCGGGAGTCGACGCGAGCACGGCCCAGCCGCCCATCGGCGGCGTGCCGGCGGAGGCGAGGGGCGCGTGTTCGCGCTTGGCTTTGTCGCGCAGGCGCAGGAGCAGGTCGGGGATCGGGATGTTGACCGGGCAGACTTCGTTGCAGGCGCCGCAGAGCGAGGAGGCCTTCGGCAGATCGGCGAGCTCGGGGAAACGTTTCCCCGCGAGCAGCGGCGAGAGCACAGCGCCGACCGGCCCCGGATAGACGCTGCGGTAGGCGTGGCCGCTGGCCTGGCGGTACACGGGGCACACATTCAGGCACGCGCCGCAACGGATACAGCGGAGGATCGCGCGGCACTCGCTGGCGAGGACCTCGGTGCGGTTATTGTCGACGAAGATGACGTGCATTTCCTCGGGGCCGTCGGGCTGCGTGGGCGCCTTCGGTCCGGAGATGAACTCGGTGTAGACAGTGAGCTGCTGCGCGGTGGCGGAGCGGGCGAGCAGGTTGAGGAAGAGCGCGAGGTCGCGGTCGCGCGGCACCAGTTTCTCGATGCCGACCAGCGCGATGTGGCACTTCGGAGCGGCGAGCGAGAATCGCGAGTTGCCCTCGTTCGTCACAACGACGAGGCGGCCGCTCTCGACGGAGACGAAGTTCGCGCCCGTCAGGCCGACATCGGCGGAGAGGAACTTGTGGCGGAGAAATTTCCGCGCGCGGCGGGTGATCGTCTCGGGATCGTCGTTGTAGTCGCCGAGACCCTCGCGCTCGAAGCTCTTGGCGATCTCGCGGCGGTTCTTGTGGATGATCGGGCGGACGAGGTGGCTCGGGTGGTCCTTGTCGATCTGGACGATGAACTCGCCGAGGTCGGTCTCGAGCGCTTCGATGCCGAATCTCTCGAGGTAGTGCGCGAGCTCGATCTCCTCGCTCACCATGGTCTTCGCCTTGACCATCTTCGTCGCGCCGCGCGCCTGCATGATCTTCAGCACGGTGGCGCAGGCCTCGTCGCCGGTGGCGGCCCAGTGGACCTGCGCGCCGTTGGCCTTCAGCTTCGCTTCGACTTGCGGCAGGTAAGTATCGAGATTTTCGACGACGTGTTGCTTGATCTGGCCGGCGAAACGGCGGAGCTGGTCGGCGTCGGCGAACTGGTCGAGGAGCATCTTCGCGCGCTTCTCGTGCGTGGCCTTCGTGGCCTGGTAGACCGCGGCACGTTTCTCGGCCGGCATGCCGGCGACGACCTGATCGATGGGTTGTTTGGCCATTGGAGGAAGTAGCGAGTAGCGGGAAGCTAATAGTGAGTAGAGGAGGAGGATACGGATGCAGGACGGCGGGATGCTCGCTCCTCGCTACTCGCTACTCACTAATTTCTGTTTCAGCGCGTCGCGCAGGACCTGCGCGAGGTGGCGCGTGACGACGGGTTTGCCGTCCTTCTCGGCGAGGCCGCCGAGGTGCATCATGCAGCTCATGTCGATGCCGACGAGGACATCGGGCCGCACGGCGCGCACGTGCTCGAGCTTCAGCGAGCCCATGCGCGTGGAAACGTTGGGAAACGCGACCGAGAACGTGCCGCCGAAGCCGCAGCATTGCTCGGCTTCACCGATCGGCTCGACAGTCGCGCCGGCGATCGAGGAGAGCAACGTGAGCGCCGCCGCGCCGGAATCGGTGCCGCGGGCGTGGCAGGAGCGGTGGAAGGCGAACTTGGCGTCGTAGCGGCCGGGCCACTGCTTCACGCCGAGGGCGTTGACGATGAAATCGGCGAGCTCCCAGGTGCGGCCGGCGAGCTGCTGGACGGCGGGCAGATCGGGCTCCTTCTCGAATTCGAGCAGGGCGCCGTGGAAGAGCATCGCGGCGCAGGAGGCGGAGGGCACGACCACCGGCGCATCGCCGGCGAAGGTCTTCACGGCGTGGCGCACGACCTTACGCGAGGCGGCCCAGTCGCCGCCGTTGAAGGCGGGCTGGCCGCAGCAGGTCTGTGCCGCGGGGAAATCGACCGTGCAACCGAGGTGTTCGAGCACCTCGACCGTGGCGCGCGCGGCGTCGGCGAAGAAGGCGTCGCACAGGCACGTGGCCATGAGTTGGACACGTTTGTCGGTGCCGGGGAGCTGGCGGGGAGGCATCGGAGGATTACGGATTGCGGAATGTGGATTGCGGAAACCCGGGATGGTAGATGTGGAAATCAGGGAATCAGGAACGGAAGCGGGTTTCCGCGTGTAGGCCGCCGATTTGCGGTTGGGCGGGGCGGCGATCGAAGGGGAAAAATGTGGCGCCGTTCGCGAGAACGGCGATGGGAGAGTAGCTGCTCTCGCGAGCCGTTCCACAACTGAGCTCAGCGGTTCGCGAGTACGCTCATTTCGTACTGGGCGACCTGCTTGAGCCAGTCGGCACCGGCCGGGACATCGGCGCGGGCGCAGAGTTCATCCCAGACGGCGCCCCACGGGAGCGATTTGGTGAGCTCCATGAGCGCGAGGCGTTCGTGGCCGCGGCCGGCGGCTTCGGCGGCCTGGATCTGCTTGGTCGGATCGAGGAGGCCGGCGAGGATCGCCTGGCGGGTGGCGCGGGCGCCGATGACGTAGGCGGCGAGGCGGTTGATCGAGGCGTCGAAGAAATCGAGCGCGACGAAGACGCGGTCCCACGCGTCGCCGCGGGCGATCTCGAGGAAGAGGTTGCGCACGGCATCGTCGAGAATGACGACGTGGTCGCTGTCCCAACGGATCGGCCGGCTGGTGTGCAGGAGGATGCGCGAGTGGAACTGCATGAGCGCGGAGACCTTGTCGGCGACGGACTCGGTCGGGTGGTAATGGCCGAGGTCGAGGCAGAGCACGAGGCCCTGTTTCTGAGCGTAACTCGAGTAGAACTCCTGCGAGCCGACGACGTATTCCTCGCTGCCGAGGCCGAAGAGTTTCCCCTCGACGGCGTCGACGCAGAGCTTCCGGTTCACGGACTTGTCGGCGAAGATGGCGTCGTACGACTCGACGAGCCGGGCGCGCGGGCTCCAGCGATCGGCCGGGGCGTCCTTGGCGCCATCCGGAATCCAGTGATTGATGACGCTCGGCGAGCCGAGTTTTTGGGCGAAATGCTGGGCGATGTGGCGGCAGGCCTTGCCGTGTTCGATCCAGAACTTGCGGATCTTCTTGTCGGGATGGGAGAGGGTGAAACCGTCCGCGGCCTTCGGGTGCGCGAAGTAGGTCGGGTTGAAATCGAGGCCGACCTGGCGCGACTTCGCCCAGCCGAGCCAACGGGCGAAATGCTCGGGCGCTAGCTCGTCGCGGTCGACGACCGCGCTGCCGGTCTCGGCGTAGAAGGCGTGGAGGTTGAGCCGCTGTTTGCCGGGGAGGAGGGCGAGCACGGCGTCGAGGTCGGCGCGCATCTCGTCGCCGTTGCGCGCCCGGCCCGGGTAACCGCCGGTGGCCATGATGCCGCCGCCGGTGACGCCCTCCTTGGGTGTCTCCAGACCGCGGACATCATCGGCCTGCCAGCAGTGCAGGGAAACGGGGATGGAGAGCGCCTGCTTGATCGCGGCTTCGGTGTCGACGCCGATGTCGGCATAGGCGGCGCGGGCGAGCTTGTAGGCGGCGGAGATTTGTTTGGCGGAAGGCATGGGAGAGTGGCGGATTGCGGAATGCGGATTTCCGGAGCGGAGAATGTGGAAATCAGGGAATCAGGAACGGAGGCAGGAGAAGCTGTGGCGCCGCGCGAGAGCGGCGGTTTCGGGGAGATGCTCCCGCGAGCAGCTCCACCGAGAGATCAGTGGCGCGGCGTGTAGGTGGTGGAATCGAGCGAGCGGGCGAGGGCGGCGCGAAAAACTGTTTTGTCCTTCACGGCGCCGAGCGCGATGAGCTGGCTGGCGATGTTGCCTACCGCCGTGCCCTCGAGGCTGAAGGAGACGACGGGGATGCCGGCGGCGTCGGCCGTGGCCTGGCACATGAGCTTGTTCCGCGAGCCGCCCCCGACGACGAGGATGCGGTTGAACTTCCGGCCGGTCATTTTCTCGAAGGCCGCCATGGCGTTGGCGTGGCCCTGGCCGAGTGAGTCGCAGATGAGGCGCAGGTAGCCGGCGAGATCCTTCGGCGGCTTGGCGCCACGGGCCCGGAGGTGGACGTCGATCGCGGACCGCATCGAGGGCGGGTTGGCGAAAGCGGGATCGGCGACGTCGAGCAGAAGCTTCGGCGCCGGAAGCGCGGCGGCGGCGGCGTTAAGCGCGGCGCGTTCGTCCTCGGTTTTCGGACGCGAGGGAAACTCCTTCATCACGCCTTCGAGCAGCCAGAAGCCGATGATGTTTGTGAGCGGCCGGTAGCGGCCGTCGCCGATGCGCTCGTTGGCGACGCGTGCCTTGAGGGCGGCGGGGCCGAGCACGGGCGTGTCGCTCTCGAAACCGACAAGCGACCAGGTGCCGGAGCTGAGGAAGAGGTCGGCGCCATCGGGCGCGGCCGGCATGGCATCGTAGGCGGCGGCGGTGTCGTGGCCGGGCACGACGACGACTTGCGCGGCGGCGAGCTCGGGCAGCGCGGTGACCTTGCCGAGGCCGGTGCCGGCGTGGACCGGTTTGCTGAACCACTTTTCCGGGAGGCCGAAATGGCGGAGCGCGGGGCGCGACCAGTCGGTGGAGTTCACGTCGAGCAGTTGCGTGGTGCTCGCGATGGTGAGCTCGTTCTCCATGCGGCCGGAAAGGAGGTAGTTGAAATAGTCGGGCAGGAACAGGCAGCGCGCGGCGAGTTTCCTGATCTCCGGGCAGCTCGCGACGGTCTCGGCCAGCTGGAGGCTGGAGTTGTAGAAGACGTTCGGGATGCCGGTGGCGGCGTAGATCTTGGCGAGGTCGGCCTTCGACTTGGCGAGGCGCTGGAGGCCGGGCTGCGTGCGTGCGTCGCGGTAGGCGTGCGCGGGAAAGACGAGCCGGCCGGCGGCGTTGAGCAGGACGTAGTCGACGCCCCAGGTGTCGACGCCGACGGAGGCGATCTGCGGGAACTGCGCGGCGGCTTTGCGCAGGCCGGTCTGGATCTCGGACCAGAGGCCGGCGACGTTCCAGTAGTCGTGGCCGCCGAGCGACTGGAAGGCGTTCGGAAAACGGTGGACCTCGGTGAGCGTGAGCTGCGCGTTGCGCCAGGTGCCGACGATCACGCGGCCGCTGGTGGCGCCGAGATCGACGGCAGCGCAGTGGATGCTACGGGAGGAGGAACGACGAGACGTCATGTGGAGGCGGGGCGGTGAGCCGGCGGAGAGAACGGGGCGAAACCAGCTGCGGAAATTGACCGCCGCAGAGCAGAAGGGGAAAGCGGAAAACCTCGGACTGTTCGCACGCGGGGTGGCGGAGGCGATGGCAGTGGCGCCGTTCGCGAGAACGGCGACTGCTGGTGATGCGCTGTGCGGTAGATCGCCGCTCGCGCGAGCGGCGCCACGCGCCGGTGCCGGTTGTTCGACGGCGAGAACGAACGCGCGCTCGAACACCACAACCGGGCGCCCGCGCTGGAGTCGCGGATACCGGCGATGAAGGTGACGCCGCTGCGTGTGCAGGCGCGCCCACCACTGGGAATCGCGTTGATCCAGACGCGCGGCGGAGGAGGCGCTGCCGTATCTCGAAGCGGCGGCACGTACCGCAGGCGTGAGTGTGCCGACTTCAGCGCACGGCCCACTCGAAAAGCGATGGAGTGGGCGCGGAGCTGGCGGGGAACGTGAGGCGTAGATAACGCGCGCGGCCGGGGTGCTCGATCAGCACGGGCGAACCGGTCACGCCGTCGGTGCGGCAGTCATGAAGCGCGGTCCAGTGGGAGCCGTCGTCGGATTGCTCGAGAAGGAAACGAGACGTTTTCCAGGCGTATTCGAAACGGAGTTCCTGGGCGGCGAAATCGCGCACGGCGCCGAGGTCGACCTGGAGCCAGGCAATAGTGAATTGAGCGCGGGAATGATTCCGAAAAGATGAGGAACTCGGCGACTTTCCAGGAGAGGATTTCGCGAACGTAAAA
>DATGXA010000148.1:0-5608 GCA_035299125.1 Opitutaceae bacterium
AACGCGTGCCAGTACGCGATCGAGAAACGCATGTGCTCGGCCATCGTCTTGCCGTCGACAACCTCGTCGGGGTTGTAGTGCTTGAACGCCAGGGCGTTCGCAGACTGCGGGCCCTCGTAGGCGATGGTGGGCGTTTTGAAGAAAGAAACGGAGGTCTTTTTCATGGGAAAGGCCGGGCGTTATGACGGGGCGATGTTCGCGAGTCGAGCGGCCATAATTGACCCTCTCAACGGAGCCTGAGTGCTAACGGTAGAATTGCATTTCCCGTCGCCACCGTTCTACCTTGGCTGAATGAATCGCCCCCGCGTCACCCTCGCCGACATCGCCGCCAAGGCCGACGTGCACGTGACGACCGTCTCGCTCGCCCTGCGCAACAGCCCGCGTCTGCCCGCCGCCACACGTGAGCGTATCCGGAGACTGGCCGACGAGCTCGGCTACGCGCCCGATCCGATGCTCCAGGCGCTCGTCGCCTACCGCAGCGGCTCCGCCGTGCGCCGCAGCCCGCCCACTCTCGCCTACGTGACCAACTGGAACACCCGCATGGGCTGGCGCGAGGTCACCGCGCATCCGGATTTCTATGCCGGTGCGGAGGGGCGCGCCAAAGAGCTCGGCTACCACCTCGAGCACTTCTGGATGCGCGAGCCGGGCCTCACGCACGGCCGGCTCAGCCGCATCCTCCACACCCGCGGCATCAACGGCGTCATCATCGCCTCGCACGTGCGCGAGATCGATGTCGCGTTGCAGTTCGACTGGAGCCGGTTCGCGGCGGTCAAGATCGACTACTTCCCCCACGAGCCGCAGTTGCCGGTTGTCACCAACGACCAACTCCAGATCACCCGGCTCGCCATGCAGAAGGTCCTCGCCCGCGGCTACCGCCGCATCGGGTTCGTGATGGACGAGGGCTGGGACATCACGGTCGACCACCTCTACCAGGCGGGCTTCCTCTGGGAGCAACGCTCGCTCGCGCAGAGCGACCGCCTGCCGCCCTACCTCATCCCCAACAAGGAGCCGCTCGCCGACTGGATCCGCCGCAACAAGCCCGATGCGATCATCGGCAAGACCGAGTTCGTCGCGGACACGTTCAAGGCAATGAAGCTCCGCATCCCGCAAGACCTCGCGTTCGCCGACATCTTCCTCGAGGACCACAGCGGCAGGACTGCCGGCGTCGTGCAGAACCACACCGAGGTCGGCCGGCTGGCCATCGAACTCCTCGCCGGTCAACTCCAGCAGAACAAATACGGCATCCCCTCCATCCCGACCACGACCTACGTCGAGGGCACCTGGCGCGACGGCCGCTCGCTGCCGCCGAAAACGTGAGCCGCACGCCCGTTGCACGTTCAACACATTGACCGTCCGACGGCCTTGCCCTCCCCGCCCCCGCTCGCATCGAGTAATTCGCTCCTTTCGCAAACACCCCGATCACCGAATCCCATGAGTCTTCCCATCAAGCCCGCCGCCCAGTGCGCCTTCGATCAGATCTCGCTCGGCGAGGTCATGCTCCGCCTCGACCCCGGCGAGGGCCGCATCCGCACCACCCGGCACTTCACCGCCTGGGAGGGCGGCGGCGAATACAACACCTCGCGGGGCCTCCGCAAATGTTTCGGTCTGAAGACCGCCATCTGCACAGCCTTCGTCGACAACGAGGTCGGCCACCTCGTCGAGGACTTCATCATGCAGGGCGGCGTCGCGACCGATTTCATCAAGTGGCGCGAGGACGACGGCATCGGCCGCACCATCCGCAACGGCCTCAACTTCACCGAGCGCGGCTTCGGCGTGCGCGGCGCCGTGGGCGTTTCCGACCGCGGCAACACCGCCGCCTCGCAGATCAAGCCCGGCGACTTCGACTGGGAGCACATCTTCGGCAAGCTCGGCGTGCGCTGGCTGCACACCGGCGGCATCTTCGCCGCCCTTTCGGCCACCACCGCCGAGGCCGTCATCGAGGCCGTGAAGGCCGCCAAGAAGCACGGCACCATCGTCTCCTACGACCTCAACTACCGTCCCTCGCTCTGGAAATCCATCGGCGGCCTCAAGAAGGCCCAGGAGGTCAACCGCGAGATCGCCAAGTACGTCGACGTCATGATCGGCAACGAGGAGGACTTCACCGCCTCGCTCGGCTTCGAGGTCAAGGGCGTCGACCACAACATCTCGCAGATCGAGACCGACGCCTTCAAGGCGATGATCGAGACCGCCGTGAAGGAGTACCCGAACTTCAAGGTCGCCGCGACCACGCTGCGCCGCGTCATCACCGCCACCAAGAACGATTGGTCCGCCATCCTCTGGCACGACGGCAAGTTCCACGAGAGCCGCAAGTACCCGGAGCTCGAGATCCTCGACCGCGTCGGCGGCGGCGACAGCTTCGCCTCGGGCGTGCAGTACGGCTTCCTCTCCGCCAACGACCCGCAGAAGGCCGTCGAGTACGGCGCCGCCCACGGCGCACTCGCCTCGACCACGCCGGGCGACACCTCCATGGCCACCCGCAAGGAAGTGGAGAAACTCATGTCCGGCGGCGGCGCCCGCGTGCAACGCTGAGCCTGAAGCCCGTTGCGGCACGCGTGAGCATTTCGCAGCCCGCAGAATCAGACGCCCGCTTCCATCAGGGAGCGGGCGTTGTCGTCTCCAGGAACCCGGCCTTCAACGAAACGACACCGTGGTCGACGCCCCGTGCGCCCACGCCACGGAGCAGGAACTGTCGCTCTGCGTCGTCACCGCGGTCACCGGGAAAAGTTCCTCGTCAGTCCACGCCTCGCCGGCGCGTTTCCAGAGCAGAAGCGAAGCGAGGAGTCGGGTACCCGCCACGTCGGTGCTCGCGGTCGCGTTGATCACGGAGCTTTCGTCGGCTTCGGGATGCAGGCCCGCTGCCCGCACGACTTCCACCGAGTTCCAGCCGACGACCGGCACCAGCGCCAACTGGTACTCGCCGTTGTCGATGATCGTGGCCCGCTGCCCGCGCGACTCACGCTGCGCCACTTTCACCGGGCCGTGGAAATGCGGCAACGCATAGTGGCCCAGGCGGAGCGCGAGCGGCTTGTCGGCTGACAGACGATCCACGCGCAGGATACCGTTGGGCAACGGCTGCTCGGCGAGGTCGAGGCGGACGTGCTCGTCGGTCTCGAGCACGGCGGTGCGCTGGTACAGGCCCGACTCGAATCGTTGGAACGTGTAGAGGCGCAGCGCCTCCCATTTCCCCGCCGCGTTCCGCACCACATAGTTCATCGCGACCTCGCCTTTGGGGCCGTCGGCCTGCCAGGGGAAGGCGCTGTTGTAGGCGAGCCGGTTGTAGTTTTCCGTCGAGCGGAACTGCTGCCAGTCGTCCGCCACACGCTCGTGGCACCAGGCGCGGACCTCGGCGGCGCCGCTGTTCGGATAGTCCGTGATGAGGATCTTCGAGGCGGGCTGAAACGTGTTGATGACCGTGTCGCGTTGGAACTCCGCGGCCCAGGGGCCCTCGTTCTCCACCGCCGTCCAGAACGGGCTGTCGGCCGGTACCAGCAAGCCGAGGAAGAGCTTGCCCATCCAGTAGGCGCTGCCGCGGCAGCTGTACACCTGCACCGCCGGCTCGAACGGGCCGTAGAAACCGAGCGTCGGCACGCGCTCGTCCAAGAATTTCGGGTGCGTGAGGAATTGCAGCAGCACGCCCGACGCGATGCGGCGCATCCAGCCGTAGTTCACGTCGGTGCGCTTCTCGAAGCCCATGAGCGGAAACGGTCCGACCGAGGCGAAGCGGTACGAGTTGCTGCGGCCCCACAGGATCATTTTCCCGTCGCGTCCGAACAGAAGCGGGTAGTTGTCCCGCAGGTCCCAGAAGTTCGCTTCGAACTGCCGCGCCAGCTCCGGATAGTACTCCCGGCCGAACCACTGCGCCCAGAGCATGCCGTAGAGTTGGTAGGCCCACATGCTGTAGTAATCGAAGGCGGGATTGTCGTTGTACCAGCCTTCGCCGCGGTAGTCGGCCAGCGTCTTCCGCAAATACTCCTGGAGCAGTGCCTCGTTCACCGGGTAGCCGCGCTGCTTGAAGAAGCTCAGGACGAAAATGTTGAAGAACTTCCAGTTCGACGGGACCGTCGGACCGTCGCCGTAGCTGAGCATCAGCGCCGCGAGCGCGTCCTTCTGCTGCTGCGGCAGCGGATCCCACAACACTTCCGGCGCAGCGAAGAACGCCATCGCGAGCGCGCCGAACTCGACGAGATTCTGGTTCGGGCCGCCGTCGGCCGGCCGCGGCTTGATGCAATTCGGGCTCGCCGGATCGACCAGGAGTCCGAATTGGTGCCGATAATACGCACCAACGCGGATGCCGTTGAGTTCGAGATCCGGGTCGATTTTCAGCAGCGGCGCGGCGGCGAAGAGCGTGCGGCAGAGCCCCTCGAGCTTCTCCGTCGGCACCTCCGCCTCGCTGCGCGGGTAGCTCTTGCCCGGTTGTTTGGGAAACTTCAGCGGGTCGTCCGGCGAGTGCACATAACTGAACGCGCCTTCGAGCAGGTACCGCGCGGCATCGTACCAGTGCCGACGCACCACGCCGGTGTACGGGCTCAACTCGCGGTCCGGCGCGCGGACGACGAACACCTCCGGATCCAAATCGTCGGCGGCAAACGACCACGACGGACCCGTCAAGAGCGCGCCCAACACCAGAAGGCCAGGAACCAGGGATCGCATCGCTTTCATCATATTTCTCGGGAGCAGGAATGCCCGGAGGCCGGAGCATCGGCTATCTCCAGGTCGTCGCAAACGAACATGCGCCCGCGGCCCGCCCGTCCGCAATCGGCATTCCGCACTGGAATCACCGCCACTCGTGGCGCGGGTAGCGGCGTGAGAGCGCGGGCTTGATCTCCGGATACACTTCGCGCCAGAAACGCGCGAGGTCGTCGGTCACCTGGAGCGGACGCTGGTTCGGCGCGAGCACCTCGATCTTCAGCGGCACGCGGCCGCGGGCGAGCGAGAGCTTCTCGACGCCGAACAACTCCTGGATGCGCGCCGATATCACCGGCGGGCCCTCCTTCGGGTATGTGATCTTCGAGCGTCGGCCGTTGGCCATCTCGATGCGCTCGGGCAGCAGCGTCTCCATCGCCGCGAGCTGCTCGGGCGTGAGCCAGTCCTTCAGGATCGGCCACGGGTCGAGGTTGCGCACGTCCTTCACGCCGCGGCAGCCGTAGCACATCTGCTCGACGAGCATCGCGCGGTCCTCGTCGCGGATCGGGTGCGCCTCCATTTCCGGAAACCATTCGGCGAACCGCGCCACGCGCACGATCCACTCCTCGACCTTCTCGTCCCACGCCTCGATCTTCAGGTTTCCCGCGAGCACCTCGCGCGCGAGGATCTGCGCAGCCTCGGTCTCGGGCGGCTCCGCGCCCTCCTTCGATTCCAACACCAGATCGCGGAAACGCCGCTCGCGCCGCGCCGTCACGCGCTTGGTGTTCGGGTCGAGCCCGGTCGTGACCGTCTCGTCGCAGTCGTCGGGAAACAGTTCCTCTAGCCACGCCTCCTCGATCGCCGTCGCGAGGCCGAGCACGGTGTTCACTTCTCCGGCACGTCCGCCGATCTCGCTGATCTCGGCCACCACAAGCAGCTTCGCGCCGTGCAGCGCGCTCTCGCGGGCGAGCAGTCCGCGGCGTTT